>CAZOBB010000097.1:0-2554 GCA_964577975.1 uncultured Thermodesulfobacteriota bacterium | reverse complement strand
TGCCGGGGGAGCAAGAATCCGAAACCCGTGGATATCTACCCGGAGGAGGACGTCTGTGAAACCTGCCGGATGCTGATTACGGATCAGCGGTTTGCCGCCGAGTTCATCACGAAGAGGGGGAAGGTGAAGAAATTCGACGATCCCATCTGCATGATCCGGTATTTCGACTTGTCACGGAAGCTGCATCTTGGGATCACGCCGGAGGATGTGGCGGCCTATTTTGTCAAGGATTACTACGACAAGAAGTGGGTCAACGTGAAGAAGGCAACGTTTGTGAAGGCGAACATCGTGACGGTGATGGGATTTGGCGTGGCCTGTTTCCGTGACCGGGCAAAAGCGATCGCTTTTGCGAAGGAGCATAACGGAAAGATTTTGAAGTTTGACGACCTGTGGGGACTTTACAAAGAGGCCAACGTGGTGGCCCGGGTAGTGATCAAGAACGGTATCATGACGCCCCACGTGGTGGAAGTGAACTACAATGACATCGTAGAGATCGTGGCGGAAACAGAGGACGACAAGGTTTACCACGTGACAATCAAAGGGTACGAGGATGTCGCAACCTTTGCCGAAATTAAAAAGGGACATCCCCGGCAAATTCGCTTCACCGCGAACAAGCCGGGTCGGGACTTCGCCTTCATTGACAAGGATACGGGGAAGGTGCTCGGGAAATTTTGGGTCAAGGGCGGACATTTCAAGGAAGAGGAGAAGAAACTCTGATGAGACTCCGTACAATTGGCTGCATTGCCAACCATGAACTGCTGATGAACGTTCGAAGCAAGTGGATTATGGGGTTCAGCGTCACCTTTGCCCTGATCGCCCTGGGAATTTCCTATTTCGGGCTGGCCTTCATCGGGTATGAGGTGGAGTTTCAGGATTTCTACCGGACCGTGGCGAGTCTCCTGAACCTGATTATCTACGTGATCCCGATCGTGGCCCTGGTCCTGGGGGCCAACAGCTTTTCCGGGGAACACGGGGAAATCGACATGCTTGCCGCCCAGCCGCTTTCGCGGGTTGAGATTCTCGCGGGAAAGACGGGAGGGCTTTTCGTCACGCTCCTCGTGTCGACCCTGATCGGGTTCGGGGTGGCGGGCCTGGTCATCGCCTTTCGCTCCGGATATGAAGGGATTTGGAAGTATATCATCTTCGTGTTGCTTTCCGTCGGCCTGGCGACGATCTTCCTCTCCATATCCATTTTGATCACCGTGCTTTCGAAAGGGAAGGCGAAGGCCCTGGTGGTCAGTCTGCTCTTATGGTTCTTCTTCGTGATTTTTTACGACCTTTGCGTAATCGCCATTTCTTATGCGGTGGAAGAGCGCTACCTGCGAACGGTGCTCTACTTCTCGTTGCTGGGGAATCCCATCGACATCGTTCGGGTGTTGACCTTAATGACGGTGGGCGGAACTTCGGCCCTGGGTCCGGCGGGGGCCGGGTTGATCCGCCAGTACGGGGGATTGGGCGCGGGGATCATCCTCAGCGTCGGTCTGATCCTCATTTGGGTCGTCGTCCCCCTGCTCCTGGCGGGATACCTGTTCTCCAAGCAGGATCTATAGGGGTGTCGAGGCATGGAAACGAGGGACCACGGGATTGCGGCAGGGCTGATCGGACGGAAGGGGGTGGCATTGGTCCTGCTCCTCTTGCTCGTAGCGGTCGGGTGCGGGGAGAGGAACCCGGCCAGCGTGGGGAAAACGGCCCCCGATTTCCAGCTCACGGGGTTGGACGGCAAGACGTATCGGCTGTCGAGTTTCAAGGGAAAACTGGTTCATCTGCACTTCTGGGCGGAGTGGTGTCCCCGGTGTCACGAGGAGTTTGACGTGTTGGGGAAGGTATATCCCGAGTTAAAAAAAAAGTACCCGGACTTTGAGATTCTGGGGGTGAACGTGGATCAGCCAAAGGTTCACGTGGAAGATTTCGTCAGGAAACACCCGGTGGGCTTTCCGATCCTGCTGGACAAGGGAGCGAAAGTGGCGAGAACGTACCACGTGAGGGGGTTGCCGACCAATTTCTTGATCGGCAAGGATGGTAAGATCCTTGAGGTTATTTTGGGATGGATCGACGCGGACTACTTGACGCGGAGTCTTAAGCGGTACCTGCGTCCGGGAGCGTAAGCGGGGTTACGGTATGCGGCGGTTACGGAGAAAGTTCCTAATTTTTTCTTTCCGGCCGGGCCGGGGGAAAAAAAGAATCTTTTGCCAGTCGCTGGTTGCCTTGACCTTCATGCTCCTCCTTTTCCAAATAGGGTTGGTTGTTCCTCCTCCGGGGGAGGGGCAGGCCTGCACCGGGAGAAGATGCTCGTGCCACGGTTCCCCGGCGACGAGAAACCGGGAATTCTACTCGACTCGACACCAGCACGACCAACACGAACACTTCGACCTTTTGGTTTGGAAGGAAGGCCCCTTTCATGGCGTCGGCCAGATGAATTTTCGGGAGGGGTGGAAAACGTCCTATCTCCAAGGGGTCTATCCCGTAATTTTTCCTCCCTATCGAAAAGAAAGGGTGGTGGATGAAATCCTCCCTTTGAGTCCTTTCGTGTTTGTTCCTCATGACCGGCCTGGGT
>CAZOBB010000096.1:0-44612 GCA_964577975.1 uncultured Thermodesulfobacteriota bacterium | reverse complement strand
AGAGTTTGGTTGTTTTATTCATCGTCATGGGCATTTTTCTCTTTTACAATTATGCAAGGTACGGTTCTTTTTTGCAGTTTGGGTATAAAAGGGAAAGTTTTACTTCACCGATCGTGATTGGCTTGTATGGATTGCTGTTTTCGATCGGTCGCGGGCTAATCCTCTATTCTCCTTTGACACTTCCATGCGTGGTGTTTTTCGTGGTGTCGTATCAAAATTTCGAATTTGATCGTTCTTGTCTCTTGGGGGTGGCGGTTTTGTCGTTTGCGGTTTTTTTAGGTGTGTATGGGAAATGGTATAGCTGGGAAGGGGGATGGTGCTGGGGGCCTCGCTATCTTCTCTCCTTTGTGCCCGCCGTACACCTTGTTTTTCCCTTTCTGCTCACGGCAGTGAAGAAATCCAATAGGTTGATCCAGGCTTTTTTTATTGCGGTGTGTTTGGTTTCCATTGGTATCAATGGATATGAGTACGTGCACGTGTGGGGAAGATACGAGACAGATGTCTTGATGCATCAGCTTATTCCGTACGAATATACCCTCTTCATTCCCAAGTTTTCCTATTTGTTTAATAATTGGGAGTGGGAGGTTGGTATCGAGAGAATCCTACAATTTGTGGTGGTGCTGAGTTCTTCTTTTTGTTTTCTTTGGTTTTGGTTTAGAAAACGATTGGCATAGGGAAAGGATAACCGGCGTCGATAACGTGTCGGGCCGGAGTTGTTTCACTTCGATTCGAGGGCGAGAGATGTCTGCCGAGAACGGCGGGAGGGGTGGACATGGCCGTGCGAGGGTGTCGCGCCGGAGGGGTTCAAAGACAGTGGGTTTCTATTCCACTGTTATGTCTACGTTTAGCTCGTTTCCGATTTCGATGAGGCCCTCTTCCAGCTCTTCGAAATTCGCCCCTTCAGGTACTTCTATGGTGAGGCGTATGGTATACATGGGGGCTCCCGTCTGGGGAGAAGGGGCGCTCTTGGATTCGAAATGGGTGATGTTGATGGCGTGATCCGCGAGGTAACGGCTGATCTTGTAGACGATTCCCGCTTGGTCGAGCCCTTCCACGTGAAGGATGTAGGTGGAAACCGCTTCTTTGGGCGGTGGCGTCCGTTTGGAGAGGGGGCGAACGAAGGCGGCGATGCCTTTTTCCATCTCCAGACGTCGGCATTCGCGCTCCAGGCGGGTGAGGAGGTCATTCTCTTTTGACGCGTCGTCCTCCCCTTCGACGAGGAAGATCATGGCGAATTCGTCGTCCAGGTTGGTCATCGTGGAGTCTTCCAAGCTGCAACCGTTTTCAAAGATCACACGGGAGACATCCGCGATGAACCCCAGACGGTCCTTTCCAAAGGCGGTCATGATAAAGCGTTTACGCATGGGACACCTCCAAGGTTGACGTTGAGGGGCGGGAGGAAGGGCCGAGAACCTTTCGGTATAAGGTCTCGGCGTGATAGGAACTTCTCACGAAGGGGCCGCTGAAGACATCGATGAAACCCATCTGATGACCTATCGCTTTCCATTCGTCGAATTCTTCGGGAGGGAGATAGCGAGCAACCGGCGCGTGGTGCCGAGAAGGCTGGAGATATTGGCCGATCGTGAGGATCGCGCATCCCGATTTCCGTAGGTCTTCGAGGGTCTGCCGAACCTCCTCCTTCGTTTCTCCCAGCCCGAGCATGATACCCGTCTTTACGGGTATCGAAGGGGCGTAGGCTTTCGCTTTGGCGAGGAGGGTTAGGGATCGCTGGTAATCGGCGCCGGGACGCACGGTGTGGTACAAACGGGGGACCGTTTCGATGTTATGGTTGAGGATGTCGGGCTTCGCATCCAGCACGGTTTGAAGGGCGTTGTCGTTTCCCCCAAAATCGGGGATGAGGACTTCCACCTTGGCTTTAGGTATTTGCCTTCTTATTTCTTGAATGGTCTGGGCGAAGTGATGCGCCCCTCCATCGGGAAGGTCGTCTCGTGTCACGGAGGTAACGACCACGTAATGGAGCCCTAGTTTTCGCGCGGCATGGGCAACTCGCTTCGGTTCCAACGGGTCGGGGGGACCTAGGGGACCGTGTTGTATGGCGCAGAATTGGCAGTTTCGGGTGCACCGGTCTCCCAGGATAAGGAACGTGGCCGTGTGGCGTGAAAAACATTCCCACAGGTTGGGACATTTCGCCTCTTGGCAAACGGTATGGAGAGAGGTTTTTTTTAGGAGGCGCCGCGTGGCCTCGTATGAGGCTCCCTTCGGGAGGGGTTTCGCGAGCCATTTCGGTTTGCGGAGAGAGGAAGACATGTCTTTAGGTTCCCTGATGAGGATGTTCGGTGAAGGATGTGATCTTTGTTGTGGGCGTCGATTCTCGGTCGATGTTCACGTTGAAGATTCCCTCCGTCTGGCGTAGAAGGATTTTTCTTACGGTTTCCATATCCGTATCACGGCCGCTCTCCTCTTTCAAGGAGGTCATGGTCGTCCCCTTCAGCCCACAGGGATCTATCCATGAAAAGGGTTCGAGGGACACGTTGACGTTCAAGGCCAAGCCGTGAAAAGCAATGCCGTGACGCACGGCGATGCCGAGACTCCCCAGTTTTCGGGGACCCACCCATACTCCCCGGTGCAGAGGGTGCCGAGCGGCGGTCACTCCTACCTCGGCCGCCGTCCGTATCATGATGTCTTCCAGGCGTTTTACGTATTCCGTGACACGCAGACGTGCCTTACGGAGGTTTATGATGGGGTAGAGGATGAGCTGGCCGGGTCCATGATAGGTAATGTTTCCTCCCCGTTCTGTTTTGACGAGTTGGATTCCCCGTTCGAGGAGAAGCTTTTCTGGGATTCGAAGGTTTTCTTTACCTCCGTTGTGTCCCAGGGTGAAGACGGGGGTGTGCTCCAGGCAGAGAAGAATCTCCGTGTCGAGCTTTCCCTCGTGCCGGGCCTTCACGAGGCGGCGTTGGAGGGCCAGGAGGGGAAGGTAGGGCTGGGGAGATGTGAACTCTAGGAGGATCCAGGTCGGTTTATTGTTTCCCATCGGGTCATCGTGCTCAGTCCGCTAGGTGGGGATGCCGGGCGGCAAGGGTTTCGTCCAGACGCCTTACTTTGGGTTTGGTCGGGGCTTCTCGTAGCTTTTCGGGATTGTTTTGTGCCTCCACAGCGATGGCCTTACAGGTCTCGATGAAGCTGTCGAGGGTCTCTTTCGATTCCGTTTCCGTCGGTTCGATCATGAGGGCACCGTGCACGACGAGGGGGAAGTAGATGGTAGGGGGATGAAAGCCGTAGTCGATGAGACGCTTGGCGATGTCGAGGGTCGTAATCTTTTGAGCTTCCTGAAATTTGTCAGTGAAGACGCATTCGTGCATGCAGGGGCGGTCGTAAGGGAGAAAAAAGGTATCTTTGAGTTGTTCTTTTACGTAATTGGCGTTCAGGACGGCCAGTTGGCTCGCCCTTTTCAGTTCTTTTCCCATGGTTCGGATGTAACTGTAGGCCTTGATGAGTACTCCCACGTTACCGTAGAAGGCGTGTATCTTGCCGATGGATTGAGGGAAGTCGTAGGAAAGATAGAAGGTATTTCCCTCTTTTTGAATCCGGGGAACCGGAAGGAAGGGGGCGAGATCTTCTCTGACACAGACGGGCCCCGCTCCGGGGCCTCCCCCTCCATGGGGGGTGGAGAAGGTTTTGTGTAGATTGAGATGCATGATGTCCACGCCGATTTCACCGGGGCTGACCACGCCCATCATGGCGTTCATATTGGCGCCGTCCATATAGACCAATCCCCCTTTGGCATGGACGATCTCCGCGATGGCCTTGATGTTTTCTTCAAAAAATCCCAAGGTATTGGGATTGGTGATCATGATCCCTGCCGTGTCCTCATCCATGGCGGCTTCCACGGTCTCGGGGGAAAGGATGCCCTTGTCGTTGGATTTCACCGAGACGGAGGCGAAACCACAAAGGGTGCAGCTCGCGGGGTTCGTTCCATGGGCCGTATCGGGGATCAATATCTTGTGGCGGGGAGAACCGAGGTGAACATGATAGGCTCGAGCGATCATCATCCCCGTGAGTTCTCCATGCGCTCCGGCCGCTGGCTGGAGGGTTACGGCGGGCAGTCCCGTGATTTCGGCGAGGTATCTTTCCAGATCGTGCATCAGCGCGAGGACGCCCTGCGCCAACTCGGCGGGGAGAAAGGGGTGCGCCTGGGCGAATCCCGGAAGGGCCGCCTGCCTTTCGTGGGTTTTTGGGTTGTATTTCATGGTGCACGATCCAAGGGGGTACATGCCCGTGTCCACTCCATAGTTCCATTGGGACAGGCGGGTGAAGTGGCGGACCACATCCACCTCGCTCAAGTCCGGGAAATCCAGCCCGTCCCTTACAAGCTCTTTTTCCAAGGGAGCGGAGGGGACATCCTGATTGGGGAGGGAAAAGCCAACGCGTCCCGTCTTTCCCTTCTCCCAAAGCAGGGGTTCGTTCATGACCAATCCGGTAGTTCCGATCGATTCTGTCGTTTTCATGACGAAATCTCCTTCGCAAGGGTGTCCATGTCGTTTTTGGAGACGGTTTCGGTAGCGCAGAAGAGATAATGGTTTGGAAGGTCGGGATAGTCGTCTTCCAGGGGAAGCCCCGCCACGATGCCTTTACCGACAAGGTCTTTTCGTTTTTCTTTGAAATCGGCGGGGAGCTTTACGACGAATTCGTGGAAAGTAGAAGCGGTGAAGGGCGTTTCCCCCCCCGCCTCTCTCAGCACCGTTTTGAGATATTCCGCCTTGTCGTGGTTGAGTTGAGCCAGTGCCCGCATCCCCCGATTTCCGAGGAAGGCCATATACATTACCGCCGCGAGGGCGCAGAGGCCTTCGTTGGAACAGATGTTCGAGGTGGCTCGTTCTCGACGGATGTGTTGTTCCCGCGTCGCCAAGGTCAAAACGAAGCCCCGTTTTCCATCCTTGTCAACCGTTTGTCCCACCAACCTGCCGGGCATGTTTCGGACGTATTTTGTTTTGGAGGCAAACATGCCTAAACCCGGCCCTCCGAAGGATTGGGGATTGCCGAAACTTTGTCCCTCTCCGCAGACGATGTCGGCACCATACGCGCCGGGGGGTGTCAGGAGCCCATAAGCCAGCGGTTCTGTGAAGGCCACAATGAAAAGGGTTTTGGGATCGGCGTGGACGATGGACTCGTGGTTTTTCAGGTCTTCGATGCACCCAAAGAAATTGGGAGATTGGACGGCGACGGCGGCATATTCCTTGGGATCGCCGAGATCGGACAAATCGGTGGTTCCGTCTTCTCGATAGGGAAGCTCCACGGTTTCATGACCGGAGGCGGAAAGGTAGGTGGCCGCTACCCTGCGGTAGTGGGGATGGATGAGCTTGGAAAGCGCTACCTTCTTCCGGCGGGTGATGCGGATGGCCATGAGGAGGGCTTCCGCTAGGGCGGAGGCGCCGTCGTACATGGAGGCGTTGGCGACTTCCATCCCCAGCAGGCGGGTTACGAATGTCTGATACTCGTAGATGGCTTGAAGGGTTCCCTGACTGATTTCGGGTTGGTAGGGGGTGTAGGCCGTGTAGAATTCGCTGCGGAGAAGGAGATGGTGAAGCGCTTCCGGGATGTGGTGATGGTAGCTGCCCGCTCCGAGGAATATTTTGGCTCGAGGTGGTACAGAGACACGGGAGCTTAGGGCGTCCATGTGGTCATTGAGCTCCCACTCCGTCAGGGGTTCCGGGAGGTTTAATTCGTTGGAGCGCCGGCAGTCTTTCGGAATTGGGGCAAAGAGATCGTCCAGGGTGTTACACCCGATGGAGCGCAACATTTCGTCGATTTCTTCGGGGGTATGAGGAAGGTATCGCATGAGCCTTATTCCTCCAGCCCTTTGAGGTAAGCATCCTTATCAAGCAGGGAATCCCATTCGTCGAGGGCGGATGGCTTTATCTCGATCATCCAACCCTTCCCGTAGGGATCGGTGTTGACGTATTCAGGATGATCGGCCAGCTCTTCATTGATGGCGACAACTTCCCCACTCAAGGGCATATAAAGTTCCGAGACGGTCTTGACCGATTCGACGGTGCCGAATTCGTCTCCTTTGTTGAAACTGTCTCCCACGGCCGGAAGCTCCACGAAGACGATGTCACCCAACTGATCCTGAGCGTAGTCGGAGATTCCCACCCGGACCATGTCGCCTTCTTGGCGAGCCCATTCGTGGTCTTCCGTGTATCGGATGTCTTCTGGCAGAATCAATTCGCTGATTTCTTTCATCGTGTATGTCCCCCTTGTGTGGTGTGTTGGGTTTATGTGTGTCCTTTAACCAAAGGTTCCCTCGGCCTCTATGGAAAGATGAAGTCTTTGGATCTTTATAGCATGGATCGGATGGGAACCCGCGCCGTCCGGTCCGGCCGGATGTCGTAGGTGATGGTGACGGGAATTCTGCGCCGTCCGTCCGACAGTTTGATGGTGTCCCCCTCTTTCAAGGCTTTCGTGACCTTCACGAAACCGCAGCTTAGCCCCTTTGGAACGAAGTCTTTTGGTTTGTCGGGGCTGGCGACGCTGTAGATCTTCTCTCCTGTTTTGCCAATTCCCATATCCGTCACGCAGGTGAGTACGTTTCCGATAGGGGTGTCGGTGGGATCCAGGACGCGGGTGTTTTCCGACACGGAGACCTTTCTCGGATCCTTTCCGATGAAAGGCAGGGTGTAGTCGGCGTCGTGGATTGCCAGGAGGCTCTCCCCTCCCACGAAGTCCTTCGTGAATCCCGTCTGGTTTTTATTATAGGGAAGGGCAAAGATCCATGGATTTCGGAGGAAGGGCCATCCGCCGATGTCTTGATGGGAAAGGGGAAGGACGGCGCCTGCGCGGAGGGAATCCCGTGCCGCCAAACCGCAGGGGATGACCCCCTCCTCCTTGCCAATTTCCAAGAGAAGATTCCAAACGCTTTCCGTTCGTTCCGGTTCGCAGAAGATTTCGAAACCGAATTCTCCCGTGTATCCCGATCGGGAAAGGAGGATGGAGGTGCCGTCTTGTAGCGTCACTTCCTGCCCCGATGGAACGCCCGTTCCATCCCATGTCCCTTTGAAGCTGAAGTATCGCATCCCTTCGAAAACGGTGTCGGGGTTTCTTAAGGCCTTTTGTAGGATCTTTCCCGATTTGGGACCCTGAAGGTCCATCTTTCCTACTTGGTCGGTTAGATCACGAATTTGGACGGACAAAGAGGTGGCGTGTGTCTGGAGATGGCGGCTGATTTTTTCTCCCATCCCCGCGTTGACGACGCAGAGGTAACGCTTCTCCTCGAACTTGTAAAGGATGGCGTCATCGATCACGTGACCCGCCTCGTTCAAAAAGACGCCATACGTGCAAAGCCCTGATGTTAAGGGTTTTTTGAGGGGACCGACGCACTGTTTCAAGTCTTTCGAGAAACATTTTTGAAGGAGGGAAGATGCGTCGGCCCCCTCAATGGTGATGGCCGCCATGTGACTGGTGTCGAATAGGCCGGCGTTCGTCAGAACGCAAAGGTGTTCGTCTTTGGCGGATGAATACCACAACGGCATTTCGTAGCCCCCAAAGGGAGCCATTTTTGCTCCTCGATCCTTATGCCAGCTGTGAAGGTATGTCGTTTTCACCCTCTGCCCTTTTGGTGCCTTTCTAACACACCCTGAAAATTTGTTATTTACGCAATTTATCTAATTGTTTTTGAAGAAAATGTCAAGAAAAAAATATAATTAAATTTTTTCTGCAAATATTATTGACAAAATTGTGGAATAATGCGATAAACTAAAACCGACAGGGTAAAGGGA
Organism: uncultured Thermodesulfobacteriota bacterium; assembly: GCA_964577975.1. Taxonomy (GTDB): domain Bacteria; phylum Desulfobacterota; class S145-22; order S145-22; family S145-22; genus JAOZMY01. The sequence goes on along the minus strand of CAZOBB010000096.1, from coordinate 36,876 downwards.
AGGGAGAAAAGGCTCGAAACTCCTAACCTTGACAAATATGGACAATAAGATATATGTTTTCACCCTAATCAAAAACTTTTTTAAAAGGAGGGTTTTATGAAGAAGGGATTTTTGGCTGTAACGTGTTTGTTGGCATTGCTGATGGTGGGGATTGGTTTTTCCCATGCCCCGGCCGTCCAAGCCAAAACCATCTACGTCGGAATGAACATTCCCTTGACGGGAGATATTCCGAAGGTGGGTGAGAGCAGTAAGTACGCGGGGCAGATGTGGCTTGAGGATATCAAGAAAGCGGGTGGTTTGAAGGTTGGAGGTAAGACGTATAAAGTGGAACTGGTCATCGAAGACAATGAATCCAAGGCGGAATCGGCTGTCAAGGTAGCCACGAAGCTCATTACCCAGGATGATGTTATCGCCATCGTGGGACCCCAGTCTTCCAAGCAGGCCGTTCCCGCCGGGGAGGTCTGTAACAACTATAAGTGTCCCATGATCAGTCCGTGGTCGACCAACCCCAATACGACGAAGGATCGTCCCTACGTGTTCCGTGGGTGTTTCCTTGATGATTTTCAGGGGCCGGTGATTGCCAAGTTCGTGACGGGAGAGTTTGGTTTCAAAAAAGCGGCGGTACTCTATGACGTGGCCAGCGATTATCCGAAAGGACTGGCGGAATTCTTCAAGAAGGCGTGGGAGAAACTCCACGGTCCCGGTTCCGTGGTGGCTTACGAAAGTTTTACCACCAAGGACACCGACTTCAGCTCTCAGTTGACCAAGATTATCAAGTCTGGCGCCCAGTTCCTCTTTCTGCCGCAGTACTACAACGAGGTGCCTTTGATCGTCCAGCAGGCTCACGCCTTGGGATGGAAGAAACCGATCGTGGGTAGCGACAGCTGGGGATCTCCCGAGACCATTAAACTGTGCGGTAAAGACTGTTATGGTTGTTTCTTCTGCACGCATTATGCCGCGGCGGGAGCGAAGGGTGCCACCAAGGCCTTTATCGATCGTTACAAGAAAAAATATGGTTATGTGCCGGACGATGTTGCCGCGTTGACATGGGATTCCCTCCATATCATCCAGAAGGCGATCGAGTCCTGTGGAAAGTTGACGGGCAACATCAAGAAAGATCGGAAGGCCGTTCGTGACGCAATGGCCAAGATCAAGAACTTCCAGGGTATCACCGGAAAGATGACCTTTACGGAAGAGGGGGATCCCATCAAGTGCGCCGTGATCGTCAAGATCAGCGACAAAGGTGAGTATACCTTCTACAAATCCGTGTGTCCGTAACCTAACAAACAAAACGCAGGATTCTCCCTGGGGATTTCCCCAGGGAGAATTTTTTGCGATCCATGATACATCGAGGATTCCTGCAACCATAGAAGACGGGGAGTAGATTCGATGAATTTCACCTTCTTTTTTCAAAACGTTGTAAACGCGTTGCAATGGGGAAGTTTTTATGCCCTGATCGCCTTGGGATACGCCATGGTTTACAGTATCTTGATGCTGTTCAACTTCGCTCATGGTGATATCTTTATGGTTGGATCCTATATCGGGTTTGGGGTGGCGACGGGGCTCCTCTATCTCGTTACATCTGGATTCATCCCGATGCCCCACTGGTTGATTCTCGTCTTGACCATCATTATTTCCATGTTCTTGACGTCCTTCGTGGGAGTGATCGTGGAGAGAATCGGGTACCGACCCCTCCGGAACGCCCCGAGGGCGTCGGCCGCCATTACGGGACTCATGATCGGTATCATCCTTGAAACAGGTAATCTTGCCCTCCTCGGCGCGCGGCGTCTCAATTTTCCGTCCCTGATCATGTCGAAGACGTACGAGGTTGGGGGAGTTTTCGTGACGAACAAGAAGATTCTCGTGGTCCTTGTTTCTATCGGGTTGATGTTGGCTCTGGATCAATTTGTCCGGAAAACCAAGTGGGGGATGGCGATGCGTGCCATGTCTTACGATTTCGTCGTCGTTCCTCTCATGGGGGTTTCCATTGATGTCATTGCCCCTCTCACCTTTGCCATTGGATCGGGTCTGGCGGCGGCAGGTGGGGTTCTCTATGGGATCGCCTACCCCATCCTGGATCCTTACATGGGGATTTTGATCGGATGGAAGGCGTTCGTGGCTGCCATCCTTGGAGGCCGTGGGTCCATCATGGGGGCGGCATTGGCGGGTTTTCTGCTTGGATTTATAGAGATTTTTGTGGCGATGATTTTCCCTTCCACGTTGCGAGATCTCATTGCCTTTTCCATTGTTCTGGCCATTTTGACTTTCCGGCCGTACGGTTTCTTTGGAAAACCGTACAGTGCGAAATTACGTCTTTAGGAAGGGAGAAAAGATCATGGTGTGCAACTCGTTACAACGTTCAAAGGGCCTTAAAAAAGGATGTCATCGATGAAAGGGACACGTTTCTACAGGATTCGAAGGTTTTTTTCTGGCACCCCTGCGTTGGGGTGGTTGTTGGGGGCGTTTGGGGCTGTTCTTCTGGAGTCTTTGATAGGGGATCCCCTCTCGGAGATGTTGGGACTTCCGAAGATTCCCGTGCTGTTTGGTGTGGTGATTATGTTGAAGAAACCAGCCCTGATTCCGGGGGCTTTCGCCTATGTCATGCTCGTCTATGCGATCCCCGTGGCTATCTTTACCCGTCTTACGGCGAAGGGATTGAATTGGATCGCGGATAAATTGGATAGAATGCCGTTGTGGTTTTCGGCGGCCCTCCATCTTCTCCTCCTGTATTTTACGTTAGACTTGTGGGCCCAGGTCAGTGACTACCGCCTCTTGTTGATCAAGCTTATTCTGATAGCGATTATGCTGACCTTGAGTTTGAACGTTATCAATGGCTACATGGGGGAGTTTTCCTGTTCGCACCCTGGATTCATGGCTCTTGGAGCCTATGTGGCGTCGATTTTTACGGTGGGCCTTTTCATGAACGACCGTCTCTTTGGGCACGCCCTGTTTCCCGCCTCTATCGGACAGTATCTCTTCCCCATAGGCTTGCTGTTGGGGGGAGTCGTGGCGGCGATTGGGGCCCTTGTGGTGGCGATACCTTCGTTTCGAACACGGGGCGATTATCTGGCGATTATTTCCCTCGCCTTCATGTTCATCGTCAAGAGCCTTATCGAAAATCTGGAGGTAATCGGGGGGCCGCGGGGCCTGAGTGGCCAGCCCGATTGGTCGACACTTCCCACAGTTTTTATCTGGGCGATTCTCTGTGTGTGGACTATTAACAATTTCGTCGAATCGACCATGGGTAAGGCCTTAAACGCCGTCCGGGATGAGGAATCGGCGGCGGAAGCCATGACCGTGAATACCCGGAAGACAAAGATGATCGCCTTCATGTTTGGTGCCTTTTGGGCAGGGATCGCGGGAGGCTTGCTCGCCCATGTATTGCGCTATATCAACCCGGGAACGTTTGGGATCCAGAAATTGGCTGAGGTGTTGGCTATGGTCTATTTCGGAGGATTGAACTCCGTGGTAGGCTCGATCGTGGGGGCCGTTGGATTTAATCTGTTGAGTGAGATGTTGCGACCTCTCGAGATTTTCAAATGGATTATCATCCCGGTTCTGTTGATCCTCGTGATGATCTTTCGACCCACGGGGTTGATTGCCTTCAAACATTTCGATATTCGGGAAATTTTAAAACCGAAACTGAAAATGAAGGAGAGGGTGTAGGACGATGCCGCTGCTCGAAGTTAGAAACATGACCCACTTTTTTTCTGGTCTGCGCGCCGTTCACAACTATAGCCTGACGATTGAGCCGGGAGAAATCCATGGATTGATCGGACCGAACGGGGCGGGTAAGACAACGATTTTCAACCTGATTACAGGCGTTTATACGCCGACGGAGGGTGAGATTCTCTTGGAGGGAGAAAGTATCGTGGGGTTGCAACCGCACGAGATTGCCTCCCGAGGATTAGGTCGGACTTTTCAGAATATGAAGCTGTGGCGGCACATGACGGTCCTCGAACACGTGATGATGGCCCATTACTCCAAACTGACCTACGGCCTCGTGGGTGCCTTTTTCGGAACTTCAAAACGATACCGGGAAGAGGCAGAAATAAAGAAACACTCGATGGAGCTTCTCGATCTTCTCGGTGTGGCTCAGTTCGCGGATCAGAATGTCCTCAACCTCCCCTACGGGGTCCAGAGAAAGGTCGAGATGGCAAGGGCTTTGGCCGTTCAGCCGAAGATCCTCTTTCTCGACGAACCGACCGTGGGGATGACACCGGAAGAGCTGGTGGGGATGATGGAGGTCTTTCGAACCATCCATAGGGAGTTTGGTCCTGCCATCTTTTTGATCGAGCACCGCATGAAGGTGGTGATGGAGCTGTGTGAACAGATTCAGACGCTCAACTTCGGGGAAGTGATTGCGGAAGGAACTCCCGAGGAGATCCAACGTAATCCTAAGGTTATTGAAGCCTATCTTGGGAAAGAGGAGGTGGAATAATGCTGTTGGAGGTAAAAAATCTTCGGGTTTCCTATGGGAATATCAAAGCCCTCCACGGCATCGATTTTCAGGTGGATGAAGGGGAGATCGTATGCATCATCGGGGCTAACGGGGCCGGAAAAAGCACGACCTTACGTGCCATCTCTCGGATGGTGGAGGTGGAAGAAGGGACGCAGATGACCTTTATGGGCAAGGACATGCTCAAGTATAAGCCGGAGAAGGTGGTCAGCGAGTTGGGGATCTCCCATGTCCCAGAAGGACGCCGCCTCTTCGGAAACCTCACTGTCATGGAAAATCTCAAACTCGCCACCTTCGCGCGGAAGGATCATGAGCAGATTAGGAAGGATTTGAAACGGATGTTTTCCATCTTTCCCAGGCTGGAGGAGAGGAAGAATCAAGAGGCGGGGACGTTGAGCGGGGGGGAGCAGCAGATGCTCGCCGTGGCTCGTGCCTACATGAGCGCAAAGAGGGTGATGCTATTGGATGAGCCCTCCATGGGGTTGGCACCCAAATTGATGTTGAGTATGTTTGATTCGTTGGCGGAGATCAGCCGGGAAGGCACGACCATCCTGCTAGTGGAGCAAAACGCCCGTCTTGCCCTCAAATTTGCTCAGCGAGGCTATGTCTTGGAAACGGGCAATCTGGTCATGCAGGGAAAATCGGAGGAGCTTCTCAACAATCCGGAGGTTAAAAAAGCTTATCTTGGTGGATGATGAGAAGATTTTTTCAGAGTCAAAAATAGATACCATAAGAGCGGCTGTGTGTCTTAGTGAGATAGCCGTGTAGCGTTTTGGGGGAAATTGTTACTTTGCTTTTTTGTTATATTCAAGAAATTTGCTCATGTTGAACCAATATCTCGAGGGGAGATTGCGGGTTTCTTTCGAAAGGTAGTGATTGGGAATGTGGAATTTTATTCTGGTGTCTAGGTGGGTTTTTTCGATTGCGGAGCGGATATAGGAATGGTGATAGAAGAAATTTTCGAATTTTCCACAATCAACGAGTTCTTGGAATCCTTCTGTTAACTTTTTGGCTAAGTCTGGGTATTTAGGAGATACGTAAAAGTATAGGGCAAAAGGGTAGGTAAGTAGAATTCTCTTTTCAAGGGTTATATCGGGATATTCATTTTTTAGGGTTTGTAACTCGCCGACGGCCTCGTAGACCGCACGAGAAAAATAATCCGCTCTACCACCTCGATTGAGTATTCTGTAGAGAGCAAAACTTGGTACTACCAGTTGAGGGAGACCAGCATCGTTGAGAATTTTAATGTCTGTCCATCCTTTGCCTTGCATGCCCGTGAGCTTTCGAAGTTGATCCAATTCTTTGATTTTATTGAATTTGTGCTGATCATTCTTGTTGATAAGGAAAACCCGGTAACCGATGAGACCCTTAAAAATAGGAATTCTTATTGGTATGAGAGTCTCTTCGAGAAACTTTGTAGCCCCGAACGATTGTATTGTTACAATCCCCTTTTTTAGTCTTTCTACGTTCTGGTCGTGCCCCCCTGGCTTCTTGTAGTAGTAGAGCTCGTAATCGATCTTGGCCCTATCTAAAATCATTTTGATGAGATCAGTCTTGTATTTGTCCCGTTCAATGTCCCGTCCATTTAGAACGAAATTAATGGAAACAGCCGCCGAAAGTGTGTAAGCCTGGAGCGTAGTGAAAAAGAAGAAAAGAAGACACAATAAGGCTTTTTTACTGCTTTCCATCTAAAATCTTCCTGATGAAGGATGACAGTTTTTTTACGGAATAGGGTTTGGGGAGGAGATTTTTTGATATTTTTTTGTAGTTGATATGTTCGTCCATGTATCCCGATACGTAAATGACTTTAAGGGTAGGTTTGTAATTTTTTGCCTTTAGAGCAAGCGTTTGTCCATCCATTTCTGGCATAATCAAATCTGTGATAATAAGGTCAATGTCGACACCCTTTTTTAGGATAGACAAGGCCTCTTGGCCGTTTTCCGCCGCGTATACGGTGTATCCCAAAGAGATGAGGGCCTCTTTCGCGAAACGCCGTACGTCGTCTTCATCTTCCACTAGCAGAATCGTTTCATTTCCGTTAAAAAGTTTTTTTTCAGTAGTAGATTTATTTTGGATGGTGGAGAGATGATTGTCAACAACAGGCCAGTAGATTTTGAATGTGCAACCCTTCTCGGGTTCGGAAAAGACGTGGATGATTCCCTTGTTCTGTTTGACAATTCCGTAAACGATAGAAAGTCCTAGACCTGTTCCTCGGTGTTTTTTCTTTGTGGTGAAAAAAGGTTCAAAAATCTTTTGTTTTGTTTGGGGGTCCATACCAATTCCATTGTCGGAAACTTCGAACCAGACATAACGATTCGCTTTGTTTGTTGTATCGTGGAAAACTTTTTCCGTGTCAGGATAATATTGTCCGGTCCTTATGGTGATTTTTTTAGGTTCGTTAAGGTTGTTTCTGGCATTGAGGGCGTCCCGTGCATTGATAATCAAGTTGACGAAAATCTGTTCGAGCTGAGCCACATCTGCCTTAATTTTCGGAAGATCATCGGATAGATGGGTTTCTATTATAATATCTTCATTGATGAGCCGTCGGATCATTTTTTCCATAGATGTAATAACTTTGTTAATATCCAATACCTCTGGATTGTAAACTTGTTTGCGGCTGAAGGCAAGGAGCTGACTTGTGAGGGATTGTGCCTTTTTCGTCGCTTCCATAATGGATGATATATAACAACGTAAGGGATTGCTTTCGGGCATTCGGATGAGGGTTAATTCGGCATATCCATTAATTACTGTTAGTATGTTGTTGAAATCGTGGGCGATACCGCCGGCTAAGGTTCCTATTGATTCCATTTTTTGTGCCTGGAGCAATTGTTGCTCCAGGATTTTTTCCTTTGTGATATCTTGTTTGACCGCTGCGTAATTTGTGATTTCTCCATTCTTTTTCTTTACAGGGAATATCACGGCTCGCTCATAGAAAATCGTTCCATCCTTCTTTTTGTTTGTAAAGATGCCCTGCCAGCTTTTTCCTGATGTAATTGATTCCCACAAGTGTTTATAGAATTCTTTCGGATGTTGACCGCTTTTTAGGATTTTTGGATTTTTCCCTTTAACCTCTTTGAATGAGTAACCAGTTGTCTTTTCGAAGGCTTTGTTTACATACTCAATGTTTCCTTTCACATCGGTTATGACGATGGGTTGTACAGATTGTTCCAAGACTGTTGCTAACTTTGAGATTTCTCTTGCATGTCTTTCTAGTTCTTCATGGATTTTAATGGTTTTTTTGATGCCATCGTTAATGAATCGTTCCATCCGTCCAAATTCGTCTTTTGTCTTAATTTCTTCAAGTGTGAAGGCATCATCTTGGTTTGTGAGAATATTAAAGAGATCGTGCAAATTGTGTTCTAGTTTCTTAATTGGTTGATTGATGATCTTTATGAAAGATATGTGGAGGGCTATATAAAAAATTGAGAAAATGAGAAAGAGGCTTAAAATCTGTTTTTTTAGGTTGTTTTCCAACATCTTCTTTGCGATTAGAAATTCTTTTTCAAGTGCTTTTAATTCCTCTTCTTCCAGTTTTTTTGCATCTTTTTGGAACAGGGACTGGTCATAATATATTTTGAGGAGTCCAATTATCTTTTTTTTGGCGAGATTGTTTTCCAATTTTACTTTTAGAATCTGGAGAGATGGGGAAAATTTTGTTTGGGCATTGAAAAGGATATGATTATCGTCAGTTTTCACTGCTGTTAAGAAGTTTTTTCCTATTAGCATGTCATCAAGGACGATGGCTTTTATGCTGGGAAACGCAGAAAGATAGGAAATGATTTCCTTGCATTTCTTCTCGTCTACTAGGAAGAGGGCTCGGGAAAGCTCTCTTTTGTGTTTTTGAACAGCGGAAGAAATAAGGTGTAATCGGGTGTCGATATTTTCCTTTATATTTTTTTTAGATTCTTGGATAATGTATGTCTTTCTTTTTTGGTATATGATCTTTAGCAGGGTATATTGCATATTTTGCGAATATTTTAGAAAAAAAAGGAAGAATACTATCAACAATCCAAGAACAATAGCTTCATATTTGAATAGTATGCTAATGTATTCTTTTTTTGGAATTTTCATAAAGACGTGTTACCAGGATATTGAGTTTGTTGCGGTGTTTCTGAAGGCAATCATTCTCCTCATTTCGCTCTTCATCATGAGATAGACGGTTTCCTGCTGAGTAAGTCTGCTTTTGGATTTGTGCCGTCTTCTCCGGAACCCATATCAATTTCTGATAGAATATAAATTAGCATCATGTATCCGTCAAGTATCGGGGTTATTCTGGTAGCGAGGCTTGCCGTTGTTTTTGTCCCAGCTATTTAAAGAAAAGGATTTTTTATGGTGGTTAAATTTGCATTCTTGTTTCTTGGCCAAAAAAGGGAGGAAGGACTCTTCATGTGATTGACGTCTTCGGGCGGAAGGATCCGCCTTGCCGCTGTTTCGTGTTGGAGTATGTCAACCATTGGGAATTTTCCTGTCTTTTATACTGCTTTTGCCTTCTCTGAAGATTCAACCATTAGTACGGAATACTATTTCCAGTCATTTACAATACGTTTCCTTATCAATACCGCCTTTATGTAACATCTTCTTTCATTTGTCCCGCTAATATGGGTCTGTTTCGCGTATCTTCATCCTGCTTGAAACAATTTTTTGAGATATTTTTAGCTCCTTTTATCCTTCCGTCAAGGGTTCATTCGATAGGAAAATACAGGACAAGAGTTTGAAAATATCTGATTGGACTCTTAGAAGGTTTTGCTTATAACAGATATGGTACCATGAGGTTGTAGCCCTTGTAGACGACGAATGTTTCCACCGACTGAACCTCTTTTATCTTCGAGACCTCTTCCGAGATAAAATCGAGAAGGCGAAATTCCTCGTTGAACAGGACAACGACGATGATGTCGAATCGTCCCGTAACGACACAGGCGCATATCACCCCTTTGAGTTGACTGAATTCCTCTGCCTTCTCGATGAGGTTCATGGTGCTCAATTTGACGCCAATGATCGCCGTCCGATGATCGGGGATCTTTTCAGGATTGACAAGGCCGGTAATATCCAAAACTCCTTCTGCAATGAGATAATTGACGCGGCTACGTACTGTGTTTTCAGAAACGCCGAGGGATTTGGCGATTTGGCGGAAGGACTTTCTTCCGTTTTTGAGGTGGCGAATGATGGCTAAGTTGGTCTCGTCCATTTTCACGTGTTTTTCTCCATGAACCGATCCTTTCTTTTTACCCTATGGGAAGATGTTATGGGTGTCAATATGATGTGGGGGATTGCACCATATTGTTTCCTATGTTGACTCCGTGTACACGCGGGGGAGTCGGAGAGAGAGGCGTGTGACGATTTCATAATTGATGGTTTCTGCCTTTTCTGCGATTTCATCTGCCGTAATCTCTTCTTCTCCCTGCCGTCCCAAGAAAACGGCCTCTTCTCCTATCTCGGGTTTTTCGGGAAGGTCCGTCAAATCGATCATGAATTGATCCATGCAAACACGCCCCACGATAGGGCAGCGCCTCCCTTTCACGAGCATGTCACCGCGGTTGGATAGGAGGCGAGGAATTCCGTCTGCGTAGCCCATCGGAATAGTACCGATCACGGAAGGGCGACTCGTGGTGAAGGTACATCCATAACTGATGCACGTTCCTTTTGGAACTTCCTTTACGTTTGAAAGGCGGCATTTGACGGTCATTACGGGATGGAGATCGATCTTCGAATAAAGCGCCATGGTTGGATCGGGGTAGAGGCCATAGAGGGAAATACCGATTCGGACGAGATCGTAGTGCATTTGAGGAAAGCGAATAGTTGTGGCGCTATTGGCGAGGTGGATCTTCCTGAAACGGAGGCCGGCCTGTTCCAGTGTGGTGAGAAATGACTGGAACCGTTCAAATTGCATCAGGGCGTAGGTGTCGTCAGGCTGATCGGCACAGGCTTGGTGGCTGTAGATTCCCTCGATCTCCAGATTGGGGAGCTGGGCGATCTCGGTAATGTCGCGAAGCGCCTTTTTGCCGGGGAGAAAACCGATTCTTCCCATCCCCGTGTCGATCTTGAGGTGAACCTTTGCCTTTTTGCCAACTTTCCGCCCCACGTTGTCAAGGGCTCTGGCTTGATCAAGGGTAAAGAGCGTTAGCGTCAAATTATATTTTACGGCGTCGCGAAAATCTTCGTCCGGGGTATGTCCAAGGACGAGGATGGATTCGGATACTCCGCTTGCCCGTAGCTCGATACCTTCTTGGACGAGGGCGACGCCAAAGTGGGCGATTCCCTCTTTTCGTAAAACACTTGCGAGAGGAACGGCCCCATGGCCGTAGGCATTGGCTTTGACGATGCACATGATCCGGGATCCTGCCGTGAGAATTTCCCGAAAAGCGGCGACGTTATGTCTCAATGCGTCGAGATCGACTTCAATCCAGGCGTGGCGCATGATGGTTTTTCCTCCACCGTTTCAGAAGCTGGGTTGCACGCAGGGGAGATCGAAGGCTTCGGCTACCGCTGGATAACAGACCTGACCATTTAAGACGTTTAGGCCTTTTTTGAGTGCGGGATCTGTCGCCATGGCCTTTTCATACCCGTGATCGGCGATTTCAAGGCCGTAGGCCAGGGTCACGTTGGTGAGAGCGATGGTAGAGGTTCGTGGGACGGCACCCGGCATGTTGGCAACGCAGTAATGGACCACGTCGTCCACGATAAAGGTGGGGTCTTCATGGGTGGTAGGGTGGGAGGTTTCACAACATCCTCCTTGATCGATGGCCACGTCGACGATGGCAGAACCCGGCATCATTTGTTTGACGATGTCGCGGGTAATCAGTTTGGGGGCTTTGGCCCCGGGGATGAGGACGGAGCCAATCACGAGATGACTGTTGACGCATTCTTCCTCAATATTGGCGGGATTTGACATGATGGTAATCATTCGAAAATCGGAGATGTCTTCCAAATATCGGAGACGAAGAGGGTTGTTGTCCAAAATGGATACTTGAGCTCCGATCCCTACGGCGACGACGGCCGCCGAATACCCTACTACGCCGCCTCCTATCACGGTGACTCGTGCAGGGCGCACGCCGGAGATACCGGAGAGGAGGATCCCCATGCCGCCGTTTTGCGCCTCAAGACAGTAGGCCCCCATCTGGACGGAAAGGCGTCCTGCCACTTCGCTCATGGGGGAGAGGAGCGGAAGGGATCCATCTTCGAGCTGAACGGTTTCATAAGCGATACCGATGACTTTTTTTTCGAGAAGTTTCTCTGTGAGGTTGCGGTTCGCGGCCAAATGGAGGTAGGTGAAGATGATTTGCCCGGGGCGCATCCACTCCAGTTCCGGTCCGATGGGTTCTTTTACCTTCATGATCATTTCGGCTTCCGCCCAAATGTCTTGGGGGTTTTCAAGGATGGTGGCGCCCGCCCGCATGTATTCTTCGTTTCGAAACCCTGATCCTACGCCCGCGTCTTTTTCCACGAAAACCTTGTGGCCGTGGGCGATAAACGCGCGAACGCCTGCTGGGGTTGCGGCAACTCGCTTTTCGGCGGATTTAATCTCTTTTGGGATTCCAATTTGCATAATTGCCTCCTTTATGGCAAAGAAATTGAACGGATGTGCATATTTTCCTTATACCCAATGAGGAAGCAAAATTCAATGTCAGTTGTTTTTTTTGTCGGTTTCTTTTAAGTAAGGAAGCGACATGCTTTCAGCTTTGAAAACGATTCTTCCTATCTTTCTGGTGATTGGGTTGGGATATGGAGCGCGACGGAAGGGGTGGTTGACCGAAGCGTTCATGGCATCGGGGAATAAGCTCCTCTACATGGTGGCGATACCTTGCCTTCTTTTCCATAAGATTTCTACGGCCCCCTTTCAAGGGAGTTTTTTCCCACGGTTGATTATGGGATGTATCATGGCAATCGTTGCCATGAGTGTGGGGGTGCTTTTGGGCGGGAGCTTTCTTTTCTCTTCAAAACAGAGATTTGCCACCTTTTTGCAAGGGTGCATCCATGGGAATATCGGTTACATCGGATTGGCGGTTTGTTATTATAGTTTCAACGAACGATACTTTGGTATCGCAGGAGTTTTGGCGGGTTTTTTCATCATTACTCAAAACATCCTGTCCGTTACCTTTTTTCATCTTCTCGTAAAGCAAGGTGACATACGGCGCGGCGGAGCCCTTGGACAGCTGGTGATCAATCCTATTATCCTTGCCACACTGGCGGGACTTGCCGCCTCTTTTTTTCATCTTGTCCCACCGGTAGTTGTAGAGCGAGGGATGATGATTGTGGGGAGGATGGCTTTACCCACGGCCCTCCTGATTATTGGGGGATCCCTCGATATGGAGCAGGTTTTCATCGACTTGAAGGCGTCCCTTTTGGTATCGGCCCTGAAGATGATAGCCCTTCCCCTTTTGGGATGTTTAATCTTTTTTCTTCTTTCCGTGCCTTGGGATTTGTGGGTTGTGGGTATAACCTTGCTGTCCGCTCCGGCGGCGACGACGTGTTATATCATGTCACGAGAACTGAATGGAGATCCTCAACTTGCCTCTTCGCTAGTGACGACGAGCATTCTACTCTCCCTTCTGACCTTTGTCTTTTGGCTTTCTGTCTTCAAGGGATGAGTCAGTGAGGATTTTCCATTGCCATGGGCCATCGGCGTGGTTTCTGTTGCATCGTTTTAAAGGAGTGGGAAATCTTTTCGTAAGACCCTTTTCCTTTCAAAAAGGGACGTGGTTTGGGATCGGGATCGAGGGGGAAGATAAAAAAGGACAGTGGCTCAGGAGGGGTGGCACAACATTTTAAGGGGGAAGAAATGGGTTGTTTTGAAGGAAAGGGGCTCGAAGATTGTAAAGGTTGAAAGTCCTTGAACCCTAGGACATTTTGTGTTTAACCATTTTTGATGAGGAGTGGAAGGGAGACCGAGAAGGTTAATCCGGTTTTACTGCGTCGCGTGGCGGAAAACTACATGGCCCTCGAACGGGAAATCCGGATCGTCGTGGATGAGGTGGCGGGTCCGGTGTGTACCACCTGCCCGCACGTCTGTTGTAAAGCAAGTTATTGTCTTAGAACGTTGAGGAATCCGTGGTATCGTTTCCTTTTTGAATGCTTTGGAGAGGAAGGCGTTATCTGGGAGAGACGAGAGCCACCGCCAGGGCTGGGGCCGACGGGGTGTATCATCCGTGTTGGCCGCTACGCCTATTGTTACGTGTATAATTGTCGAGCGATTCTGGCTTCTCTTTCCCCGTTTGCCGGGGAAGTTTTTCAGGAAATTTCCGATCTGTTGAAGAATGTGGGATTGAATTTCTTGGGGAAACGGCATCTTACGGATGTCAGTTGTTGGGAGGAGATTACCGCGGCGCGGCTGCGTTTCCTGGATGAAAAAATCAAGGAGGGAACGAAGCGGTTCCATGCTCTTCGTTCCCTCCTCTTTATGGATAAACCGGGTATGTGAACAGACCCGGGTTGTTTTCTCTAGATACTACAGGTACCCGCAAAAAGGTCTCTTTCCGACCATACGGGGGTAATGGAAAAACCTGGTCGGAATCCATCTTCGCTGTAATCGACCTTAATCTCCTTGACGTATTTTTTCAGCATCTTGTCGACCAAGAATGTCACCTCGTTGATCTCAAACATCTCATCCGTTTCTTTTGGCTCGTCCAGAGCCAAGCCGAAGGCGGGACCGCTTCACCCACCTGGAGACATATAGATTCTCAGGGCGCTCTCAAGATTGTTTTGTTTCAAATATTCCTTAATTTTTTCGATGGCTTTGTCACTGACCTCAACCATGGTTTCCTCCTTTTCGGGGTAGGGTCTTGCTAATATAGCCATATTTTCTTAATTGTCAAGAGCCTAGGCGAGAAATGTTGGCTATGCCTTTCCTCACAGTGCAGGAAATAATGGGAGCGATGTACCTCTAGAAAAGGTTTGGAATATTCAGTAGAATTCTAACGAAGGGGGAAAGATGTGTGTTACAGCCTGTCGGTTTTCTCAGACGTTCGGACCCTCGTCCGTCGTTTCGGTTGTAAACTGGCGCAGGGGGTAGAACTTCCCAAGCGGTATTATGTGTCTGGATTTACGTTTCCGGCCATCCCTGTGATAGCGAGCGATGCTCCTTTCCAGATTCGGACCTTCCGGTGGGGTTTGATTCCTTCGTGGATCCAGAGTGCCGAGAGGGCGCGACGCATTCGCTCGAAGACGCTCAATGCCCGGTATGAGACCCTGCGGCAGCGTCCCTCCTTCAAAGACGCCTTCGACAGTCGGCGATGTCTTGTCTTGGTGGACGGATTTTTTGAAACGCATCAGGTGGAGAAGACGAGGTATCCTTATTTTATCCATCACAAGGATGCGGAACCTTTCGCCCTTGCGGGGGTGTGGGACCGTTGGCGGAACCCGTCAAACGGGAAGGAAGAAGAAACCTTTTCTATTGTAACTGTTCCAGCAAATTCATTCCTGGCGGAGATCCACAACACGAAAAGGCGTATGCCCCTTATTTTGGATCGTGCGGCGGAGAGGAAATGGTTGGAACGGCCTTTGGGGAGAAAAGAGGTAGGGGAGATGATGCGTCATTTTGATGAAAGGGTATTGGATGCCTTTCCCGTGGCGCGGGAGCTTTTGAGGCAAGGAGGAGGAAGTGGAATTGCGGATCTCCTCAAGCCTTATGAATACCCGGAACTGAAAGGAAGGTGAAGATGGGAAAACGCGTGCTTGTTACGGGATCGACGGATGGCATTGGAAGGGAGACCGCCCGGCAGCTCGCCCTGAGGGGGTGGGAAGTCGTGGTTCACGGAAGAAGTGAAAGAAAGGTGGCGAGAACCATCGAATGGCTTTACAAGGTAACGAATCAGGCGGAGATCACGGGGGTCACGGCTGATTTTGCTTCCCTCACGGCGGTCTCAGAGCTTGCGGACGTGTGTCTGGAACGCTTCGAAAGACTTGACGCCCTCGTGGCCAACGCGGGGATTTTCCAGTCTCGTTTTGAAAGATCTGTGGATGGGTTCGAAATGACCTTTGCGGTCAATCATCTTGCTCACTTTTTATTGATTCGGCGACTTTTGCCCCTTCTGGAGAGGGCACCGGCGGGGCGGATTGTCATTGTTTCTTCCATGGCGCATGCTGACCGGATCGATTTTGGCAATCTTCAGGGTGAAAAGGGGTTCAATGGGTATGAGGCGTATGGAGTTTCAAAATTGTGTAATCTGCTTTTCGGGTATAGGCTCGCCCGCGACGTGAGGGGTAAAGGGATGACCGTAAACTGCCTCCACCCGGGCGTGATCAACACGAAGCTTCTCAAAAAGGGGTGGGGAAGCATCGGCGCTCCGGTGGAAACGGGGGCGGTAACGTCTGTCTATCTCGCGGACGATTCGGGTGTCGAAGGCGTGACGGGAGGGTATTTCGTCGATAGGGCGCCTTCCCGATCGGCCCCCATTTCCTACGATTCGTCTGTCCAAGAGCGCCTGTGGGAGTTGAGTTCACGGCTGTGTGAACAAATTCTACCCCATGAAGGGTGAGGAGGTCTATGGAGGGGGTTTAGTAATCGTGAGGGATTCCCATGATGTGGAGGGCGAGATGTTGGAGATCCCCCGTTTTTCCCACCCATCCGTAGTTGGCGTCTTTTTTGGAGTCTAGGTCTTTGATGTAGGGTTTAATATCGAGGAGGGGGGTGCCGTCGAAAACGTCCAGACCGGTGGTCGTGATAGTGTTGCCTTCCACGTTGAGGATCTTGACTACACTCAGGCCGATGGGATTGGGTCGTAGGGGGGAACGGCTGGCGAATACCCCTACCTCGATTTCTCCTGCCCACAGGGGCTCCACTTTCATTTCCACCTCTCGATCCAAACGGTCGATGTAGTACAAGAGATAGATGTAGGTGAAGGAATCGATGTCTTGGAGTCCTTCTTGGTATTCTGGAAACACTTCGACCCGAAAATCTCCCTCATCCGTTTCCACCGGTTGGTACGGTGCCTTTTCCAGGTAAGGGGTATGAATTACACCGATGGGTCGAAAGTGGATTTCTGTCATCATTTTTTATCTTCCTTTATGAAGAAGATCGGTAATCATCGAACGCACCGGGACGGTATCCTTCCATGTCCACATAGACGTGTTTGAAGCCAACTCCTTTCAAGTGGTCAACGAGCGTGTTTCGGAAGGGGGGATGGACGAGCCGTGGAAGTTCTTCTTGGGCTACTTCTATTTTCGCGGTATCTCCCATATATCGTATGCGCACCTTATGAAAATCCTTTTCACGAAGAAATTCTTCTGCTTCGTCAATCCGTTTCAAAAGGTCTATCGTGATGGGGGTACCGTAAGGGATGCGGGTGGCAAGACACCCGATGTCGTCGATGGGGGGATGAAAATGGTGTTCTTCACGAAGTACGGCAATGTCTTCATCCGTCATCCCGGCTCTGCGTAACGGACTTTCGATTTTGAGCTCCTCAATCGCCCGGAGCCCCGGCCGATTTTCGTGGAGCGCTTCAGAAAAATTGGTACCCTCCATGAAGCGTGGCAGGACACCGGGAAGATTGAAATACTTCAGAAGGGCTTCAAACATTGCCTTTTTGCAGTGGTAACAACGATCGGGCTGATTGGCCACGACATCCGGTTCTTTTAAGAGATCGAGGGGTAGGATAGTGTAATTGAACCCTCGGCTTTCAAGAAACTTGTAGGCGTTTTCGGCCGTCCTTAAAGAGGAGAAAGGTGTCTGAAAAAACGCCACGTGAAAGATCTGGGATGTGAGATGATAGATGGTTTCCAACAAAAAAGTGCTGTCACTTCCCCCCGAGAATGCGAGAATGATTTTTTGTTTCATGGATGTTTAGGCGGAAAGGGCGTTTTCTGCCATGGCGAGGGCCTTTTCCAAATTCTCTGGCTTCTTCCCTCCGGCATTGGCCATGTCTTTGCGGCCGCCTCCCCGTCCTTCGATGAGGGGAGCAAGCTTGCGAATAATGGTGTTGGCATCGTATTTGTCGGTTAGCTCTTTAGAGACCATGACAAGGAGATGGGCCTTGGAGTCGCCTTTGCTGCCCAGGACAACGATGCAGTTGTCCAATTTGTTTCGAATCTCATCCCCCATGGTTCGAAGGATCTTGGGGTCCGCGCCGGGAACGTGAGCGGCCACGAGTTTTGCCCCGTTGACCTCCTTTGCCGCATTGATGAGCTCGGAGACCTTGGAGGAAGCCAATTTCGATTCATAGGCACGAAGCTTCCGTTCAAGCTCCTTGAGCTCTTCCTGTAGAACTTTCACGCGCTTTTGGACCTCCGGCGGAGGGGATTTCAACTGGCTGGCAACCCCGTTGAGGAGATCCCGCTGTTTTTGGCTGTGCCGAATGGCCGCTTCACCTGCGACGGCTTCAATCCGCCGAACGCCCGCGGCTACACTTTCTTCGCTTACCACGAAAAAGGCACCAATATCACCCGTGCGATCCACGTGCGTGCCGCCGCAGAGTTCCGTGCTATACCCGGGTACGTGCACGACGCGTACCATGTCCCCGTATTTATCTCCAAAGAAGGCGAGAGCCCCCTGGGCGACGGCTTCATCGAAGGCCTTCACCTCCTTCTTGAGGGGGAGATTTTCCCGTATTTTTTCATTGACCAACTGTTCGATCTGGGTGATTTCGACGGGCCGTACCGCCTGAAAGTGGGTAAAATCGAACCGCAGATGCGTGTCGGTCACAAAAGAGCCTGCCTGTCGGACGTGTTCCCCCAAGATCTGACGGAGGGCGGCATGGAGGAGGTGTGTGGCGCTGTGGTGCCGCGTGATGGCCTGGCGTCGTTTGACGTCGATTCGGAGTGTGACCGTGTCGCCTACCTCTACCGTGCCTTCTAAGACGTTCACCTTATGGACAGTGAAATCGGGAAGGGGTTTTTGGGTGTCTACGACATCCGCCGTGAAATTGTCTCCTTCGATGATGCCGCGATCTCCGATCTGACCACCTGCTTCACCATAGAAGGGAGTCTTTTCTGTGACGATCTCGATATCGTCGCCTTTTCTCGCGGAAGAAATGGATTGGCCATCTTTTATGAGGGCGGTGATCTTTGACTTTGTGGTGGTGGCGGTATATCCCGTGAACTCTACCCCTCCCACTTCCGTATTGATTTTCCGGTAGATGGGTAGGATTTCACGCTCTCCTGATCCTTTCCATGCTTGTTGTGCCCGTTGCCTTTGCCGTTCCATCTGGGCTTGAAATCCCTCCATGTCGAGGGTCAGACCCGTTTCTCTCGCGATGTCTTCGGCTAGATCGACGGGGAAACCGTATGTGTCGTAAAGCTTGAAGATGATTTCTCCAGGAATTACCGTTTTCCCTTTGGATTTAAGATCATCCAACGTTTCGTTGAGAAGTTTCATGCCGTTGTTCAAGGTGGCGGAGAAACGATCCTCCTCGCTGTAGATCAGTTTTTCGATCGTTTCACGGTGGGAGATCAATTCTGGATAGACCTCCCCCATCATTTCGATGACCTTGTCCGCGACGCGGTAGAGAAAGGGATCGTGGAACCCTAAGAGGTACCCAAAACGCATGGCTCGCCGCATGATTCGGCGAAGGACGTATCCTCGTCCTTCATTGGCTGGGAGGACCCCATCGGCAATGAGGAATGTGGACGCTCGGCTATGATCCGCAATGATCCGAAGAGCTACGTCTTGCTTCTCTTCTTTTCCGTACCGTGTTTTCGCCATGTCTGCAATGGTGGAAAGAAGGGGCGTGAAGAGGTCTGTTTCGTAGTTGCTGTGAACGTTTTGGAGAATGGCGGAAATTCGCTCCAGACCCATTCCCGTATCGATACTTGGATTGGGAAGAGGGATCATGGTTCCGTCTGCCTTACGATTGAACTGCATGAAGACCAGATTCCATAGTTCCAAAAACCGGTCACAATCACATCCAATCTTACAATCTGGGCGACGACACCCCACTTCGGGTCCTTGATCGATATGGATCTCGGAACAGGGTCCGCAGGGACCCGTGTCTCCCATGGCCCAAAAATTGTCTTTTTCCCCCATTCGAATGATCCGATCCGAGGGGATTCCTATTTTTTTTCTCCAGATATCGAAGGCTTCATCATCCTCATGATAAATGGTGATCCATAACTGGTCTTTGGGCAGGTCGAAAACTCCTGTTAGGAGTTCCCATGCCATGGTGATGGCACCTTCTTTGAAGTAGTCGCCAAATGAGAAATTTCCCAGCATTTCAAAAAAGGTGTGGTGACGGGCAGTGTAGCCGACGTTGTCCAGGTCGTTGTGTTTGCCTCCCGCTCGCATACATTTTTGGCACGTGGTCGCTCGTCTGTAAGGGCGGGATTCCTCCTGTGTAAAGACGGACTTGAACTGGACCATCCCGGCATTGGTAAAAAGGAGGGTGGGATCGTCCATTGGTATGAGGGGGGAGCTTTTGACGATCTGATGTCCCCGCGCTTCAAAGAACTCGAGAAACGTTTTCCGAATATCCGCTGCTTTCATATGGAGCCTCGTTCCCAAGAAGGTTTGAAAACATTCATAGACGCATCATCTTCTTCCTCATCTTTACGCTCAAAATCATCCCATCTGGTGTCGCTGCTTGCCATGATTCCTTTGACGCGAAGGGCGAAATCGTCGGGATTCGAGCTGTTTCGTATTGCAGTTTCGTAAGTAATCAATTTGCGCTGGAGGAGTTCCATGAGGGACTGGTCAAAGGTTTGCATTCCATAGGTGTGGTATCCTTTGGCGATGGCCTCTTCGATTTCCTTCGTTCGATCTCGATCGATGATACATTCCCGGATGTGGGCCGTGGATACAAGAACTTCGACAGCCGGGACGCGTCCTTTTCCATCGGCCATGGGGAGGAGTCGTTGGGAAATGATGCCTTTGAGAATCGTCGCGAGTTGGAGCCGGATCTGCTTCTGCTGGTAGGGCGGGTACATGGAAACGATTCGTGTGATGGTTTCTGTAGCATCCACGGTGTGGAGGGTTGACAGGACCAAATGGCCTGTTTCTGCAGCCGTCAAGGCAATGTCGATGGTTTCGAAGTCACGCATTTCTCCCACCAGGATGACATCAGGATCCTGTCGGAGTGAGCTTCGGAGGGCCGTGGAGAACGACTCGGTGTCCACGCCGATCTCCCGTTGATCGATGATGCATTTCTTGTCACGATGAAGGAATTCTATGGGATCCTCAATGGTAATGATGTGAAGATTTCGCTTGGCGTTGATGAGATCAATCATCGAAGCGAGGGTGGTTGACTTTCCACTTCCCGTCGTTCCCGTTACAAGAATGAGACCACGGGTTTCCATCGAGATCTTTTCCAGCACCGGAGGGAGGTTTAGTTCCTTAAAGGATTGGATTTTATAGGGAATGGCGCGGATTGAAATTCCCAGAGTCCCGCGTTGTTGAAATATGTTGATCCTGAATCTACCAAGCCCAGGGACACCATATCCTAAATCCACGTCTTGGAGGTTTGTGAGGCGTTCCCAATGCAGTTTCGAGAGGAGTTTTTTTGCAAATCTGTCAATTTCTTCCTTGGTGAAGGGTGAGACCGAGCTAACGGATCGCAACTGCCCATTGATCCGGAAGATGGGGGGGAGTCCCACTTTGACATGCACGTCACTGGCATTTTTTTTCACGGCAAGCCTTAAGATGTCGTCAATCTCCATTATCTTCTCCTTGAGGCAACAAGCCTTCGGCTTTTAGGAGCTTCTGTTTGATTTCTTCAAAAACATCCGGATGTTCTTCCAGAAAGGCCCTCACGTTGTCACGACCTTGACCAAGCCGGAGGTCTCCGTAAGAAAACCATGTTCCGCTTTTTTCCACAATATTTCTGTCTACGGCGAGGTCCAGGATTTCACCCTCTTTCGAAATACCTTTCCCATATAAAATGTCAAACTCAGCATCCCGAAACGGAGGCGCGAGTTTGTTTTTCACCACCCGCACGCGGACGCGATTCCCCAATGTATTTTCTCCTTTCTTTATCCTTCCGATGCTCCGAATATCTAATCGCACAGAGGAATAGAATTTCAGGGCGTTGCCTCCTGTCGTTGTTTCAGGATTTCCAAACATTACGCCAATTTTCATCCTTATTTGGTTGATGAAGATGACGACGGTGTCGGATTTGCTCGTAATGGCGGTTAGTTTTCGTAATGCTTGAGACATCAGCCGAGCTTGCAACCCCATGTGGGCGTCACCCATGTCCCCTTCCAACTCGGCTCTTGGGACAAGCGCTGCCACAGAGTCGACGACGATTACATCCACGGCGCCACTTCGGACGAGTATTTCCGTGATCTCCAATGCCTGCTCTCCCGAATCGGGTTGAGAGACAAGAAGCTCGTCGGTGTTGACGCCCAATTTCCGAGCATAGTTGAGATCAAGGGCATGCTCGGCGTCTACGAAAGCAGCCACACCTCCTTCTTTTTGGGCTTCTGCCACGATATGGAGGGCGAGGGTTGTTTTCCCCGAGGCTTCAGGGCCATAAATCTCGACGATACGCCCCCGGGGAACACCTCCGATCCCCAAGGCGAGATCGAGCCCGAAAGACCCCGTGGATATGGCGGCGATTTCTTGGGGAGGAACGCCCTCTCCAAGTTTCATGATGGAGCCTTTTCCAAACTGTTTTTCGATTTGTGAAATGGCAAGACTGATGGCTTTTTGTTTTGCGTCGGTAACTTCTGTCATTCTTTTTCTCCTTTGAACGCAAATCGATTGAGGGGCGTGTAAATGGGGCCGTTTGGGGTTAGGTCACTCTTAAAAAAGGTCAGATTGGGCACGGAAAAGGAGGGTCCCTCTGGTGAGTTATGAGGGGGTATCACATTGCATTGACCCGACCTTTTTACCCTTCCAATAGTAATATGTGGAGTAAATGGTCTCTTTTCCACAGAAAATCCTGCCTGCTCGAGAAGGGAGCGCAAGGTGCGTTGGAAATTCCGAAAATTTTTCTCCTTGGTGAGATCTTCTATTCCTACCCACAGGATACGGGGAAACCGAAGGTTGGGAAAGGCCCCCACTCCCTTCAAACGAAGGTGGAAGGGAGAATAACGAGGCGTTAGGGAATTTGCGATGGCTTCCACCTTTCCGATCACTTGAGGCGGGATATTTCCAAAGAAGTGAAGTGTGATATGAAATGCCTCTTTGTGAACCCAACGCACACTGCCTTTACACTCCCGCTTCAGCTCCCTCCTTTTTTTCTCGATCCATACCTTTGCGGAATCCGGCACCTCAACGGCGAGGAATGCACGTATTACTTCGTGTGAGGATTCCATTTTTTTACCATTTTCATGTTAACATAACGGTGGAAAAAGTCAACGAAGGAGAAAGGGATGATCCCTTTACCTTTGAGCCGTTTCTGGACATATATCAGGAGATAAAATGGAAGGGTAAAGGCGAGTTCAAGGGAAATGGCCAATAGGTTGTGTTGACTGAAAAGGATGTGGCAGTGAACAGAACGATTGACATTCAGAAAGATGGAAAAGGGGGCGCGGACGGATATGGATGAGAAGGGCCACCACAAGGGGAGGCCGCAAGGAGCTACTGCGTCCCTTGTCACCATGTCGAGAAGGAGGTGGGAAAAGGCCACTCCAACGAAAAGGCCAAAAGATGCTTTTTCTTTTTTGAAGAGCTTGGGATAGAAAAAGTAGGCGACGATGGAAAGGAGAATGGTGAAAAGGATGCTATGAGTCAAACCGTGGTGGTACTGACTTGGTTTCCCCACAAGAATGCCGGGGATGAAATCGAGATCCGCAAAGTTTCCCAGCATGAGCCAGAAGAATACCCATTTCCACCGATGATGGGAAGAGCGTCTTTTCTCCACGATAGTAAGGGAGACGATGCTATGGGCGAGGGGAGTAGGCATGAAACCTCCTTTACTTTCTCATATTACCAGCATTGGTAAGGCGATTCAATAATAATGAGGGGGGGATGCTGACCTTGACTTGTTAGGTAAACTCATATAGGGTAACGTAGATAGGACATGAAATTGGATAATTTTGAACGATTGGAGAAGGAGGTTGAGCGGCTGATCGAGGCTTACACGGCTTTGAAGAAAGAGGTAAAGGCCATCCGAGAGGCGAATGCGGGGAAGAAGAAGGAGATGGCAGAGTTGGAACGCCGTGTAAGTGAACTTGAGAAAGGGAAACGATTAGCGTTAGAAAAGATTGACCAACTATTGGAACAACTCAACCAAATCGATCTTGGATGAAGATGGTACAAGCAGTGGATGAGCCCATAAAAGTATATATCCTAGGTCAAGAGTATTTGGTTAGGAGCGAGGAAGGAGAAGACTATGTACGAAAGGTTGCATCGTATGTGAATGAACAGATTGAAACGATCATTGAAACCACAAAAACAGTTACAACATTTAAAGTTGCGATTCTCGCGGCAATGAGGATCGCGGATGAGTATTTTAAAGAAATAGAAAAAAACAAGAGGTTGATAGATTTCGTGGAGAAACGTTCAAGAAACCTGTTAGAAAAGATAGAGAGGCAGATGTAATGTTCCCCTGCTTTGTTCGTGAAAGTCGGCATTTTTTGAGCCAACAGCCAAAAAACGGAAGGATCCTCTACCTGTTGTGTGCAAGCCTCATAAGAGGAAGCCTAATGCAGGCATCGATCCGTCCACCTGCGAGAGCAGGTTCAAACTTGCCGGCTACACGGCAAGAGCGGGGGAATATGTTCTATAAGAATGTTTTTGTTAACAGAAAATGTCATGAAGCATTGGAATGAAAGATTTGAAGCTGGCTCAAACGAGATGATGTATTCGAGCTATACGGAGAGGAGAAGCTTCATTTTCTTACTTTTGAGGGGGTATTGCCTGTAGAGTCCCCTTCACTGCCTTGTTAGTCCTCCCGAAATCTATTTATCCTCTTACCCCAGAGGGAGTGTAATGGCTGTTTCTGGGAAAAGGAGGAACCCATGATGCATTTCGGTGTTTTGTTCATGACGGTGTTTACCCTCTTTTTTACCGCCGTAGGTGTAGCCGTCGGGTTTTACATTCGAAAAAAGATCGTGGAGGGTAAGGTCAAATCGGCGGAACAGCTTTCCAAGAAGATTATTGAGGAGGCGGAGAGAAAAGCGGAGCTTCTTAAAAAGGAAGCTTTGATCCAGGCGAAGGACAATCTTTATCAGTCTAAGGCGGAGCTTGAGAGGGAAACTCGCCAGAAGATGAAAGAGCTTCAGTCTCTGGAACGCTCTCTCATTCAGCGCGAAACGGCGTTGGACAAAAGAGATGAAGCCTTAACAGAAAAAGAGGTGAGGATTTCCAAGCGCCAGGAGGAGCTAGAGGGGAAGCTGAAGCGAGTTGAAGAGAAGGAAAGGGAACTTCATGAGCAAATCCTCCTTCAGCGGGAGAAGTTGGAGACTATTTCTGGCATGACCTCTGAGCAGGCGAAGAAGACGCTGATGGAGTCGTTAGAGGAAGAAGCAAAGCATGAGGCGGCGAAACGGATACGCCAGATCGAGGAAGCCGCCAAAATGGAGGCAGACAAAAAGGCGAAAGAGATCATTAGTGTGGCCATCGGCCGCTTCGCGAGCGAATATGTGAGTGAAAAAACCGTGACGGTAGTGAATCTTCCCAGCGACGAGATGAAGGGAAGAATCATTGGACGAGAAGGGCGGAATATTCGGGCTATCGAAGCGGCGACAGGGGTAGATTTGATCGTGGATGATACGCCGGAGGCGGTTATCCTTTCTGGATTTAACCCGATTCGGCGGGAAGTGGCCCGTCTTACATTAGAGAAGCTCATCAAGGATGGTCGGATCCATCCGGCGAGAATTGAGGAGGTGGCAACTCGATCGGAAGAAGAGGTCGAGGCGATTATCAAAGAGGCGGGAGAACAGGCTACCTTTGATTTAGGTATTCATGGATTGCATCCCCAGTTGATACGTTTGCTTGGAAGCTTAAAATTTCGATCAAGCTATGCGCAAAATGTCTACCAACACTCGATCGAAGTGGCGTTTCTTTGTGGCCTGATGGCTGCGGAGTTGAATTTGGAGACGAAACTGGCGCGGCGGGCGGGCCTCTTGCACGATATTGGCAAAGCTGTGGACCATGAGGTGGAAGGATCCCACGCCAAGATCGGGGCGGATCTGGCGAGGCGATACGGGGAATCTCCCGAGATAGTGCATGCGATCGCCTCTCATCACAATGAAGAGAAACCCCAGACCATCCTGGATCATCTTGTTCAAGCGGCGGATGCTTTGTCGGGAGCACGTCCCGGTGCCCGACTTGAGCTCTTTGAGAGTTACGTCCGACGTCTGGAGGATTTGGAAAATATCGCGAAAGGGTTCAAGGGGGTGGAGAAGGCCTACGCCATCCAGGCGGGGAGAGAACTGAGGGTCATGGTGAAGAGTGACGAGATCGACGATGACCGTGCGGTGGTGTTGTGCAACGATATTGCGAAACAGATCGAAAAGAAACTAACCTATCCAGGCCAAATCAAGGTGACGGTGATCCGGGAGTTGAGATCTGTGGGCTATGCTAAGTAAAGGCGTTCAAATTCGAGTCCTTCTGCTGGGTGATATTGTTGGAAGACCCGGACGGAAGGCACTGAAACGGTGGTTGCCCACCTGGAAAAGGGAACAGGCGATCGATTTTGTGATAGCGAATGGGGAAAACGCCGCAGGCGGAATGGGGATGACCGCCAAGATTTACGATGAGCTTCTTGATATGGGGATCGACGTGCTCACCTCGGGAAATCATATCTGGAGTAAGAAGGAGATCTTTCCGATTCTGGATTCCTCCGATCGACTTTTACGCCCCGCAAATTATCCCGAATCTGTTCCCGGTAAGGGGTGGGGTGAATATCTCATCCGTGGTCAGAAGGTAATGGTCGTCAACCTGGAGGGGCGGGTCTTCATGAAAAGTCTGGAATGCCCTTTCCGAACCATTGATCAAATTTTGGAATCGTTTGAGGACAAGATGATATTTGTTGACTTTCATGCGGAGGCCACATCGGAGAAGATTGCCTTGGGATGGTATCTGGATGGACGTGTCAGCGCTGTGGTGGGAACCCACACTCACGTTCAAACGGCGGATGAGAGTATCCTACCGGAAGGGACGGCTTACATTACGGACCTCGGAATGACAGGCCCGATCAATTCGGTCATTGGGATGAAGAGGGAGGTTGTTTTCCACCGTTTTTTAACCCAAATGCCGACAAAGTTTGAGGTGGCCAAGGGAGACGTCGTCGTTTCGGGGGTAGTGGTCACGGTCGATGGCAGTACTGGACGGGCTGTTTCCATTGAGAGAATCCGCAAGCTGAATCCGGGGACGTCGGAGTGACCCGAAAAGGAGAGAGAGCGGCATGCGTGATAAAGTTCTTGTCATTCTTTCCACGTCTGAGAAAGAGAAACTGTTGACAGGATTGCTCTACGCCACCAATTGTCTGAGGCATGAATGGATGCGTGAGGTCAGGGTCGTGGTCTTCGGACCGAGCCAGCGAGTAGCGGTGGAAGATGAGGAAGTCCAATCCTATTTGAGATTGCTTGTCGATTCAAGATCTGTACCCCTTGCGTGTAAATATCTGGCGGATCAGATGGGATTGACCACCTCTTTGGATGAGATGGGGATGGATGTCGTGTACGTGGGATCGGTCGTGTCTCGCCTTATCCAGGAGGGATTTGTCCCCCTCGTCTTCTGATCGGGACTAGGATATTTTCTTCCTCCCGTGAGTTGGAATGGTTTCTCTTGACAAATAGGGGAAAGAAACTATATTAATAGGCACAAAAAGTTAAAGATGCCTAACTTGATGCCATGAATGATAAGAGAACAGAAGAGATCCCCCTCCCGTTTGCGCCTTTTGGAAAAGAGGTAGAAGTGGTTCGCGTGAATGGAGGAGAGGGGATGAAACGCCGTCTCATGGATATGGCCATCTTTCCCGGAGTGAAGCTGAAACTTCTATCGGCGTTTGGTCGCGGAAGAATCGTTGTGCAGGTGGGGGAGTCCCGTTTCGCCTTGGGAAGAGGGATTGCCTACCGCATTTTTGTGAGGGATCATGGGTGAAAATCATTTGAAACCGCTGAGTGAACTGTTACCGGGAGAGCAAGGGATTATTCGAAAAATGAAGGTGCGAGGCCCCATACGGCGCCGCTTGATGGATATGGGATTCGTCACGGGAACGCCGGTGGAACTTGAGAAAGAGGCACCATTGGGTGACCCGGTGGATATATTGGTTAAAGGATGTCATGTCAGCATCCGCAAAGAGGAAGCTCAGCATGTGTTGGTTGAGGTGAAGGAATAAACGGGCAAGGGGGGGGAATAGCCCCTCGTGGCGCCGTTGACCCTGCAGGAAGGTGGCAATGTATACCCTCTGTATCGCTGGAAATCCAAACTCGGGCAAGACAACGCTTTTCAATGCCTTGACCGGCGCAAAGCAACATGTGGGAAATTGGCCGGGTGTCACGGTGGAGAAGAAGGAAGGCCGTGTCGACTATGATGGCCTTCAGTTCAATCTCATCGACCTTCCGGGCATCTATAGCTTAACGGCCTATTCGATGGAAGAGGTGGTGACACGAGATTTCATCCTTAAAGAGCGTCCCCGAGCCGTGATCAATATCGTGGATGCCACCAATATGGAGCGAAATCTCTACCTGACGACCCAACTTCTTGAGTTGGGGGTTCCTCTCATCCTGGTGTTAAACA
This sequence comes from uncultured Thermodesulfobacteriota bacterium, assembly GCA_964577975.1. Lineage (GTDB taxonomy): Bacteria > Desulfobacterota > S145-22 > S145-22 > S145-22 > JAOZMY01. The sequence continues at coordinate 8,866 of CAZOBB010000096.1, read as the reverse complement.
TGATGGATGAGGCGGAGAAGAAGGGTCTCAAAGTAAAGATTCCTTATCTCGAAAAGCTTTTAGGGGTTCCCGTTATTCCTATGGTGGCTTCCCGGGGCATCGGAACGGAAGAGCTTCTCAAAAAGGTACGGGAGATCCTCGAGGGAAATCTGACGATCGTTCCTCGGAAACCACGCTATCGCAAGGAGATCGAGTCTGCGATTTGGCGTGTGGAAGAGACATTGCGAGATCTTTTACCAAAAACGTTTCTCGAAAAATATCCTTCTCGTTGGGTTGCTTTGAAGCTTTTAGAGCAGGATGAGGAGATCATCCGGAAATGTAGGAAAGAGGCAAAGGATGAAGCTCATCTTTTTTCCATCGTGAATAAGGAAATCGAGCGGATCACCAAGATCTTGGGCGACGATCCCGAGACCCTCATTGCTGATCAACGTTATGGATTTGCCAGTGGGGCGTTCAAAGAGGCGGTTAAGATTACCTACACGGATCGTATCAGCCTGACAGACCAAATAGACAAAGTCCTCACAAGCCGACTTTTTGGAATCCCTTTTTTTATTCTGATCATTTGGGGATCTTTTCAACTGACATTTACGCTGGGCGAGATCCCCATGCGGTGGATCGAAGCGGGATTCAATGTCCTGGGGGATCTCTTTTATCAGTGGATCACCGTTCCGTGGCTGCGTTCCCTTGTGGTGGATGGAATTATTGGGGGGGTTGGGAGTGTCCTCGTTTTTCTTCCTAATATACTCATCCTCTTTCTCATTATCGCCCTCTTGGAAGATACCGGATACATGGCTCGGGCTGCCTTCATCTCCGATCGGGTGATGCATTTCTTCGGTCTTCACGGGAAATCGTTCATCCCGATGGTGATCGGGTTTGGGTGTAACGTTCCGGCCGTCATGGCTACCCGCGTGCTGGAAAACAATAAAGATCGTGTCATCACCATCCTTGTGGTGACGCTTATGTCGTGTAGCGCCCGCCTTCCCATCTATGTGCTGTTTGCGGGGGCCTTTTTCCCCAAACATGCGGGGAATGTCGTTTTCTCCATCTATTTGTTGGGCATTCTTCTTGCCATCGTGATGGCGCGGTTTTTTCGACTTGTCCTTTTTCCTGGGGAATCGGCTCCCTTTGTGATGGAGCTTCCCCCTTATCGCCTCCCAACGTTGAAGGGTTTGATGATCCACATGTGGGACCGGGGAGCCATGTATGTCCAGAAAGCGGGAACGGTCATCCTGGCAGGGTCCATGATCGTATGGTTTTTGAGCAGTTATCCGAGGCACATTACCTATTCCGTGGATTATGATCGATTGCTCCGGCAGGAAACGGTTCGGCATGAAAAAAGCCTGACGGAGATTGCGGCGCGATTGAAGGTGCCGCGTGACCGGCTTTCCACCTTCGTGCCGTTTAGGGCGTATGAGAAGGCTTGGGAATCCTTTCAGGCGGAGAGATCCCAGCAGGCTGCGAAACAGTGCGATTTGGGAGGCCTTCTCAAGAAAAAAGAGGCCGTGTTTCGACAGATAGAAAGCCGATATCCGGGAACCTTGAAACTTTATCGGGCCTATCGCAATGAGGTGGAGAGGCATGCCAATATAATGGAAGAGTTGCGTTCCAAGAAAGCGGCGGAGAAAGCCTCAAAAAGTTACGCGGGGCGTATCGGGCGTGCCGTGGCGCCCGTTTTACACCCCTTAGGATTTGATTGGCGGAACACCATTGCCTTGATTTCGGGATTGGTGGCGAAGGAGATCGTGGTGGGGACGATGGGGGTGATCTATCAGGTAGGCGAGGCGAAAAACGAGAGCCAGAAGCTGATGGAAAATTTGAGAAAGCACATGACTCCTCTTACCGCCTATGTCTTCATGGTCTTTTCTCTCATCTACCTCCCGTGCATTGCCACCATCGGGGTCATTCGTCGGGAATTGAATAGCTGGAAGTGGACGTTGTTCAGCGCGAGTTATACGACGGTCCTTGCCTGGATTGTGGCGTTTTTATTCTATCATGGTGGGCGGTTGCTGGGATTCGGGTAGGGTTTTTATCGGCGGTGTTTTTTGCGGGGCTCTTCACATGCCTCCGCGCGTTCACCATGCTCCCGGAAATAATAGTAGTTTTTTAGCCACGAGGGGATCCCTTTGGGGCATGTTTGCACGAAACGGATGAAACTGAGGAAGGCCTCCCGTGTTTCCGGACTCATGGAATGCTCCATTCCACACGCGTCCTTATGGGCGGTTTCTTGAGGGATTTTCAGGATTCTGTGCATGAAGTCGAAGAGGATTTTATGGCGTTCCGCGATGTCCCTGCCAAGCTTTTCCCCCTCGGGGGTGAGCTGAACATTTCCGTAGCGTTGGTGGGTTACGAGACCCATTTCCACGAGCTTCTTCAGGATTCCTGAGATACTGGGATAGGTAACCCCGAGCTTCGCGGCGATATCCTTGACGCGGGCGCCTCCGCTGTCCCGCGTGATTTCGTATATCGCTTCGATGTAATCTTCAATACTTGTGGTTACTTTTTGCATCGTTGTCTTCACATTTGGGAGTCAAATCCCTTTTTACCCTTATTTTCCTCCCTTGTCAAAACGGGGATCGTCTTAATCGAGTTTCTCTTCGGGGCGGAAACGGATGCCGATCTCGATGGAGTTTTTTCTGATACTGGCAGGAAAGGGAGGAAACGGGGCGGATTTTTTTACCGCTCTGATGACGGACTCGTCGAAGTACTTATTCCCGGAGCTTTTTTCCAAATAGACGTTAGAGATATGTCCGTCCCGGTAGATGGTAAAGTTGACGATGGCTTCGAGGCTGTACACGTCCTCGATTAGATTTTCCGGTATGACCCATTCTTGCATGATTTTGTTCCGAACGACTGAGAAAAAGATGTTTTTCTCCCCGAGTGTTCCGCCTCCTCCCGGTGTGGGACGGGCTGGTTTTGAATCGCTTTGACGTTGTTCCACTTTCTTTTTGATACGTTCGATGGCTTTTTTGAGTTGTTCTTCACGGGGGTTTTTGGTAGGGATCGCCCCCTTTTTGATGCGTCGTATGATCCGCTGTTTTCGGACGACCACTTTGGAGCGGGGTATCGTTCGAACGATCCTCTGTTTGTGGATCTTGACAGGATGTTTGGGGGATTTGTGGGCGGTGGTTTTCTTTTTGGGGGTGGGCTCGAGAAGCGTGACCTGAATGGGACCCGGGGTTGAGATCTTGAGGAAATGTTTTCGATTGTAGAGATCCACGGCGGTAAGGGTAGCAAGATGGATCACGAAAGAGAGGATGAGCCAGAAAGTGATCTCTTTTCTTGCTATTTCTCCCGCTTTTTCTTTTCCTTTCTGAGTCACGGGGGAGACACCTTTCCAGGGCTGGTAATGTGGGTCAAAAAATGTTGAGCCATAGGAGAAAGGAGCTCTTTTCTGCCTTGGATGAGATAGAAGTTCCTCTCGATGGGCTGGAAGTCGTTGACTTGGAGGACGACCAATTGGTGTGAATTTAAAAGAGAGGCGATGGATTTTGTGGAGAGAAATGAGAAGAATGGGCCGTTCAATACAGCTTGGATGGCCGCCGTCGCGCTGCTGACCGTCAACCCAATTTGAAACGATTTCCATGACAACCCTTTTTCTGAAAGCGCGGTTTCTACCGCCTTGCGGGTTCCGGAACCCGGCTCGCGAAGGACCAACGGAACATTTTGGAGGTCTTTCAGGAAAAGAGAGGATTCTTGCGCAAGGGGATGGTTTGCGTGGGTTACCGCTACAATTCTATCCGACGAAAAGGGGGTGACACGGAGAAGTTTGGTATGAGGGGGGCTTCCTGTGAAAGCGATTTCACATTTCCTCTCGAGAACCCATTCCGTGGCCTTCTTGGAGTCGGCGATGGCCAGTTCTATCTTTATTTTGGGGAATTTTTTTTGGAAAGAGCTTATGAGAGGTGGAAGGATGTACTCGCCTGGGATGGAACTCGCCCCAATGGTAAGCTCTCCTTCCGCCGATTCGGAGAACCGTGACATTTCCAGAATGATCTGTTTTCGGAGGGAAAGAAGTTTCCTTGCGTGTTTTTCGAAAAGGATCCCCGATGGTGTGAGAACGGCTTCCCGTTTCGTCCGAAGGAAGAGTTTTGTCCTCAGTTCTTCTTCCAACTGTCGGATATGTTCGCTAACCGTGGGTTGCGTCAAGAAAATTGCTTGTGCCGCCTTACTGAAACTCTTGAGCTCCGCGACTTTTAGGAAGGTTTCAAGCTGGCGAAATTCCAACGGGAAATCCTTTCGAATCCTTGATTTTCCATTCTGGTCCGTATATTCTCATAAGCGTGATCTAATTTCAAGGATGGAAAGGTGCTAGCGAAAGTTCAAACGGGTGCAGTCATAGGAGTCGATGCCATTCCCATCGATGTGGAGGTGGATGTGGTGCTTGGTTTGCCAAATGTTTCCATCGTGGGGTTGCCGGACGGAGCGGTCAAAGAGAGCAAAGATCGCGTACGAAGTGCGATGAAGAATTCCGGCTATGAATTTCCGCCGCGGCGAATTACGATCAATCTTTCACCGGCGGATGTCAAAAAAGAGGGGACCCTTTTCGATCTTCCCATCGCCGTGGGAATCCTCGCCGCCGCTGGTGTGGTCTCATCTGATCGGTGTGTCCATTTTATGGTGGCGGGGGAACTTTCTCTCGATGGAGGTATTCGCCGGATCAAAGGGGCGCTTCCTTTGGCCCTGGCCGCAAGGGAACAAGGTTTGAGAGGGATCATTCTTCCGAAGAAAAACGCGAAAGAGGCTTCGGTGGTGCGGGGTGTGACCGTCTATGGGGTGGAGTATCTTCATGAGGTCGTGGGTTTTTTGAATGGAGAGAAGATGCTGGATTCACAGGTGGCTTCCTTTGAGGCGTTTGACGCCTCTATTGAAGAGGAAGTCGATTTCTCGGATGTCAAAGGACAGGAACACGCCAAACGGGCCTTGGAGGTCGCGACCGCCGGAGGACACAATGTCCTGATGGTTGGTCCCCCGGGGGCGGGGAAGACGATGTTGGCGCGACGAATTCCTACCATTTTACCCCCCATGACCTTTGAGGAGAGTATTGAAACGACAAAGATCCATAGCGTGGCCGGATTGACGGATGAAAAGGTTCCGTTGGTTCGCGTTCGGCCTTTTCGGGCTCCCCATCATACCATATCGGACGCGGGCCTTATCGGTGGGGGAACAATCCCGAAGCCTGGAGAAGTAAGTTTGGCCCATAATGGAGTTCTTTTCCTTGACGAGCTTCCAGAGTTCAAGAAGAATGTTCTTGAAGTGTTGCGGCAACCCTTGGAGGATGGGAAGGTGACGATTTCAAGGGCGGCCATTTCTTTGACCTATCCCGCCAGGTTCATGTTGGTCGCGGCGATGAATCCTTGCCCTTGTGGTTATTTTGCGAGTCCGACCCATACCTGTACCTGTACGCCTCTCCAGATACGTCGCTATCGGGGGAAAGTTTCAGGCCCTTTGTTGGATCGCATCGATATCCAGATCGAGGTGCCGGCCGTTCCTTATGAGGCGTTAAAAGAGAAGAGAGAGGGGGAAACGTCTGGTGAAATCCGAGAAAGGGTGGTAAGGGCCCGTTCCGTTCAGAACCGGCGGTTTTCCAGGCATCGAAAAGTCTTTACCAATGCCCAGATGGGGAGTCGCGACATCAAAAATTTCTGCCCGTTGGATAGGGAAGGCGAATCCCTTTTGGAAAGGGCTATCGCGCAATTGGGGTTCAGTGCCCGCGCCTATCACCGGATATTGAAGGTCGCCCGGACGATCGCGGATTTGGATGCCTCTGAAAAGATAAGGCCCCGGCACGTGGCCGAGGCCATTCAGTATCGTTCCATGGACCGGCCCTTGACGGTTTGACAAGGCAATCACCGGATTTCTAGCCAAATACCTTCAGACTTCAACCTTCAGACTTCAATCTTCAACCTAAAACCTACTCCCATTCCATTTCTTCCAGTTCTTTGCGGAAGTAATGGTCGTAGATTTCCAGGTGCTCTTTGATCATCTGCTCGGCCACGACGAAGCGTTGAATTTGGTTGGTCCCTTCGTAGATCTGGGTGATCTTGGCGTCCCGCATCATCCGTTCGAGAGGACGGCTTTTGAGACACCCATAGCCTCCGAAGACCTGAACGGCGTCCGTCGTGACTTTCATCGCCATATCGGAGCAGAAAAATTTACTCATGGCCGAGAGCTTCGTGGCGCTACGGTGATTGTGGTCGAGATAGTAGGCCGCTTTGTATACCAGGTTTCGCGCTGCTTCGACGGAAGCGGCCATGTCGGCGAGGATGAATTGCATCCCTTCCAGTTTAGCGATTGGTTTGCCAAACTGACGGCGTTTCATGGCGAAAAGAACGGCGAATTGGAGGGCCGCCTCGGCAATTCCAACCGCCTGGGCCGCGATGGCAGGGCGGGAGCGGTTCAGTGTTTCCATAGCAATTCGAAATCCTTCACCTTTTTTGCCAATGATGTTTTCTTGGGAAACGCGAACCTCTTTGAAAGAGAGGGAAGTGGAGGGAATCCCTCGCATCCCGATCTTGTCGTCTTTTTTCCCCACCACGAGTCCGTCGGCATCGGCGGGAACCACGAACGTGGTGAGTCCTCGCCTTCCCCGTCGGGGATTGGTTTTGGCAAAGGTGCTGTAATAGTGAGAGACTCCTCCGTTAGTAACGAAAGACTTTTTCCCCGTAAGGATATAGTATCGGCCATGGTTTTTGGCGGACATCTGAATGGATCCGGCATCCGAACCCGCTTTCGGTTCTGTGAGGGCGAATCCGATCAGGCGATGGTTGAAGGCAATATCTTTAAGAAATCTCTCTTTCTGTTGGTCGGTGCCGTAAAGGAGGATGGGAAGTGTGCCAACCGTTTGTACGATAATGAGGAGAGCGAGGGAGGCAGAGTATTTCGCGATCTCTTCCACAACGGTACAGAAATCCGTGATGGTTCCCCCAAACCCTCCATACCTTTTGGGAATGAGAAGGGTAAGGTAGCCACGTTTGAAGAAGTGTTCCGTCATGTGCCACGGGAACTCGTCCGTTTCCTCAATTTCTTTGACCTTGTCTACGACCATCTCTTTGACGAATCGCTGAACCTCGTTTGTCAAAGCCTGTTTAGATTCCGTCAAGTCGTACATAAGCACTCCCCGAGAAAAAATTGGATTTTACTTCTATACCTGAATTTTTGTAGCAATACAATGACTGATAGGGGTAATAAAAAGGTGACTAAAAAGAGGAGAAAGATACACTTGAAATACGCACGGTATTTCGATCTAACGACTTCAAGAACTGGTGGTACACCGGGAAGCCCGCAGTTTGGAGAGCCTTCGCATATCGGACTCCATGTGGCATTTTTTGTATTTTTTCCCGCTTCCGCACCAGCAGGGATCATTTCGCCCCAATTTAGGAATTTCCCTTGGGGCGTTTTCCAATCCCAAAAGTTTCGAAAAGAAGCCCATTTTTATTACTCCCTTCCCCCTCTGAAGGCGCTAATTCGCCTCGAGGGGTTGCACTATCCCACGTTGGGGGATGTTTGTCAATATTTGCTCGAGGCCTTAAAGACCGCACCGGTATCGGCCGAGGTTACCATCTCGGCGTAACGGGCCATGTATCCCGTTTTGATCTTGGGCTCGATGGGAACCCATTTTTTAAGCCTTTCGGCAATTTCTTCTTCGGAAACGAGGAGCGTGAGGCTCTTGGTGTCAATATCGATCTGAATCTCGTCTCCCTCTTGAACGACGGCGATGGGACCCCCCTGGGCGGCTTCCGGCGAGATGTGTCCAATGGAGGCGCCTCGGGTTCCTCCCGAGAATCTGCCGTCGGTGAGCAGGGCCACGTCCTTGTCCAGCCCCATGCCGGCGATGGCGGAGGTGGGGGCCAGCATCTCCCGCATGCCCGGCCCCCCCCGGGGACCTTCATATCGGATAACGACCACGTCTCCTTTCATGATTTTCCCTTTCAAGATGGCGTCGACGGCCTCTTCCTCCGAATTGAAGACCCTTGCCGGTCCCTTGTGCCGTCTCATGGAAGGATCGACGGCGGATTGTTTGACCACGGAGCCGTTTGGCGCGAGGTTCCCTTTCAGGACGGCTAGGCCGCCCGTGGGATGGTAGGGGGATTCGAAAGGCCGGATGACTTCTGAATCGATCACCACATGCCGGGGTAATTCCGCCGACAAGGGCTTGCCCGTGACGGTCAGTACGGAATCGATGATTAAACCATGGGCATGTAAGGTGTGCATGAGGGCATGGATTCCCCCTGCTCGGTCGAGATCCTCGATATGGTGGGGACCACCGGGTGACATGTTGCACAGGTGAGGGGTCTTGTCTGAAACTTCCTGGAACGTGTCAAGCGTGAGATTGATCCCCGCTTCATGGGCGATGGCCGGAAGATGAAGGGCCGTGTTGGTGGACCCGCCGAAGGCCATGTCGACGGTGACGGCGTTGAGAAAGGCGGATTTGGTCAGAATTTTATCCGGCGTGATACCCTCTTCAACCAGTTTCACGATCTGCATTCCCGAGGCCTTGGCCAGACGCAGGCGTGCCGCCATGACGGCGGGGATCGTTCCGTTACCCGGTAAGGCCAGCCCTAGAGCCTCCGTTAGGGCGTTCATGGAATTGGCCGTAAACATCCCGCTACACGAACCCGCCCCTGGACAGGCGGCGTCTTCGTATTGCTTAAGGTCCTCTTCGGAGAATTCTCCCGTACTGACCTTTCCCACGGCTTCAAAAACGGTAATGAGGTCGATGGTCTGGCCGCAGCATTCACCGGCGAGCATGGGACCCCCGCTGACCACGATGGCGGGGATGTTGAGACGTGCCGCCGCCATGAGCATGCCGGGAATGATTTTATCGCAGTTGGGAACCAGGACAATCCCATCGAAGGGATAGGCCATG
>CAZOBB010000095.1:0-11593 GCA_964577975.1 uncultured Thermodesulfobacteriota bacterium | reverse complement strand
TCCGCGTCTGCGGGGAGATCATGGGCGCGGGGGCCATCAACTACATCGGCCGGGGACAGTTCACCGAGATCAACACCCCCTTCTACGAGGAAAGCGAGGCCTGCCTGGGCTGCGGGGCCTGCGCCGAGGTCTGCCCCACGGGGGCCATCGTCCTCGAGGACATCGGGCAGACCCGCGTCATGAAATCGTGGAGCGAAACCAAGGTGGCCCTCCAGCGGTGCGCCGCGTGCGGGACCTTCTTCGCCCCCGTTCCCTTCGCCGCCTACGCCCACGAAAAACTCGACACGCCCCTCCTGGACGAGCTGAAAGACCTCTGCCCCGCCTGCCGGGGAAAGGCGGCGGCCAGGAAGGCGATTCTGCTCACACCGGCCGGCCGATAAGGTCAGGAAACCTTGAAGGCGAAGAAAAACTAGAAAAGTAAAAGGCTAACAATCTCTCTCCCAAAATAGGAAAAAATAGTGGCTACCTGTGGTATCTTTAAAAATTACTACTGTAATTGTACTGCCTCGTCATGGTTCCACCTACGCTGCAAGACGTTCCATCTGACACTGAAAGATGATACCAATTTATCTTATTCTTTCCCGCATTCATCTGCCCATATAACTCACCATAATCTTTATCTTCAGAATCGTAAGCAGAAAGCTTTACTACTCCACTCCCGTCTATTGTTATCTTGATTGGGATTAAATCTTCACAGTCCTGTCCGAAACACTTTGACCTTCCCCTGGAATTGTGGACAGTTCGAAAAGCTGCTACAACAGCCTAAGGAGGACTGACATGGTATTGAGGAGAAGGACGTTTACACGTGAATTCAAGATTGAGACGGTTAACCTGATAATCGGCAGCGATCAGAGCGTGGCTGAGGTGGCCAGGGATATGGAGATTCACCCCAACACGCTTTACAGATGGATTCGCCAATACAGCGAGAATCCTGTTGAGGCCTTTCCCGGCAAGGGGAAACAGACCTCGGAAGCTGAAGAGCTCAGCCGACTCAGACGTGAGAATCAGCGTTTGAAAATGGAGCGAGACATCTTAAAAAAAGCAATGGCCATCTTCTCCAGCGCCCAGAAGTGATTTTTGGGTTTATGCGGCGACACGAATCCGAATATCGCATTGGGGTTATGTGTGAGGTACTGAACGTCTCCCGCAGTGGCTACTATGCCTGGCGCAGAAGGTCTGAATCGGAACGGAGCCCGGCGAACACTAAGCTATTGGAGGCGATTTATAAGGTGCATCACGACAGCGGGGGCACCGATGGGAGTTCCCGTATCTATCAGGAGCTGGTATTTCTCCAGAGATATTCGACTCGTTTTCACGCCCGCCAGAGTCTATTTGAGGACATAGAGCGGTTTTATAACCGGGGCCGTCTGCATTCAACGCTGGGTTATAGGAGCCCGGCTGAATACGGGGCGGCCTACTTTTAAACATGCAGCTTAATCCAGTGTCCACTAAACCGGGGGAAGGTCATACCTCCTTTCATTTTATTGACAACCTCCATCCTTTTCTATACACTTCAATCTAAATGTCTGTGAGGAAAAGGAAGATGGAAAAGGATAAGTTGGAATATTTTAAACAGATACTTCTCCAAAGATTACAAGCCCTTTTAGAAGAGGCTGGTAAGACTATGAACGATCTCAACGAAGCAAAGGTTCGATTTCCCGATCCGACCGATGGTGCCTCGGCGGAGTTTGACCGGGATTTCCTTTTGAGAATTCGGGATAGGGAGAGGAAATTGATCAAGAAGGTGCAAGAGGCTCTTGAACGTATCGAGAACGGAACGTATGGCATTTGTGAGTCGTGTGGGGCTGAGATTTCCGAGAAGCGTTTGAGGGCGCGTCCTGTGACAACCTTGTGTATAAAATGCAAGACTCAGCAAGAGGAAGAAGAAAAGCGTCTTGGGAACTAAGGGTATTTTCTTAGGAAATATCTTGCATGTCTGAACTTCGTAAAGATCCCGTCGTAGGGCGATGGGTGATTATTTCACCGGAAAGGGGAAAGCGTCCTTCCGATTACGCGGTTTGTCGTGAAAGGAGACGGGAGGGGGTTTGCCCCCTTTGTCCCGGCAATGAATCGATGACCCCACCAGAGATTTTCGCATTTAGAGAAAAGGGAACGAAACCGGATGAGGAAGGATGGAGCATACGCGTTGTTCCCAATAAATTTCCTGCTTTGCGGATGGAGGGGGAGACGGATCGAAGGTGCTGGGGAATTTACGATCGGATGAATGGGGTAGGGGAACATGAGGTTGTCATTGAGACGCCGGAACATGAAAGGGAGTTACCATATCTTCCCCTGACAGAGATCAAGAAGATTTTGTTTGTTTACAAGTTGAGGATGGAGGAATTGGCGAAGGATCCAAGATTCCGGTACGTAGTGATCTTCAAAAACAGGGGGAGAGAGGCAGGGGCGTCTTTGCAGCATTCCCATTCACAGATTATTTCTCTCCCTGTCATTCCAAAAAGGGTGATGGAAGAGTTGAAGGGGGGCAAAACCCACTATCGGGATACGGGTAGATGTATTTTTTGCGAGATGGTGGAACAAGAGAGAAAGGGGGAGAGGGTGGTCGAGGAAAATGAAGATTTTATCGCGTTCGCTCCCTACGCGGCCCGTTTTCCTTATGAAACCTGGATCTTTCCCCGTGAACATGCCTCGGATTATCGGCAGATCAGGCAGCGGCAATACGGGACTTTGGCAGTAATTTTGCGAAACACGTTGAAGAGATTGGACAGAGTCTTGGAGGATCCTCCGTATAATCTTGTTTTCCATACGTCCCCTTTGCTGGAAGGAAATTTACCCCACTACCACTGGCACATCGAGATCATCCCGAAAGTGACGCGAATTGCGGGCTTCGAATGGGGCACGGGGTTTTATATCAACCCCACACCTCCGGAGGAATCCGCTGCCTATTTGCGAGAGGCTGACCTCACCTAAGGAGAAAAACAGTGGAAAAGATTCTAGTCGTTGATGACGAGGAAGCGATCCGTGCCCTTTACAGGATGGAGCTGGAGGACGCGGGATACGAGGTTGTCACGGCCGCGACGGGAGAGGAAGCTCTGGAAAAAATGAGGGATAGCAAGCCGGATTTGATCACGCTCGACATCAAGATGCCAGGAATGGATGGTCTTGAAACCCTGGGGGAAATCAGGAAGAGGGACAAAGAAGTCCCCGTCATCCTCTGTTCGGCGTATGGTGAATACAAGCAGGATTTTACCTCGTGGGCTTCCGATGCGTATGTTGTGAAGTCCTCCGATGTGGGAGAATTGTTGACCATGATCCAGCAGTTGTTGAAAGAGAAGGAGTAGAGAGTGACGATCAAGAAGGCGGTTATTCCTGCCGCAGGTTTTGGAACGCGCTTCTTACCCGCGAGCAAGGCCATTCCAAAAGAGTTATTACCAATCGTGGATAAGCCAACCATCCAATATATCGCTGAAGAAGCCATTGCCACAGGGATTACGCAGGTGATCCTCGTAACGGGGCGGGAAAAAGGATCCATCGAAGATCATTTTGATATCTCTTTTGAGCTGGAACATCACTTGAGATCGAAGGGAAAGACAGAGCTCTTGCGGATGGTTCAGCGTATTTCGGAAATGGTTCAGATCGTATCGGTCCGGCAGAAGATGCCCCTCGGTTTGGGACATGCCATCCTGTGTGCCAAACAAGTAGTGGGAAATCACCCTTTTGCAGTGCTTTTAGCGGACGATATTGTGGATGCTGATCCTCCCTGTTTGAGACAGATGATCGATGTCTATAACACGCTAGGAAAAGGGATTGTTCTGGCGATCAAAGAAGTTCCGGTAACAGACGTTTACCAGTATGGGATTATTGATGGAAAGAGGATAGACGATCGCCTTTTTGAAGTGAAATCCCTTGTTGAGAAACCGGCGGTTGAGGAGGCTCCCTCCAACCTTGCCGTGATAGGGAGATACCTCCTGCCTCCGGAGATTTTTGAGGTATTGGAAACACTGCCCCCGGGAAAAGGAGGGGAGATTCAACTGACGGATGCCATTGCCAAGCTGGGGGAGTCATACCCGATCTATGGTTACAGATTTGCCGGAGACCGCTTTGACGCGGGGGACAAGATGGGATTTTTCGAAGCGAACGTAAGATTTGGATTGAAACATCCAGAGCTGGGTCCAAGGATTTCCGATTTCTTGCTCAAGGTGGCGGAGGAGCTAGAAAAGACGGAATGAAACGCAAAGATTTTGTCGTTGTAACGGCCATTTTTTTTACCCTTTTGCTGTGTGGTTCCGCAGGGGGGTATCTCTTGTCACCCCGCTATGTCATGGAGAGGATGATACAGAATTATCGCGCGCTTCGCTCAATCACGGCGGTGCAGCGGGTGGAGGCGTATGGGGAGGAAGCGACCTATCCGTTTGCCTCCGTGGATGAAAAGGTGGAGATTCTACCCTTTCTTCCCCTCAAGATATGGGTGGAAGGCAAGGAGATTACCTCGGACGGGAAGATCGATCCGGAAATGAACGTCAATCATTTTTTGATTGCCGCGCAGCGCCGTTACGGTTTTTACAAGGATGTCTTCATGAACCACGAGATGAATCTTTTGAAGATTCTGCTCAAGCGCTTGGGAATCGTGCCGGTCATGGCAAGGCTGCGCTTGGTGTATCCGTGGATTGCCTATCAAATCGGTGCCGAGTTGACGGCGGAAAACCTGCGGGGGCTCTGGATCGATAAGGATCGTTTTATTCCCCTGCGGTTGGTTGGCACGCTGACGAAGAAGGAGGAAGGTTTTCCCGACAGAGAGGAAGTGGATGTTCGGTATGGAGACTACCGACTTCTTCAGGAGAAGATGTGGTATCCGTTTGATGTAAAATTCTTTGTGAATGGGAAACTTGTCATGAGAATTCGGGTGTCATCGGCAACATTGAAAACCTACGAGTAAGGGGAAGCTATGGGAAAAGAAGAGATTCTGAATCGACTGCAAGAGGTGTCAGCTGATCCCTTTCCTTATCTCGCGTCGAAGAAAAAGGAGGGGAAGAGGATCATAGGGTCGCCGCTGGCGGATGTTCCGTCGGAAATGATCCACGCAGCGGGACTGATGCCCGTGACCATTCTGGGGACGAATGATCCTATCGTGAAAGCGGGGGCGCACCTTCCCGACAACGCCTGTTCGCTCTCTCGAAGCAATCTGGAGGTGGTGCTGAATTATCATCCGGATGATTTTGACGGTTTTGTCTTTCCGCAGGTGTGTGATACCACGCAGCATCTGTCAGATATTTGGAAGATGACGGTTCCTTCAGAGTTTTTCACGAGTTTTTTAATCCCCAGGCAAGTGGACAGGAAGAGTGCCCGTCACTGGTTTTACGCCGAAACGGAAAGATTGAAGGAAAATTTGGAGGCCTATACAGGGGAAAAGATCTCTTTGGATGCCTTACACGAGAGTTTTCGGCTCTACAACGAGAACAGGCGATTGTTGAGAGAGATCTACCGTATCAAAGAGGAAGCGCCTCTCTCCCTTTCCAACCGCCAGCTTTTCGATCTGATTCGTTCCCATTGCTATATGGATCCAAAGGATCATATCCCCATGCTGGAAGAGTTATTAGGCCATCTGAAAGGAGCCTCTCCGGAGGACGGGACTGTGCGCGTCGTCCTGTCCGGCATCGTGGTCGAACCGACCCAGTTGTTTGATATTTTGGATGAGCTGAAAGTTAGTATCGTAGGGGACGATTTGACGGTGGGAACGCGGATGATTGCCTATGATGTCCCAGAATTGGAGGATCCCATTGAGGCCCTGACAAAGCGGCATTTCGCGAAGAGCCCATTTTCACCCATACGTGACGTGGGAACGCGGCTTTACGACCATCTCCTCCACCTTGTCGAAGAGAAAAAGCCGGATGGTGTGATCTATTTTCACATAAAGTTTTGCGAGTCCCAAGATTACGACCTGCCCGATCTAAAAGGGGTAATGCGGGAAAGGGCAATACCGATGATTGTTTTGGATACGGAGTATCAATCGGTCACGAAAGCGCAGACGAAGACGAGGTTGGAAGCGTTCGTCGAATCTCTTTACGGGGAGCGGAACAATGGCTGAGGCTAAAGGGAAGATGACAGCGAAAGAGTTTTCCAAGCAGTTGACAAAGAAATATTATGAAGGGGCGAAGCATGCCCATGAACAGGGGAAGTTCATCGCTTACACGACGGCGGTGTCCCCGGCGGAGCTTTTCTACGCCCATGACGTGATTCCGATCTATCCCGAAAATCATTCGGTCATGATGATTACCCATCGGATGACGGCGGAGCTGTCGGAGTCGATTGAACGGAAAGGGTATACGTCTCACCTATGCGCTTACGCCAGGAGCGATTTGGGGTATAGGGAGCTTCGTAAGAGTCCCATCGGCGGGATTCCCGATCCCGACTTTTTGCTTGCCTGTAACGCCCAATGCTTTACGTTGACGAAATGGTTCGAAGTGCTGTCTCGGCGGTATCAGGTGCCTCTTTTCGTTTTTGATACTCCTCAATTCATCCGTGACAAGAGGGCCAGGGAAGAGATCATCAAATATGTCATTGAGCAGATTTACGAGATGATCGAGGCCTTGGAGGAATTGACGGGGAAGAAATTCGATTTCGACCGGCTCAGGGAGGTATTGGAGTATTCCCGGCAGGCGAGTATCCTTTACAAGGCCTACCTCGATATGGCGGCCTATAAACCCTCACCCATCAGTATCTTCGACGCCTTGATCAATATGGCGATAACAGTCTATCTCCGAGGAACGCCGGAGGCGGTCAAGTTCTACAAGTTGCTCATCGACGAGACGATGGAAAAAAAGGTGAAGAAAGGGATAGGTGCCATTCCCAACGAAAGGTATCGCCTCTATTGGGAGAACCTTCCCATCTGGTTCAAGTTTCGGGATCATTTCAACCTTTTGGCCTCGTATGGCGCCGTCATCCTGACCTCTCTCTACGTGCATGCCTGGAGCTACGATTTCGATCCCTCGGATCCAGTCCGGACCCTGGCGGAGAACTATGCGTCGGTCTTTTCCAACGTGGAGCTGGAGGAGAGGGCGGAAATGGCGTTGGATCTTTTTCAACGATATTCCCTCAATGGAAATCTCATGTTTTTGAATCGAAGTTGTAAGGCGGTTTCCTTTGCCGTTCACGAGCTTCGAGATATCATTACGAAGAAAACAGGGGTCCCTGCGCTGGTGTTTGAAAGCGATATGGGGGATCCGCGGTTTTACAGCGAGTCCCAAATCCGAACGAGAATCGAGGCTTACTTGGAGACCTTGGACCAGCTTTCGTTTGAGCGGGAAAGGGGATTGGTGCCGTAGCGAAAAAAAGGAAAGGGGGTGAAAACCGAGGGGGGCGTTTTGAGTTCCAAGTGTGTAGTTGGCCGCTAACTCACTGGAAAGATTGCGGAAGCCTTTCTTGACAGAGAGGAGTTTTGGTGTTAAATAACGCAAGCGGTATCGGCTTAATTTTCAACCCTTAACAAAAGGAGGGATGTATGAAGAAATTTGTTGTTGGAATGGCGGTATTGTTTTTGGTTGCGGGATGTGTCACGGGTGCCGTGGCGCAGGAACTGAAGGTTGGGACGCTGATGGCGTTTACCGGCCCTTTGAAAGAGTTCGGCCCAAACATCAAAAATGGTGCGGTGTTGGCGGCGGAGCAACTCGGTAAGGCTGGGTTGAAAGTAAAGCTGCTTCAAGAGGATACGGAAACCAATTCCGTGGCGGGGATCAACGCGGCCAAAAAGCTGGTGAACGTCAACAAGGTTGTGGCGATCATTGGCGCCCTGGCGAGTGGTGTGACGGTTCCGGTAGCCGAATCGGTCACCATCCCCAACGGTGTTTTGATGATTTCTCCCGCTTCCACCTCTCCGTTGATTACCTTCCTGCCGGCAGATAAAGGGAAGGATCTCCTTTTCCGGACGTGCCCTTCCGACGCCTTGCAGGGTGTGGCGGCCGGCGAACTGGCGGCGAAGCATTACAAAACTGCATCCGTCATTTACGTGAACAACCCGTACGGGCAGGGACTGGCGCAGCAGTTCAAGAAATCCTTTGAAAAACACGGGGGCAAGGTCCTGGCGATGGTGCCGCATGACGAGAAAACGGCCGAGACCTACACGGCGGAATTGAAAAAGGCCTTAAAAGGGAAACCGGATGTCCTCTGCGCCTACAGCTATCCCCAGCACGCCAAGATTTACCTCAAGGAAGCCATCGAGTTTTACAAGTTCAAGAAGTTTCTCTTCTGCGACGGAACGAAGTCTCTGGATATCGTGAAGGCCGTTGGCGCGAAGAATCTGGAGGGGGATCTGGGGACCGTGGCGGCCTCGGCCAAGGGAAAAGCGGCGGATATCTTCAACGCGGCTTACAAAGCCAAGTTTGGGAAAATGCCCCCGCTGCCCTATATTACCAATGCCTATGATGCCATGGCGGTGATTGGCTTGGCGGCCTATGCGGCGAAGGTAAAAGGGCAGCCGATGACGGCGAAAAATATTCGAGACAACCTCCGCAAGGTGGCCAATCCTCCGGGAACCGTGATTCTGCCGGGTGAATTTGCCAAGGCCTTTAAGCTCTTGAAGGAAGGAAAGGATATCAACTACGAAGGGGCCGGTGGCGCGGTCGATTTCGACAAGAACGGCGATGTGACCACGCCCATCGAGATTTGGAAGTACGAAGGCGGAAAGATCAAAACGGTGAAGATCGTGAACGTGAAATAACAGATCTGTAGTTCAGAAAAGCCGGAAACGGAGATTCCTTTGGATGGAATCTCCGTTTTTTATTTGTGAAACCTCTCCTTTTGAGATGGAAGGGGGTGTCGTTTGACTGGACAGAAGGAAAAAGGGTAGGAAAGGTACGAAAAGACGAATATTTACTGACGATTAAGAGGCTCTTGGAGCATCGTCTTACAAAAGCCTCTCCCCTGAGGGGAGGGTGGTGGCGATCTCTAATCGATGAGTTTTGAAATCTTCTTCTCTTCTCCGAGCAGGCCTTGAGGACGATAGATGAGGATGATCTCCAGGAGGATGCCGATGATGAGAAAACGGATATACGGCGCGCGGGACTGGAGGGTATAAGGGAGAAAATCGGTGACGAACTTGGTGCCGACCCAGATTCCCCAAATAACATACGCTCCTAAAATTGCTCCTTTGTTGTTCCCGCTTCCCCCGGCCATGAGCATGACCCAAATGATGAAGGTGCCGTAAAGGGGTGTGAAAACGCTGGGGGAGATGGCTTTCGTGTAATGGGCATACAACGCGCCGGCAATCCCCATCACCATGGAACCGAAGATGAGGGACTGCATCTTGAAGTTGAAGATATCCTTGCCGCTCATGGAAGCGGAGCCCTCGTCTTCTCGAATAGCCCTTAACACCCTTCCCCATGGGGAGCGAATGGCCTTTTCGATGGCCACATAGATGATTGCCATGGCAATGATCGTAATGATAAGGTAGATGTAATTATAGTTTTGGGGGCTGACCAGATCGTGGAAGGGTTGGGGCATATCCATGAGCCCACGGGGGCCATTGGCGAGCCACTGCTCATTGTTGAAAATCAGCCGGATGGTTTCCGCGATTCCCAGAGTGGCAATGGCGAGGTAGTCTTCACCCAATCGTAAGGTAGGAATGCCGATGAGAAAAGCAACGATGCCGCAGACGATGGCGGCGCCTAACAAGCCGAAGATGAAGGGAAGATTCAGGCCAAAAAGTTGATGCACGTATTGGGCGTAAATGCCGGATGGCATGGGAGTGGTGATCATGGCGGAGGTATAGGCGCCGATACAGAAAAACCCCGCGATTCCGATATTGAAAAGTCCCGTGTATCCCCATTGGATGTTGAGGCCTAAACTGAAGATGGCGTAAATTCCCGCCATAATGGCGAGAGAGACGACGTAGGAAAGTATTCCGCTAAGCTCCATGGTAGTTTACTCCTTCCCGAAGATCCCCTGTGGCCGGACCAGCAGGATGATGATCATGATGATGAAGGCCACTGCCAGCTTGTACGTAGGGGCGAGGAAAGCGGTAGAAACCTGTTGAGCAATTCCAATGACGAACCCTCCAATCAGCGCGCCGTAAATGTTTCCGATACTACCTAAAATGGTGGCGGCGAAGATGGGAATGAGAAAGTTCCATCCCATTCCGGGATGAAGTTGCACGTCGATGCCGTAAAGGATTCCTCCTGCCGCGGCTAGCCCCCCCCCGATAGCCCACGTCCAGGAGATGATTCTTTCCGTGTCGATGCCAGTGACCAGGGCAAGGTCGGGATTGTCTGCCGTGGCCCGCATGGCCTTCCCCATCTTGGTTCGTTTCAAGAAAAGGTGGAGAAGGATAACGAGGAAAATCGCCGCGCAGAAGATGAAGATTTGGTCTGGCCGAACCTTGATTCCCATGGGTAGATCGAGCGCTGGTCGCATCAGGCCAGGGCGGTAGAAAATATAGTCGGAGCCCCAGATGATGAGGATGGTCATGCGGATGATAAAAGATGCTCCGAGGGAAGCCATAGCCAAGATAACGGGCCCGCTCTTTTTGGCTCTGAGTTTCTTGTAAAGGATTTTGTCCGCCAAAATGGCGAGGATAGCTACCCCTGCCATCGCGATAGGAAAGGCGATAACCATTTTCCATCCGAAGGAGAGAGGTACGAATCTGCTGTCGGGAAACCCTAACCATGGGAGAACGATAGAAATGATGAAAAGGGCGATATACGCGCCGGCCGTCATGAATTCGCCGTGCGCGAAATTGGCGAACCCAATGATTCGATAGACCATTGTAAGACCGATGGCCCCCAACGCGATGATGCTTCCTAAAACAATTCCGTAGACGACAAGTTCAAACATTTTCAGCCACCTAAATAGAGTCGCCCCACTTCTTCGTTGGCGAGAAGGGCACTACTTTCGTCATCTAAGACATTTTTACCCATGGCGAGGACATAACCTCGATGGGACATCTTCAGGGCTTCTTTCGCATTTTGTTCCACAATGATAATCGACATTCCTGTCGCGTTGATTTCTTTTATCTTCTCGAAGATGGAGGAGACGAAGATGGGAGCCAAACCCGCGGAGGGTTCGTCCAGCAACAAAATCTGAGGTTTCAGCATCATGGCCCTTCCCATGGCAACCATTTGCCGTTGCCCACCGGAAAGTTGTCCGGCTTTCTGATGTCTCCTTTCTTTCAAGACGGGAAATAGCTCGAACACTTCTTCCATGGTGTCGGTGTATTCGTCTTGGCGTATGAAGGCTCCCATTTCCAGATTTTCTTGAATCGTCAGAGAAGGAAAGACGTTGTTGACCTGAGGAACGTAGCTGACACCTTTTTGTGCGATCTTAAATGGCTTGAGGCCACCGATTTCTTCGCCTTTTAGGGTGATTTTACCTTCTTTCGGTTTCAGAAGGCCAAAGATGGTTTTAAGGAGGGTGGATTTTCCCGCCCCATTGGGGCCAATCACGGATACAATCTCTCCCTCCCTAAGTTCGAGGGACAATTGGTGTAGAATATTCGACTCTGGAACATAACCTGCCGAGACGTTTTCGACCTTGAGAATCGTGTTCATCGGTATTGCCCACCTAAATATGCTTCCAGAACCATGGGATTCTTTTTGATTTCCTCCGGGAGGCCCTCCGCCAGCTTTTTCCCCTCGCTCATGAC
>CAZOBB010000094.1:0-3071 GCA_964577975.1 uncultured Thermodesulfobacteriota bacterium | reverse complement strand
GGAATGTTTCAATCCCTGTTCCAGCGTGAAGGACCGCCTGGGGGTCGCCATGGTGGAGGCCGCGGAGCGATCGGGAAAGGCCGGGCCCGACACCATCTTCCTCGAGGCCACCAGCGGGAACACGGGCATCGGCCTGGCGGTAGCCTGCGCGGCCAAGGGCTACCGCCTGACCATTGTCATGCCGGAAAACATGAGCGAGGAGCGCAAACAGCTCCTGCGCGCCCTGGGCGCGGAGCTGATCCTCACCCCCAAAGAGGAGGGTATTCCCGGCGCCGTAAAACACGCGGAGGAACTCTCC
The DNA here is from genome assembly GCA_964577975.1 of uncultured Thermodesulfobacteriota bacterium. GTDB lineage: Bacteria > Desulfobacterota > S145-22 > S145-22 > S145-22 > JAOZMY01. Next base: position 2,773 of record CAZOBB010000094.1, on the reverse strand, counting down.
CGAAAGGACCCGCGCTACCTCCCCACCCGGCAGTTCGAGAATCCCGTCAACCCGGAGATCCATGAACAAACCACCGCCCGGGAGATCTGGGAGGACACGGACGGCACGGTGGAGGCCGTGGTAGCGGGCGTGGGAACCGGCGGAACCCTCACGGGGATCGCCCGGTTCCTGAAAGGGAAACGTTCCGACATCGCCATCGTCGCCGTGGAGCCGGCCGGGTCGGCCGTCCTCTCCGGTGAGCCCCGTGGGTCTCATGCCATCCAGGGCATCGGGGCCGGATTCATCCCGCCCGTCTGCGACCTGAATCTGATCGACCACATCATCTCCGTCACCGACGAAGACGCCTTCGCCATGACCCGGCGTCTGGCGAAGGAGGAAGGCTTGTTTACGGGGGTCTCGTCCGGGGCCGCCGTGGCGGCGACGCTCTACCTTATGGAGGAGGGTGTCCTCGCGGGGAAGAACACCGTCGTCATCCTCCCCGATGGGGGAGACCGGTACTTATCGACGGGGGTGTTCGAGTAGAAGTTTTAAGTGGTTAAGTTTTATGTGGGCCTCCCCTTGCCCATATCGAGACAAGCGGGATCGGCCCACGCGGATCGTTTCAGGCCTCCACGCTTCCAACACCAATCGTTGGCATGTGTTATCCAATCTCAAGGCACATATAAATTTACGTTGCTACCTGATGTTCCCTTTCGCCTTCTCTCTCAGCCTGCGAAGAGCGGATTTGAGGGACGATCTCATCCGGTCAAAGGCTACGGTTAATCTGACAATCTCGTCCTTCAAGTCCTTATCTTTCAAATCCTCCACCCCGAGGTCTATGTCCAGATCCCCAAGGCTGATGGCCTCCGCCGCATCCGTCAGTTTTTTTATGGGGCGTATGACGTCTTTTCTTATTAGCACGGCGAAACCCAAAAACACGAGAAAAATCAGGACGACAGAAAAAACAATCCAGATATCAATCGATGAAAGCACGCTCGAGACGAGCTCATGGGGAATAACCGTAACACTGATAATGCCCCTCAGATCTCCTACCTTGTAATTGATGGCCTTTTCCACATCGTCATGGTACTTTGCTTTGAGGGCCTTCATGAAGATCGGATGAATCTGCTCGGGTGTTCCATGACAGGACAGGCAAGATTTCTTGACGTAAATCGCCTTGGCGTATCTCAGTTTTTTGCCGTCCCAACCCCAGGTCTCACCTTCTTTTTGTTTCCCGTCCTTGATCAACTGTATGGCATGCGATTCCCACGAATCCGGCTTGTCTTGCGGAGCCATGTATCTGTCGGAGACCGCTTTGAAAGACCAGCCGTTTTCCTCGCTTGTCAACACAGACAATTCCCGCGTGGCGAGAGCAGGATTGTGTAGATAAAAATGAATATTCTCCAGATCTTGGAGTTTTTCTCCCCGAATACCCCGCTGATGTGAATAGGCCTCCGATTCTGCCTTCGGGGCCGAAATCTGCATCAGGTACCCAGCCGTCTCAGAAAACTTGCCTTTGGTCCAGACCCCGCCAAATCCAGCCGCCCATTTGCGGAAAATCAAAACCTGTTGGGCCGTCACCCTCGCCTGCGCAACCAAATCCTTTTCGTACATAATCTTGAAAAGATGTACAAAAGAAAATCCTCCTATGATTATAACGATAAAAAAAATACAAACAATTTTGTACATCATGCCCAGTTTTTTCATGTCTCTATCTCCATCCTTTTTTAGTATGAAAGTTACTTTTATAATATTCTAACTATAAAATCAAGAAAATTTTCGTTCAAATAATTCTTCAGTAATTGGCCTCGACCTCCATAACGATATAGCACACCGATTGGCCGTATTCCTATTTTGGGTTATGGCCTTCGCATCAAATCACGCACAAAATATACAAAATATTTGATACGTAACCTGAATTTCTTTCCTCAAACCTTTCCCATCATGCGTATTTGTATTTCATCGTCCTGACAAGAAGTTAGGCAATTTTATCTACGCTCTTTTCTATCCACAATCTTTAATACTACCGATGAAAACATCTATAAAATCGCCTTTACGCATTCCACTTTTTTTTTGTGTTTAAATATCTTATAACTTTTTGAAAAAGGATAAAAAGAAAAATGCGCTGGATACAAACTTGGGCATTGGTTCTCGGGCACCAGCCTAACACCCTGGGGAGAAAATCATGGAAACCTTATCTATTCCTATTCCAAAGGATTTGACTCGAATCTTGAAAAGCGCCAAACGAGTGACGGTCATCACCGGTGCCGGGATCTCCGCCGAGAGCGGTGTCCCCACCTTCCGTGGAGAGGACGGGCTGTGGAAAAACTATCGCGCCGAGGAGTTGGCCACGCCCTGGGCCTTTGAACGGAATTCCAAGCTTGTCTGGGAGTGGTATGATTGGCGTCGGGGAATCATAGTGAAAGCGGAACCGAACCCCGGCCATTTGGCCATCGTAAAAATGGAGAAATTCTACCCGGAATTCACCCTCATCACCCAGAACGTGGACGGGCTCCACCGGAAGGCGGGAAGCAAGAACGTCATCGAGATTCACGGCAACCTCTGGCGCGTCCGTTGTGTCGAAGAAGGAAAAACCTTTTACCTCTATGATGTCCCCCTCAAGGAAATTCCCCCCCGCTGTTCCTGCGGCGCCCTGGTTCGCCCCGACGTGGTCTGGTTCGGGGAATCGCTCGATCCTCGCTTGATCCACAAAGCTCACGCGGCCCTCACGTCCTGCGATCTCCTCTTCGTCATCGGCACCTCCGGCGTCGTCCAGCCCGTGGCGAGCTTTCCC
>CAZOBB010000093.1:0-5785 GCA_964577975.1 uncultured Thermodesulfobacteriota bacterium | reverse complement strand
CCGCAGCATCCAGAGGCAGAAGGCGTGGAAGGTGGAGACGAAGAGCCGGCGGGGCCGGATGCGGGTGATCTCCACGATGCGTTCCCGCATCTCCCGCGCCGCCTTGTTGGTGAAGGTGACGGCCAGGATCTCGGCGGGGTGGGCCCGTTTCGTCTGGATGAGGTAGGCGAAGCGGTAGGTGAGGGTGCGGGTCTTGCCGCTGCCCGCCCCGGCGAAGACCATCAGGGGGCCCTCGGTGCGCGTGACGGCCTCCCGCTGCCGGTCGTTGAGGGGGTATCCGGTTGCGTCCATGGGCCTACTATACATGATTCCCCGCGGGTTTGGAAAGGTTTTCGGGGGAGAGCCCAGGACGAGGTCTATGAAGTTGTCGGGGAGGTTCTTCATTAGCGCCAAGACGGTGGACAATCACCGGGCCAACATCATGAACAAGCTGGGAATCCACCGGACGGTGGAGCTGATTCGATACGCGGCGAGGATCGGGCTGATCGACCTGGATTTTTAGGGTGATCGAAGAAAGGGAAAAAGCTTACCGGTGAATAGCGTAATGACCATAGACCCTTGACAATTTTTTGCGCCTTTGTTAGAAAAAGGCGACTGCGGAGGGGGGTAGGGTGCCAAGATATTACGAAGTTGTCGTTTTTCCTGGTAATGCGAAAAAGGCGAAAGTCAAACGGTTCAAGGTTCCACGGTTTTTTATCTGGATGGTAGTGTTATTCGTTCCCTCTTTTTTCGCTTTCTCGGGGTATATCATCTACAATTACACCTCGCATGAGCTGAAGTGCAAGCGTATCGTAAAGGCGGCGGATATATATAGATCGCAGCTTCACTCTCTTGAAAGGAAGGTGAAGCAAATCCAGGCGCAAGTGACGAAGGTGAGGGAGCTGGATGAAAAGCTTCGCATCATTGCTAATTTAAAACCGGCGTATCAGGAGAATGAAGGCTTGTGGGGGGTGGGGGGTATCCCGGAGGATTTTTCCGGTTCAGAAAACCTCGTAAATACCCTTTCTCCCGAGGAATCGGAGAGGATCCGTCAGCTTCACTATGATCTGTTCCGTTTGGAAAGGGCTTCTGAGTTCGAGCAGAAGAGCCTGAAGGAGTTGCATGACAAACTGATCACCCGAAAGGATCTCCTTGATTCAACGCCGTCGATTCGTCCGGCGTATGGGTTTGAGACGTCGGGTTTTGGGTATAGAATATCCCCCTTCACAGGTCACAAGCAGTTTCACGAGGGGTTAGACATTGCGAATCGGAGGGGGACGCCTGTGATCGCGCCGGCCAATGGCTTGGTCGTCTTCACGGGAAGGAAAGGTGGGTTTGGAAAGCTTATCATCATCGACCATGGACATGGGATCACGACCCGTTATGGCCATTTGGCGAAGATTTTGGTGAAAGTGGGTCAGCGGGTCAAAAGAGGTGAAAAAATTGCAGAGATCGGAAACACGGGACGTTCCACAGGCCCTCATCTTCACTATGAGGTACGGCTAAACGGGGTGCCTGTCAACCCCAAGCGATATATTTTGAACTGATTTTCTCAGACTCAATCTTAATTACAAGGGAAAAGATAGGTAAGAGTGGATAGGCGTATCCGCGGAAATATAAACATATCCTTTTACAGGTGATAGCATATCATGTTTTCCAAATTACTTTTGAAGATTGTGGGAAGTAAGAACGAGCGGGAACTTAAACGTATTTCGCCCATTGTCAACCGCATCAATGAACTGGAAGGCACGGTTCGGCCCCTCTCGGACGATGAATTGAAGAAGAAGATGGCGGAATACCGCCAGCGGGTGGCGAATGGAGAGCCCCTCGACGATATATTGCCAGAGGTCTTCGCCATCGTCCGGGAAACGGCCCGGCGGGTGTTGGGAGAGCGGCACTTCGATGTCCAACTTGTGGGAGGGATTGTCCTGCATGAAGGGAAGATTGCCGAAATGAAGACGGGCGAGGGAAAGACCCTCGTGGCTACCCTTCCCGTTTGCCTTAATGCCTTGACGGGGAAGGGGGTTCACGTGGTGACGGTGAATGACTACCTGGCCAAACGTGACGCGGAATGGATGGGGGCGATTTACAAATTCCTAGGATTTTCGGTGGGTGTCGTGACCCATGAGCTTTCGGATGATCAGCGCAAAAAGGCATACGGAGCGGATATTACCTATGGGACCAACAATGAGTTTGGTTTCGACTATCTCCGGGACAATATGAAATTTGATATCAACGATTTCGTCCAGCGGGAGTTGCATTACGCCATCATCGACGAGGTGGACAGTATCCTGATCGACGAGGCGCGGACGCCGTTGATCATCTCCGGTCCCGCCGAGGAATCCACGGAGAAATATTACACGATCGACCGAATCATCCCTTTTCTGAAAAAGGATGTCGATTACACCATCGACGAGAAGGCGAACTCCTCCGTCTTGACGGAGGAAGGGGTTTTGAAGGTGGAACGGTTGCTGAAGATCGACAATCTCTACGATCCTCGTCACATCGACACCCTTCACCACGTCAACCAGGCCCTGAAGGCCCATACCTTGTTCAAGCGGGACGTGGATTACGTGGTCAAGAACGGCGAGGTCATCATCGTGGACGAGTTCACCGGACGGCTCATGCCTGGACGGCGTTACAGTGACGGGCTTCATCAAGCGTTGGAAGCCAAAGAGAAGGTGAAGATCGAAAATGAGAATCAAACACTGGCGACCATTTCGTTCCAGAATTATTTTCGGATGTATGAGAAACTGGCGGGGATGACGGGAACGGCGGATACCGAGGCGGTGGAATTCAAGAAAATCTACGATCTCGATGTGGTCGTGATTCCCACCAACAAACCGATGATCCGAAAGGATTTCCAGGACGTCATCTATAAAACGGAGAAGGAGAAATTCAAGGCCGTGGTGGAGGAGATCGCGGATTGTTATAAACGTGGACAACCAGTCCTCGTGGGAACCATCTCCATCGAAAAATCGGAGAAACTCAGCTCCATGCTCAAGAAGCGTGGAATTCCTCACAATGTTTTGAATGCCAAACACCATGAGCGAGAGGCGGAGATCGTGGCCCAGGCAGGCCGAAAAAAGGCGGTAACGATTTCGACCAACATGGCGGGTCGCGGGACGGACATCGTCCTGGGCGGGAACTACAAGATGATCGCCGAGAAGAAGATCAAGCCCGAAATGAGCGAGGAGGAGAAGGCCAAGATCTACGAGCAAGCCAAGAAACAGACCCAGAAGGAGCACGATGAGGTCATTGCCTTGGGAGGGCTCCACATCATCGGCACGGAGCGGCATGAAAGTCGCCGGATCGATAATCAGTTACGCGGTCGTTCCGGCCGGCAAGGTGATCCGGGATCGTCGCGTTTTTATCTCTCCCTGGAAGATGATCTGTTAAGAATCTTTGGGTCTGAGCGTATTTCCAGCGTTATGGACAAATTGGGAATCGAAGAGGGGGAACCGATCGAACACAAGTTCATCACGAAGGCCATAGAAAATGCACAGAAGAGGGTGGAGGCTCAAAACTTCGAAATTCGAAAGCAACTCCTTGAGTACGACGATGTGATGAACAAACAGCGGGAGGTTATCTATGGATGGCGCAAAGACGTCCTGACCTCGGAGAATCTGCGGGAAGAAATCATGGAAATGGCGGCTGAGATTGTTCCAGAGATCCTTGATCCTTTCATTGAAGAGAAGAAGTATCCTGAGGAGTGGAACTGGAAGGGAATTCAGGATGTCTTGTTCAAACAGTTCCACATTCGTCTGAATCTCACGGAGGAGGAAAAGGAAGAGGCTTCGTTGGAGATGCTTCAGGAGCGGGTGGAGGAAGAGATCGAGAAATTCTACGCCTCCAAGGAACGGGCGTATGGTGAGGAGATCATGCGTTTCCTGGAGAAGATGATTCTCCTTCAGTCCATCGACATGAATTGGAAAGACCATCTCCTTGCCATCGATCAGTTGCGGGAAGGCATTGGATTGCAGGGCTATGGTCAACAGGATCCTCTCCGGGTCTACCAGCGAGACGCCTTTGAGATGTTCCAGGATATGATCTTTCGGATCAAGCAGGATGCCATCGAAAAGCTCTTCGCCGTGGAGATCGAGCGCGAAGAGGCCGTGGAGGATTTGACCTATCTTCCCATGGCCGACGAGAGCGCCATCAGTCTGGGAAGGGGGCAGATGATGCAACGTCCCATACCGCTGCAGACAGGGGAGTTCGCGCCGCCTCCGGAGGCCTCGGGCGGGGGAGACAAACCGGTGACCTATCGCCGTGCCGGGAAGAAGATCGGCAGGAACGATCCATGCCCCTGCGGGAGCGGTAAGAAATACAAAAAATGCTGCGGGCGGGGGTTGTAGACCGTGCCCGCCCATATTCCTGGATTCAGGTTTTCCGTCACGTGCGCGGGAATTAAAGGCACCCGTCGGCCCGACATGGTCCTGATGGTTTCCGATCCTCCGGCGAGGTGGTCAGGGACCTTTACGACCAACCAGGTGAAGGCGGCGCCGGTGATTCTCGGCATGGAACGGCTGAAGAAAGGCGCGCCTCTTTCTGCGATCCTGGTCAACAGCGGCAACGCCAACGCCTGTAACGGCGAGCGGGGGATGGCGGACGCCTTGACCCTTTGCCGGGAGACGTCTCGATTGCTTGGGGTGCCCGAGGAACAGGTCGTCATGGCCTCGACCGGCGTGATCGGACAGCCCCTTCCGACGGAGAAGATGGCGGCGGTATTACCGGCCCTGGTGGACGGCCTGGGTCAGGCTTCACTGGAAGAGGTGGCCGCGGCCATCATGACGACGGACCGCTATCCCAAGTGGGAGGAGGTTACCCTGGACAGTTACCCCCACGTGAAAATTGGCGGTGTCGTCAAAGGCGCGGGGATGATCCATCCCCGCATGGCGACCATGCTGGGGTTCTTCTTCATGAACGCGGGACTTTCCGTGGAAGTCCTTCAGACTCTGACGAGGCAATCCGTCGAGCTGAGTTTCAACCGGATCACGGTGGACGGGGATCAAAGCACCAACGATACCGTTCTGGTTCTGGACAATGGAACCGACGCGGCGTCGGAGGGGCTTAAGAAGGCGGTGGAGGAAGAGCTTCGAACCATGATGAAATCCCTCGCCTTTAAGATCGTGGACAACGGGGAGGGGGTCACGAAGGTAGTGACCCTTCGGGTGGAGGGAGCCGCTTCCGAAGAGGATGCCCGCCAGGTGGCGGAAAGCGTTGGGCGTTCCCCGCTGGTGAAGACGGCCTTTTTTGGAGAGGATCCCAACTGGGGGCGGATTATGGCGGCCATCGGCTATTCGGGGGCGGTCATCGATCCCGAGAGAATCGATATCGCCTTCGACAACGTGGCACTGGTGAGAGGTGGTCGATGGGCGGGAGAAGCGGCGGAACGTGAGGTGACTCAAATCATGAAGAGACGGGATTACACCTTGACGATTTCCCTGAACCATGGAGAAGCCGCCTATCGCCTCGTGACGTCCGATTTCTCTGTCGAATACGTAAAAATCAACGCCGATTATCGTTCGTAGGCAAAGTTATCGTCGAGTAGATTAAACCAAAAGGAGACACACATGCAGATTTTGAAGATCAATCCCGATAATCCTCAAGGAAGGCTCATCAACAAGGTCGTGGAGGCCTTGAACCGGGGAGAGGTGATCGCCTATCCCACCGACACCGTTTACGGGATCGGGTGCGACCTGTTCAACAAAAACGCCATCGAAAAGGTCTACCAGATCAAGGGGAAGCAACGGAACAAGCCTCTGAGTTTCATCTGTTCCGACCTGAGTGATATCAGCCAGTATGC
>CAZOBB010000092.1:0-5594 GCA_964577975.1 uncultured Thermodesulfobacteriota bacterium | reverse complement strand
TCTTCCAACCTCGCCAGGAGTTCCCCGCACAGGGCCTCGCCGGACTTTCCCTCGTAGGCGGGATCGGTATCGGGGAAAAACCCGCCGATGTCCCCCTTCCCCAGGGCGCCGATGATCGCGTCGATGACGGCGTGGGCCAGCACGTCCCCGTCGGAATGTCCCAGGAGGCCCAGTTCGAAGGGGATGGGAACCCCCCCGAGGACCAAGGGACGCCCCTTCTCGAGCCGATGCACGTCGTAACCGATGCCGACCGAGATCGTCATGAATGAATCCCTCCCCCTTGGCTCAAATGTAGCAGCATTTCCCCCATTTCGAGATCCGCCGGTTCCGTGATCTTGATGTTCCAGCGGCTCCCCGGCAAGATCTTGACGGGATGTCCCATCCTTTCCATGAGGGCGGTGTCGTCCGAGACCTTCCACCCCCTTTCCCTCGCCTGTTCGTGAGCCTCCTGGATCAGGCGGGTTTGAAACATCTGGGGCGTCTGGACCATGGTAAGGCTCTCCCGTTTCGGCGTGGCCACGACAAACGCCCGGCTCGAGACCCGCTTGATCGTGTCCACCGGGGGAATCCCCACCGCCACGGCCGGATACGCTCGCAACATTTCCAATCCCACCTCCAGCCAGCGGGGATCGAAAAAGGGGCGCACCCCGTCGTGGATGGCCACAAAAGGCTCTTTATCGGCAGACATAAAGGCCATACCGTGACGCACGGAATCCTGCCTCGTCTCGCCGCCGGCCACGATATCCGACAGCTTGGAGAGAGAGTGATCGGGCAACACGTTTTCCTCGAACCAGCGGCACCTGTCCGCCGGCAACACGAGGATGATCCTCCGCACCACGGGCGAGATTTCAAACTTCCTCAAGGTGTGGATCAGAACGGGGACACCGGAAAGCTCCAGAAACTGCTTCGGAATCTCCCCGCCGAAACGCCGACCAAGTCCACCTGCGACAACCACAACAGAAAAGAAAGGCATTTCATGCGACATCGTTCGACGGTGATTTTCCATTCGGATAGTAATATTCCCCGCTCTCGGCAACATGCTCCTTCAGCTTCGTGAAGATCATCCGGCCCGCCGTGGTCTGGAGCACGCTGGTCACCACCACGTCCACCTTCTTCCCGATCAAGTGGCGGGCGTCGTCCACCACCACCATGGTGCCATCGTCCAGATAGGCCACCCCTTGACGGGGCTCCCGGCCCTCCTTGAGAATCCGGATGGTCATCTGTTCACCGGGCAGCACCACCGGCTTCAAGGCGTTGGCCAGGTCGTTGATGTTCAAGACCTTGACCCCCTGAAGTTCCGCCACCTTGTTGAGGTTGAAGTCGTTGGTGATGATCTTTCCCCCCAGTTTCTGGGCGAGGGCGATCAGCTTGGTATCCACCTCCTTGATCTTGGGAAAGTCGTCATCCACGATCTTGACCTCGATCTCCATGGTCTTCTTCTGCATCCGCTTGAGGATATCCAATCCCCGGCGTCCGCGGGTCCGCTTGATGGGGTCGGTGGAGTCGGCGATACGCTGAAGCTCCTGAAGGACGAACTGGGGAATGATAAACGTCCCTTCGATAAATCCCGTCTCGCAAATGTCGGCGATCCGTCCATCGATGATGGAACTGGTATCGATAATCTTATTCTGATTCATCGGTACGACACCCGTCCGCATTCGAAGGACTTCTACCACGTTGAACTCGCTCCCCTTGCTGATCCCCAAAACAAGTCCCAAATAACAAATGATCGTCACAATAGGGAGGTATATGAAAAACGAATTCTTATAGGTAATGTAATTGAAAAAAACGGCCTTGATGAAAAAGTTGGCGATGACCAAACTCAACAGCAGACCGATGATCCCCCCGATAATCACCCGTGGCGGGGATTTTCGAATATACTTCTCGAAAAAGATGACGAGCAGCGAAATAATCAGGCAAATCAGGGCGCCCACGATGGCGTAGGGCATGGAACGAAAGATATCATATCCGATATAAAAACCGCTCAACGCGCAAATGATAATCAGAAAAGAATTCAAGATAATAATTCCCATAGATCTTCTCCTTTCTCTGGGGAGTTATCGATGTAATAATGGTGGAATAAAAAAGAGGAAAAGCCGTCTTAGCAGAAGATGTCTTTAATCTCTTCCAGGATTTTCGTTTCCGTTTCTTCGGTTGCCAGGGCAATTTCTTTGACTAAAAGGTTTCGCGCCGTGTCGAGCATCTTTTTTTCGCCAAAAGAAAGGTCTTTATCCAACTTCAAAACGTATAAATCCCTTAACACTTCTGCAATTTCGAAAATTGACCCGCTATTGATCTTTTCAGTGTACTCCCGGTGCCTCCGATTCCACGTTTGGGTATCTTCTATCATATGAGTTCTATCTCTCAATATATCAAAGATTTTCTGAATTTCCGCCCGTGGTGTGATCTTCCTTAGGCCAACGGAATGGGAATTGTCAACGGGAACCATCACTTTCATATCCGTGTCGATGATTTTCAAAATATAAAAATTCTGTGAACTCCCAGAAATGGTACGCGACTCAATAGAGACAATCTCCCCGATTCCATGCCCCGGATACACTATCTTTTCCCCAACCTGAAACATCGTAACTCCTCCAGCTACTTACCTTCATAGCTGTCCTTTATATTTTATAGCAAAAAAACGGATAAATTACAACTCTGGGACAGGGCACCTTCTGGCCGGCCTCTCCGCCCATTACCAGAAAAGGGATTCACCACTACTATTTACGGTCAGCGGAAAGGATTCGGACGCTGTAGCTATCGAAACCTCTCGTTCTCTTGAACACGATGGAAAAACCATAACCCTTTCCCGCCCGCAACGGCTTTTTCGAAGAAAAGAGGGTAAGTGTCTTATGGGCTACCCGCTTTTTCCCCTTAAAAAGCTCTCCTTGTAAAACGATTTTCGAAAAATCTGCCTTAGTCCTATTATTTATCCTTCCTTTGATGATAAATTGTTTCTTCTTGAAGACCCCTTTCACATCCCCCACAAGCAATTCCTCCGTCTGCTTGGGTTTCGATTTCGAAAGGGAAGGCCGCCATATCCATCCTTTCACCGTCACGTAAGCCCAGTTCCCTTGAATCTTTTCGACTTTAACTGAGGTTCCTTGCGCCACGGTACCTATTTTTTCCCCCGAAGGAGTTCGCCGGAGATTTTCTTCCAACGGTTTGACGTAATAACGTCCCGTTTTTTTCTTACTCGACTTTTTCTGAACGGTCTTTTTCTTCGCTCTCGTCGTCTTTTTCGCGGCTTGGGTTGCTCCTCCGCCAGCAGCGAGAAACGCCGCGATACACACAAACAAGACAAACCCTTTGATTCCCTTCAACCCTTCCATTCCTCACTTCCTTATTCGAGAACTATCACATTGAAATGTTTCTTGAGTTCCACCTTCGCTTTCTGAATTCCAAGGAGTGCCTCATCAATTTGTTCGAAAACACAGGAAATGGCGACGTTCATCTGTTCCGTACAATGTCGGATCTCTTCCTTTTCACCTTCCAACAAAAGCCCCTTCGTCAAATTCTCAGCAAAAACAACGGGAGACTGGGTCGCGTCGGGGATAGGAAAAGAAAGAGAAATATCCATCACCTTCAGCCCCGAAAGCGTTCGCATGAGCGTTTCTCCCAACTGCCGAATCCTCCCTTCCCCGCACTCATGGTACCTCCCCATCCCCACGAGCAAAAGCTTCTCACAAGACAAATAACGCCCTGGGCGGATAAGGGTCGATTCAAGAAACGATCCTTTCAACCTTCCCTCCCAAATCAAATGTGTGATAAGCCCATTCAACGCCCAGTCCACCATCCCAATCGTCCCTCTCAAGGGGCGAACATCCTCTGGAAGGAAACAAACCGCACACTGCGAAAAGATTCTTTCGATGGGATTTTCCGTCAATACAATCTTCATGAAACTACTCACCTGCGTCGACGGCCACCCCTTCTGGCCGCGTCAAAAGGGCGTGAAGAATCCCATTGATAAAGGCCCCCGACTCCTCCGTGCCGAATCGTTTCCCGATCTCTACTGCCTCACTAATGGAAACCTTTGGGGGAATATCCGGACAATAAAGAATCTCAAAAGCGGCCAAACGAATGATGTTCCGATCCGTGGTACACATACGGTTGATCCGCCAACGTTTCGAGAGCTCAGAAACCACACGGTCGATCTCCGCCCGATGCGCCAACACTCCCTCCACGAGCCGGGATATAAAAGCGCAATCCAAATCCTCGGTGGCAAAATGGGCGCAAAACAGATCGATCGCCTTCTGGGGAGAAAGTTCCACAAAATCCATTTGATAAAGGATTTGTAGCGCCATTTCCCTCGATTTTCTACGGCTTGTCATGGGTTACGCTATTCGGGTTGAAAGCGGAAGGTTTTCACCAAAAAATGGGAGAAACCGCGGCATAGCGTTTCTTAGTAGGATTGAACGCTGAGATCGAAAACCCAAAACGATCAACCCCTTAACCGCTCCCCATCGTCGCAAAGAGATTGACCATCTCGATGGCCGAATGGGCCGCATCCCACCCCTTGTTCCCGGCTTTCGTGCCGGCCCGCTCGATGGCCTGTTCGATGGTATCCGATGTGATGATGCCAAACGTGATGGGAACCCCCGTCTGTAGCGAGGCCTGGGCGATCCCCTTCGCCACCTCGGAGCTGATGTAGTTGAAATGCGGCGTGGCCCCGCGGATGACGGCCCCGAGGGCGATGACCGCGTCGTGCTGGCCGGATTGAGCCATTTTCAAACACGCGAGAGGGATTTCAAAGGCCCCGGGGACCTTGGCGATGGTCACCGCGTCCATATCCGCCCCGTTTCTCTCCAGGCAGTCCAGCGCGCCCTCCAGGAGCTTGTCCGTGATGAAGGCGTTGAAACGGCTCACGACGATTCCGAATGTATATCCCTTCGCCTGAAGGGTGCCTTCCAACGTTTTCGGCATGGTTCTCTCCTTTTCTACAGATTGGTAAGGATATGCCCCATCTTGTCCCGTTTTGTTTTCAGGTACTTGACGTTCTCTTTCTTCGGAGGGATCTCGATGGGCACCCGTTCCACCACCTCAATGCCGTATCCCTCCAACCCCTTGATCTTCCTCGGGTTGTTCGTAATGAGGCGGATCTTCTTCACCCCCAGATCGACAAGGATCTGGGCCCCGATACCGTAGTCCCGCAAGTCGTCTTTGAACCCCAACTCTTCATTGGCCTCCACGGTATCCCTGCCATGGTCCTGGAGGCAGTAGGCCTTCAGCTTGTTGGCCAACCCAATCCCCCGTCCCTCCTGACGCATGTAGAGGATCACGCCCTTGCCCGCCTGATCCACCATCCGCATCGCCTCGTGGAGCTGATCTCCGCAGTCGCAACGGAGGGATCCCAGCACATCCCCCGTGAAACACTCGGAATGCACCCGCACCAGCACCGGCTCGTCTCCCGAGATCTCCCCCTTCACCAGGGCGATATGCTGAAAGTCGTCCACGTCGTTCTCGTACATGATGATACGAAAAGGCCCTCCGTAGATGGTGGGGAGGATGCTCTCCGCGATCGGGTGCACGAAGGACTCGGTACGCATGCGGTAACGGATAATATCGGCGATCTTGACGATCTTGAGGTCGTGCTG
>CAZOBB010000091.1:0-3125 GCA_964577975.1 uncultured Thermodesulfobacteriota bacterium | reverse complement strand
CCCTTGGCCTTCCGCTTCGTCACCCGCATGGCCTTGATCTTGCGGGCCTTCTTCGTGATGATCTCGATCTCCCCGTTCTTCAGCTTCTTCATGATGGTGATCTCGGACTTTTCCGAGAAGAGATCCTGCAGGTGATAGGTGGAAAACAGCATCAAAAGAAGCCCGACGATGAAGACCAGCCCCAGGTCGAAGAGGTTGGCCAGGCCCGTGAGGGGGTCTTCCCCCTCGAAGTCGTCGATGTCCAGGTGCCGGCGTTTTTTCAGGTACCTCACGATTCCTTCCCCTCCCTCTCGGAAAGCAGTAGCTCCGTCAGCATCTCCATGTCCTTGATGTCCTCCTGCGCCCACCGCCGTTTCATCGTGTAGAAGATAAAAGCGACGATCCCGATGGCCAGTCCCACGACCGTGGTGGTGAAGGCGATGACCAGGTCGCTGGAGAGCCGCGTCATGTCCCCCTGGCCGATGGCGGCCAGGCCCGTTCCCATGGGGATGAGGGTTCCCATCAGGCCGAGGCTCGGCCCTACCCGCACGATGATCTTGAGGCGATCCACCGTCTTCAAGAGGTTCAGGTTTTCCTGCTGGAGGAGGTTTTCCACGTGCAGGGGATCGAAACGGACCCCCTGGTGCGTCAGGTTCCAGAGCTTCGTATAGTACCGGCGGACGTAGTAGGGAAACCGCTGGCCCGTCTGCTCGTTCAGCGCCAGGTCGCGAAAGTCTTCCACCGAGACCCGTTTCGTCCTCGCGCGGTCCAGCCACTCCGCGAAGAAGATCCCGGCGAAGAGCACCATCAGGAGGCACAGCACCACCAGGAAGAAGAGGACGGGATAGAGCAGCGAGCTCGAAATAACGTAGATAAAGGTCTTCAGGACTGCGCCGATATGCATGCGTTATTTCCTCTTTAGCCGCAAGGTTCGAAAGATCCAGCCCAGCGCGAAGGTGAGGGCGATCGTGGCCCACACGGCGATTATTCCGTTACGTGTCAACAAGTCTGTTTCTCCTTTGTAGTTTGCGATCCGGTAGATCTTGGACAAATCTCCCATCTGGGGGGCGATGAGAACGGTGAGGATGAAGTAGCCCGCGATCAGCAGCATCCCCCATCCCAGCATCCGGTCGGGATCCCCACCCCCGGCCTTTTGCCACACGGCGAAAATCCCCATGGTGGCGAACTGAATCACGAGGTAGATCACGTAAACACCCGCGAGGGCGATCCCGCCGTTTTTGGGAAAATACGCCAGCACGAATCCCGCGATCAGCAGGATAACCGTCATGCAGACGGGGCACGGCACCACCAGGGTGAGGTAGGCCTTGCTGGTGGTGGGGGTAGGGTCCCGTTTCAAGAGATAGACCGCCCAGACAAGCATGCCGAAGGCGAGGGCGAAATGCAGCGGCATCCCGTACTTCAGGATCTTGTTGAAGAGAGGGAACAAGGCTAGTCGGTTCAGCCACCTCAACAGGAAAAAGGCTGCCACGAAGAGCAGCCCGTAGGAGACGGCGGACCCGAGGATGACCCAGATCCGCCGTTTCCTGTCTTTCACGTGGGCGACGAGATAGACCATTCCGATACCGCTTTTCACGGCGAAGATCGAAACGGCCAGCACGATTCCCAGGATCAGGCTTTTCAGCTCCATCGCTTCAACTCTTTATCATATTTGAGGATTCCTCACCACCCACGCAATCGGATGGTTAGAACTCGTACCGGAGGCTGCCGTAGAACGTCCGACCCGGCATGGGATACCCCTTGACATAGGCGTAGTCCTTGTCGAAGAGGTTGCGCACGTCCCCCTTGATGGTGAGGGTTCCGTACTTTTTCTTCTCGAAGATGGTGTAGGCCAGGCTGAGGTCGGCCACGGTAAATCCGCCCTTGGTAATCACCGGCACCGGGTAGGTTCCGCTCTCCCAGTCGTCCACCTTCTGTTTTCCCACGTAGGCGAAATTCAGGTTCCCGGAAAATCCCTTTAACCCCGTTACGGTGATCCCGTAAGAGGCGTTCCAGTCCGAGGTGTATTTCAGGTCCTCATCGGTTTCATCGTCCTCGTATGTGAAGAGATAGACGAACCGGGCGTAGGGACGAACCTCGAACTCCCATCCGAACAGGGTGCCGATGTCATAGGAGAAGTCCCCTTCCAAGCCGTCCACCGTGGCACCGCCCAGGTTCTTCCACGTCCTTTCTCCCGCGGGGGTGGAGGCCGTGACGATCTTGTCACTGAAGTCGGTGTAGAAATAGGTCAGCGAGGCGTTGAGCCCCTTGTAGAAGAAATCCACCCCGCCCTCGTAGGTCTTGCTCGATTCAGGATCCAGGTTGGGATTTCCCACGTAGTGTGTTCCCCAGGTCGTGTAATCCGCGGCCAGCTGATCCGCGGCTGGCATCACGAAGGCCTCCCCGTAGTTGGCCCGGAATTTCAGGTGTTTCCCGAGGAGATAGGCCGCGCCCAGGCTGACACTCCAGTTGGAATCGCTCTCGTCCCGTCCGACCGGGTCCTGGACCTTCACGTCGTAGCTGTCATAGCGGACACCGCCGGTCAAAATGAGGGTATCCCTGAACAGTTTTCCCTTCACCAGGAGGAAACCGGCGGGGTTTTCGTATTCCGTCTTTTTGGGATTCCAGGTGGCCCGGATGTCGTAGTCCACCCAGTCGAACCCGGCCGTGGCCGTGACCTGCTTCAGGTCCAAGGTCACCTGGACCTGGGCTCCCTTCTGATCCGTCTTCATCTTGGAGGCCTTGCCGTCGTCCCAACCCGTCGGATCGCTCCCCGTGGGATCGACCCATTTGTCCTCGTCTCTTCCGTCGAAGTACCGGGCCATCCAGGAAAACATCCCCTTCGGGCTTTTCCCCTCATACATGAAGTCGATCGACTTGTTGGAGGAATCCTTGTAGTCGTCCTCGTCGTTCTTGCTGAGATAACCCGGGCTGCCGAGCTTGTCCGCATCGTAGTAGTGAACGATCACACCCAGGCGATGTCCCGGATAGACCTCCGCGCCCAGGTTCATGCTGAAATTCTGGATGCTGTCGTACCCGGTGTTTTTGAATGTGTCATCCCCGCCCGTTTTGTAATCGTCGTTGAGGGCGGAATAGGTATAAGTTCCGGAAAAATCGATCACTTTTACTTTTCCATACCCCCCGAAGGT
>CAZOBB010000090.1:0-5313 GCA_964577975.1 uncultured Thermodesulfobacteriota bacterium | reverse complement strand
GACGGAAAAGACGGACGAGGCCTGTCCGGAATGCGGAAAACCGCTGGTCATCCGCTATGGAAAGTACGGAAAATTCATCGCCTGCTCCGGTTTCCCGGAATGCCGCTACCGCCGTCCCCTGGAGGAAAAGGAGAAGGAAGCGCCCCAGGAGACCGATGAAAAGTGCGAGAAGTGCGGCCGCCCCATGGTCATCAAGCGGGGACGCTACGGGCCGTTCCTAGCCTGTTCGGGCTTCCCTGAATGCCGGAACACCCGCCCCTTGAAAAAACCCCAGTCTACCGGCGTTCCATGCCCCGAATGTCACAAGGGTGAGCTCATGGAGCGACGGAGCAAGCGCGGTCGGACCTTTTACAGTTGCAGCAGATACCACACATGCAAGTTCTCCCTTTGGAGCCGCCCCATAGCCGAAGAATGCCCGGAATGTCACAATCCCTACCTGATTGTCAAAAAGATCGGGGGGAAGGTTTACAAATGCTGCCCGGTGAAGGAATGCGGGTTTCGAGTTCCTATCGAGGCGAAAGAGGAAACCGACACCTCAGTCCAACTTGACACTTCTCCTTAGATATGTTTAACTTCGCTCGCTAAAAAGGAGGAAAGTGATGAAACGCACGTATCAACCGAGCAATACGAAGAGAAAGAGAACCCACGGGTTTCTCGTGAGGATGCGGACCCGGTCGGGACGCGCCGTGATCAACCGAAGACGTGCAAAAGGGAGAAAACGGCTCGCTGTTTGATTCCACGATGACTCGCCGAGAAACCTTCAAGAAAAGAGAACGCATCACCAAAAGGTCGGATTTTGTAAAACGGCGTCCAGAGGATGTGGTCGTCCATTCGCCAGATTATCAATTTGTCTTCAAACCATCATCCCTACCTTTCAGCCGCTTAGGTATCGTGGTAACGCGTAAAGATGGCAACGCCGTGTTCAGAAACCGCGTCAAGCGGATCCTTCGAGAGGCCTTTCGGAAGAATAAAACCCTGATCCAGCCCCCGAAGGACGTAATCATCATCCGCAAAAGACGTCCCACAAAACCGACCTTCCAAGAAGCGGAAAAATATTTCAAGGACGCCGTCCAGAAATTGGCGCGTCACTCCCGTGGGAGAACCGGCCCAGCCAAATGATTAAAAAGATTGTCATCTGGGGACTCACTCTCTATCACGAGCTTATTTCACCTTTCCTGCCGCCTTCTTGCAGGTACACGCCGACCTGTTCCCAGTATGCCAAAGAAGCCATTCAGCGCCACGGCCTGCTTCATGGGGGATACCTTGCCATACGCCGGGTCCTGCGCTGCCATCCATTCCATCCAGGCGGGTATGATCCCGTTCCATAACTCCTTATGAGGAACACACGTGGAAAAACGACTGATCCTATTTATCGCCCTAACGTTTATCGTCTTACTCCTCTATAACCAGATTTTTCCGCCACCACCGCCGCCAAAGCCTGCGAAAACAAAACACACGACGCAGCAAACGGCGAAAAAAGAGAAGACTCCTTTACCGCCGGTGCCCCAAAAGGAGGCCATCAAACCCTCTGAAAGCAATGCTTCTACCTTTGATCCAGAGAAACTCAAAACCGTCACGGTTGACACTCCCCTTTATCACGCCGTTTTCACCTCCCTCGGCGGACGTCTAGTCTCTTGGAAGCTTAAGAAATACAAAGATATCATGGGACCCAAAGGAAAACCCATTGAACTCGTCCGCGCTTCCCTCCCCGACCTTCCCTACCGAAGTTCGTTGGCGCGTTCCTCCCGTTCCATTACGGACGACATCCCCATGGACGTTCGTCAAACATCTATTACCCTTCAGCCAGGGGATTCCCCCGCTGAGGTTGTCTTTACAGGAACGAAAGAGGGCGTTCGGATTACAAAACGTTACCGCTTCTACCCAAACCGGTACGAAGCCGACCTCACCTGGACAATCGAAAATATTACGGACCAAAAACTGGTAGGAGACGCCATTCTATCCCTCATAAACATGCCCTCCAAGATCAAAGAGGCCAGTAAATATGGGCAACAAGATTATACGGCGGATGTTTTGAAGGGAAACAGCGTCTACCGCAAAAAGCTCAAGAAGATCGAAAAACCCATACGTATAGAAGGCAAAATCAACTGGGTCGCCTTGAGTGAGAAGTACTTCATAACCCTTGTCTCTCCGGAGGGCACAGCCTTCAATCAAGTTGTTCTCAAAAAACGCCTCAAGGCCTTGGACGCGGATCTCACGGCAACCGCTACGGTGATCGATCCTGGAAAGACGGCGCAGTTCAAATTTCGCCTTTATAACGGTCCCAAGCTCCTCGCCAATCTAAAGAAATTTGGGAAAGACGCGGAAAAGGTTATTGATTACGGATGGTTTGGCATTATTGCCCGTCCCCTCATGCAGTTTCTAAACTGGAGCAACACCTACACCCACAACTATGGAATCGACATCATCCTCCTCACCATCCTTATAAAGATTATCTTCTGGCCGCTGACCCATAAGAGTTACAAATCCATGTCCGATATGCAGAAAATCCAACCCCTCATGCAAAAATTGAGGGAAAAATACAAGGACGACAAGGAACGTCTGAATCAGGAGATGATGCGGCTATACAAGCAGCACAAGGTCAATCCATTGGGAGGGTGTCTCCCCATGCTCCTACAGATCCCCGTCTTCTTCGCCCTCTATAAAGCCCTACTCGACTCGGTAGAACTTCGGCACGCCCCCTTCTTCTGGTGGATTCAAGACCTCTCTGCCAAGGACCCCTATTACATCACCCCCATCATCATGGGCCTTACCATGCTGATTCAGCAGAAGATGACCCCTTCAACGGGAGACCCCAAGATGGCGAAGATGATGCTGATTATGCCCATCGTCTTTACCTTCATGTTCCTCAATTTTCCTTCAGGTTTGGTCATTTACTGGTTAGTCAATAATATCCTTTCCATCGGACAACAGTTTTACACCAACCGAAAGCTGGCACATGGGAGATGAAAACAATGGCAGATGTTATTGAAAAAGAAGGCAAATCCGTGGAGAACGCTTTAGACAAGGCGGCAGCGGAATTGGGTATTGAGAAAGAAGACCTTGTCTATGAAATCCTGGAAGAAACCGACCGAAGCTTCATCGGAATAGGGATGGGAAAAAAGGTCAAGATTCGTGCCATGGCGAAAACCCCCGAGACCGTTGCCGATGTCGCCAAAAAAACCCTCACGACCATTCTTGACCTGATGGGGGTACAAGCCGTTGTCGACATCAAAGACAAACTTCGGATGGAAGATGACATCATTCATGTCTTTCTGGAAATTATCGGGGACGGGTCGGGTCTTTTAATCGGAAAACACGGGGCCACATTGGATGCCTTTCAGCACTTGGTCAATAAAATCACGAACAGAAAGTTTTCGGGTGACTGCAACATCCACGTCGATACCGAAAACTACCGCAAAAAACGGGAGGAAAACCTGACTCAAATGGCCTTCCGAATGAGCCAGAAGGCAAAAAAGACCAAAAAACCCGTTTCCCTCATTCCCTTGAGCGCCAAAGACAGGAAAACCATCCACATGGCCCTCAAAGAAGACAAAGAGATTCAGACCAAAAGCACGGGTAGTGGCCCCCTCAAACGGGTGGTTATCATTCCTACAAAACAGGCTGTTCAAGAAACATCGAACTAAGGGGGGTTCTCCTCCATGTCCCTTCCCGAAGGATGGGATCAAACCCAGACCATCGCCGCCATCAGCACACCGGCGGGGATGGGGGGAATAGGTGTGATTCGCCTTTCAGGGTCAAGGGCACACGCCATTACCAAAAAAATTTTCTCCCCCCGATACAGCTCCTCCCTCCGTCACAGGAAGATGGTTTTGGGGGATATCGTGGACCCCCAAACGGGTGTCCTCATCGACGAAGCTTTTGTCGTTCTCATGGTTCCCCCTCACACCTATACACGCGAACCGATGGCAGAGATCCAGTGTCACAGCGGCAGGGTGGTTCTCGAAAAGATCCTGAGGCTCCTCATTCGTGAAGGAACCCGCCTCGCCGCACCAGGAGAATTTACCCTTCGCGCCTTCTTGAACGGTCGAATCGACCTAACAGAAGCGGAAAGCGTCATTGAGATCATCCAGGCCCAATCCGAAGCCGCCCTCCAATTGGCGCAAAAACAGCTCCATGGTGGCGTTCGAAAAACCATCATGCCTCTCATTGAGGAAATCGACCAGATTCTCACCTACATAGAAGCCGATCTAGATTTTTCTGAAGACCTAGGCGTCGATTTTACTCCCACCTGGAAAACGTTTTGGGAAAAGGCTGCTCCGCAACTATTTCACACCCTTGGCCATCTGATGGAAAACTTCACGACATGCCAAATGGTACGAGAAGGCTTCAAAATGGTCATCCTGGGCGCGCCTAACGTCGGCAAGTCAAGCATCCTTAATCGCTTTCTTGGGAAAGAACGCGCCATTGTAACCGAATTCCCCGGAACAACGAGAGACTTTATAGAAGAAGGTCTCCTCATCCAAGGCCTCCCTTTTCGTGTCATCGACACAGCAGGATTGAGAGAGACAGAAGATCCAGTCGAAAAGATCGGCACAAGACAGGCCCTTTCCATGAAAAAAGAAGCGGATATCGTCTTACTCGTCTTCGATGGATCACGCCCCCTCTCCCCACAAGACACCATTATATTTCAACAAATTGACCCCCAAAAAACCCTCCTTCTCATAAACAAGATTGATCTCCCCCAGAAAATCACCCCCTCAACCCTTGCCACCCATACAAAAGAAAAACTCCCCACCCTAGAAATCTCCGCAAAAACGGGTCAAAACTGGGATCAACTCCTCTCCCTCATCGTCCAATCCGTTCAACATTCACACTCTACCCAAGAAGTCGACTCCCTCATCCCCATCAACCAACGCCACCACCAGCTCCTCGAAAAGGCGAAAGAGGCCCTGGAACGTTTCCAAGAGGGCCTTCAAAACGACATAGAAGAGGTCTTCTTGGCCCAAGACCTCTGGGAAGCTAAAAGGGCTTTAGAGGCTATTATCGGAAAGCAGACCGATGACACCATTCTTTCCCAAATCTTCCAAAATTTTTGCATCGGAAAATAAGCATTGTTTCACGTGAAACAATCCACCCGTCCGCACATCCTCCTCGTCAATCCCTGGATCTACGATTTCGCCGCCTACAACCTATGGTCACGCCCCCTGGGACTCCTCGAGATCGGGGGGATGCTCCGAGATGCCGGGTTTCGAATCTCCCTCATCGATTGCGTGGACGCGGAAAATTTCTCCGTCCTGACCCCGTTTCACCCGAAAACCTCCCCGTTCGGCGCCGGAAAACTCAAGCGAACGC
>CAZOBB010000089.1:0-28188 GCA_964577975.1 uncultured Thermodesulfobacteriota bacterium | reverse complement strand
TCACGGCAGCGGCTCGGAAGACGCCAAAAAACGCCTCGCCATCATGGAGAAAACCACCGACGGCTTCAAGATCGCCGAGGCCGACCTGGCCATCCGGGGCCCCGGGGACCTCGTCGGCGTCCGGCAGTCGGGCTCCCCCCTTTTTATGACCCGCTTCCTCGGGTGGGACAGCCAGCTCCTCAAGCAGGCCCGGGACGATGCCTTCTCCCTCCTCGCCCACACCGACGAGGCGGCGCTTAAGGGTATCCTCACCTACCTCGACGCCCTGGCGAAGGAGTGGGAGGAACTGGGAAGGGTGTAGAAGGTAGGACACGAAAGCGAACAAAGAGAAAGGACAAAAAGCTGGAAATTCGTAAGAAAAGAATTTCTTCTAACAAGCTCCAGGGATGGACGGGCTTCCTCCAAGAGGTGGAAGCCCTCAAGGCCCAATGGGACACCTCCGCTTTCATTCACCTAAAAGGAGTCGAAGGAATCGCGCGCTCCTTCGTGAGTAGCGGGCTTTGTGGTTTCGCAGACACACCCGTGCTGATCATTTGTCCGGATCCATCCACGCGGGAGCGCGTCGCGCGAGAGCTAGAATCTCTGAAATGCTTGATGGGAGATGCCCTTCCACTTTTGAAGGAAAAGAGGATACTACAGTTCCCCGCATGGGAATTGACCCCTTACCTGGACGAATGGATACATCCCCGCGTCGCTTCTTCACGCATCAAGGTTCTTCTCTCCCTCTTAGAAAGACGTCCCACCGTCATTCTGTCGACACCTGAAGCCCTTGCCATCAAACTGGTAAAACCCAACCATCTTCGCCAAAGCCTTCTTACGCTCCAAAAAGGGGAGGTGCTTGGTAATCGTGAGGAGTTCCTAGCATTGTTAAGCGCGCGGGGATACGAACATGCCGTATCCACGGAACTGCCCGGAGATGTCTCCGTTAGAGGTGGTATTATCGATCTTTTCTCTCCCACGGAAGATTCCCCCGTGCGAATCGAGCTGGAAGGCGACGAAATTGCCACATTGAGACTCTTCGATCCAACTACACAACGCACCATTCGCCATATCGATTCCTATACCATCTCCTCCGTTCAGGAACTCTTCCCCCAACGTCCCCTCCAGGATATTCGGAAACACCTTTACGGTCTTGAGACCTCGAAAGAGGGAAAAAGAGAAATCCACCGATTGCTACAAGCTCTTTCCACAGGCGAGAATATCGAAAACGCCATTTGGCTGACCCCTTTCCTTTACGATCTTCAATCGGACATTTATTCCTATCTCCCTCCAGCCACACCCATCCTCTGGTGGGATCCAGAAGAGGGATTGAACCGCCTCGCGAAATTTCTCGATACCGCCCGCCACCGCTTTGAAAAAAGGCGCGAATCCCTCCCCATTCTGCCAGGGCCCGACACCCTTTTTCTACGTCCTGAGACACTTTCGAAACGCATGGAAATATTTCCCCTCATCACGTTTGGACTTCATGTCGCAATGACAAAAGAGGTAAAAACCAACGATAGGTTTGAAGGAAAGCCCTTTTCGATCGAAACCGCGAAAAGACACCAGCCAAAACACTGGCCTGTTTCTCTGATCGCAGAGGAAACTGCGCGCTTGAAAACCCATGGCTTTGAAGTCTGGATCGCTGAACCGTCCGAAAAGCAGCGGGAGGAATTGAGAAAAAAACTGATCGCCTTCGATCAATTCCTCCCCGTCTTCGCCTCCCTTCCGTCTCCGGACAAGTCGGGAGCCCCGGGTATCCTCACCATGGATATTCCACAGGGTTTTGTCTTCCCCCAACTAAAACTCGCGGTCTTATCTCGTTTACGTCCCTGGGTCCCCAGGCAAAAGGCAACTCCAAAATCATCATCCGATTCCATCGACATCACGGAGATCGCCACCTTCAAAGAAGGAGATCCCTTGGTCCATCTCGATTATGGAATCGGCCTCTACCGCGGGTTGAAGCCCATGGAGGTTCTAGGGAAACAAGGGGAGTTTCTCGTCATGGAATACGCGAAGGGGGACAAGCTTTTCGTTCCCATCGACAAGCTGGATCTGGTGCAACGATACGTGGGAACCCGGGAAACCCCGCCTCCCTTGGACACGTTAGGAACGACCTCGTGGGAAAGAAAGAAGAGAAGGCTTCGAGAAGACGTCGCCAAGATGGCCAAGGAATTGTTGAATCTCTACGCCACCCGCAAGGCGGTAAAAGGGCACGCGTTCCACGCGACAACCGAAGGGTTGGAAGAATTCGAGGCCTCCTTTCCCTACCAGGAAACCCCCGATCAAAAACGCGCCATTGAAGACATCTATCGAGACATGGCTTCCGAAACCCCCATGGATCGGCTGATTTGCGGGGATGTTGGGTTTGGCAAAACGGAAGTAGCCATGCGTGCCGCCTTCAAGGCCGTAATGGAAGGCAAACAGGTTGCCGTTCTCGTTCCCACGACGGTCCTTGCCGAACAACATCACGTGAACTTCTCCCAACGTTTTGCCCCCTACCCCGTACGCGTGGAGCTACTCAGCCGCTTTCGGAGCCGACACATTCAAAAAGGAATCGTATCCGATCTAAAGAAAGGGAAAGTCGACATCGTCATAGGAACCCACCGCCTTCTTCAAAAGGACATCGCCTTCAGAGATCTGGGACTCTTGATCGTGGATGAGGAACATCGATTCGGGGTAACCCATAAAGAACTCCTAAAAAAACTCTCTGCAACGGTTGACGTTTTGACTTTGACCGCCACTCCGATCCCAAGAACCCTCCAAATGTCCCTCTCTGGACTCCGTGATCTGAGTCTCATCAACACCCCTCCACGCACGCGCCGCCCCATCCTGACAAAAATCGTTCGATTCCGCAAAGACATCATCACCGAGGGCATCGAAAGGGAGCTTGCCCGAGGAGGCCAGGTCTTTTTTGTCCACAATCGCGTCAAAACCATTTCCAAGATGGCCAAACTCATCCAAGGCCTCGTTCCCTCCGCCAGGGTCACCTATGCACACGGCCAAATGGACGAAAAAGAGTTGGAAGAGGTCATGCTCGCCTTCATGCATCATGAGATCGATGTCCTCGTTTGCACCACCATCATCGAATCGGGAGTCGATATTCCCAATGTCAATACCCTCTTTGTCCATCACGCCGAACAGTTCGGTCTATCAACCCTTTACCAGTTGCGAGGCCGCATTGGCCGTTCGGACCGCCAAGCGTTTGCCTACTTCCTCATCCCGCATCGCGCCATCCTTCCCAAGGAGGCGATAAAACGGCTTCAAAGCCTTCAAGAATTCTCCAGCCTCGGATCCGGCTTCAAGCTTTCGATGATGGACTTGAATATACGAGGTGGCGGAGATCTCCTGGGAAGAAAACAATCCGGCCGGATCGCCGAGCTGGGCTTCGACCTTTACCTCAAAATCATCGAGGAAGAGGTAAAAAAAATAAAAGGGGAGTGGAAAGAACCTCCCCCTCCCCTCGATTTGAAGCTGCCCTTCCCGCTCTTTATCCCCGATTCCTATATCCCCGATATGGGAATTCGACTAACGTTTTACCGAAGGCTCTCTACCTTAAAAACGGAAGGAGAGATTCGGGATATTCGCGAAGAGATGGAAGACCGTTTCGGTTCCCTCCCTCCCGATGCCCAACATTTACTCGACACGGTGCGGCTGAAAATGTGGCTGTCAGAGCACGGCGTCATCACGCTTCATGGAAAGGAAAATGAAATTATAGTGGGGTTCTCAGAAGAAAGCAGTGTGGATAGGCAACACCTCATATCCCTCCTTCAAACCAACCCTGCACAATTCAAGCTCTCTCCCTCCCAAAAGCTCATCATCCGAGGTAAAATGCCGAAGGACTTCTCCTCCTACCTTACTAAACTTTATTCTGTCTTGAAGCAGCTCATGGGGTATGATAGAAACGCAGAAGAAAAAGATAACGACAACACACAAAAGGATTAGGAAAATTAAGTCGAAGATATTCTCAATAGTTCTTCTTATTTGCAGTAACATTTTCCTCCTCTCATGCAATGCCAATTCGGGCTTTTTCACCCAAGACAAGGTGGTTGCGGAAGTGGATGGTACGGAGATCACCTCTAGCGATCTTGTAAAATATTACCGGCGCATGGTTCCTCCCGACAATCCCAAGAGTAAAAAAAAACCTATCGTCCCAGAAAAACTGAAGGTATCCATTCTCGAGAGGATAATCGAGAATAAACTCCTCCTCAAAGTAGCCGCCAGAGAAGGGATTACGGTGAGCGGCAGGGAAGTCGAGCGCCTTTACACAACCATCGCAAAGGATTATGGAGACAATTTTACAACCTACCTGAAGAAGATTGGTCTAACGCCCGACGAATGGAAGACCATGCTTCGAAATGACCTCTTGATCGACAAGACCCTGAAACGCCACTTGGAAAAGATAGGCACCGTTTCTCAAGACGACATCGCCGCTTATTACGAAACCCATCAACACGAATTTCAAATCCCCATGCAATACCGGATTTCCCAAATCGTGGTGCCTACCATGACGCTTGCGAGACAGATCCATGAAAGACTAACACGGGGAGAGGATTTTTCGGAACTGGCAAAGAAATACTCCATACTCCCGGAAGGAAAAGAAGGTGGCGACCTTGGATATTGGCGCGAAGATCGGCTTCCAAAAGAATTTGAAATCGTTCGACAGATGAAAGTGGGGGAAATCAGTAACATCATCCATTCACCATACGGGTATCACATCCTCATGCTCTCGGGATTACGTGAAGCCAGAACCCTGAGTCTGAAAGAAGCCGCCCCCCGTATCGCGAGAGAGCTTATCCAACAAAAAAAGGCCGAAGAAAAGGAAAAGTGGCTGGCCAACCTAAAAGAGAAGGCAAAAATCGTTCGACATCTGGATGTCTTGAAAGATGTGACATTTTGAAAGGGGGAGGTACATGAAAAAACTTAGCAAACTCACACCGAATCTGGTGGGTCTTTTCATTTTTCTCGGGGTAACATGCCTATGGAGTCACGCGAGAATTATCGACCGGATCGTTGCCAAGGTAAATGGGAGAATCATCACCCTCTCTGACGTGAAAAGGGAAGCGAGGGTTCTCAAACTGGAAAATCCCCAAAAATTCGCCAACGTCAATCTCGACAACCCTCGTATGCTGAGGTTCTTCCTCAACCACATGATCTCCACCATTCTCATCGAGGAAGAGTTAAAGAAAACGGGAAGATCGGTCACGGAAAAAGAGGTGGATGCCGCATACGAGTCCATCAAAAAGAAAAACAAGATGACTGACAAGCAATTCCAGGCCTTCCTGAAACAACAGGGCTTGACGGTGGAGGAATATCGTACCGCTCTCAAACAGCGAATCGAAAGGATGCGCTTTTTCAACGTCGTTATCAAAAGCCATATCACCATCTCCGACGAAGACGTCCGGGCTTATTACGAAAAACACAAAGATAAATTTGGTGGGGAAGAAAAGGTACGTATCGCCCAAATCTTTGTTCCGGTCCCCAAAGATCTTCCTCCCGAAAAGCGCTTGGCTCGACAGAATCTCATCATGAAAATAGAAGGAGAACTTTATAAAGGGAAAAGCTTTTCTTCCATTCTGGCAGAATATAAAACGAATCCCCTCGTGCATGTTTCGGAAGACCTTGGATGGTTCAAGCGAAAAGACCTGATGAAACCCATTTCGGAAATTGCCTTCAAACTCAAAAAGGGAGCTGTCTCGGAAATCATTGAAACGAAATCGGGCTTCCACATCATCAAGGTCTTGGATATCCAGAAAACAAAGGCAAAGAAACTGGAAGAGGCAAAAGCGGAAATCCAGCGTATTCTCTATCGTAATGAATCAGAAAAACGTCTAAACAAATGGCTCGAAGAGGCAAAGAAAAAAGCGAGTATTGAGATTTTGCTCTAAGTCTTACAATCTTTCGTTTCCTCGTTTGCACTCGTCTCTGTGTGCCACCACACAGGTGAAGGGATTTTGTGAGAGAAGAAATCGCCATCGTAAAGCGGTGCGGGAACACCGGTCGGAAGATACCTTGGTGCCTTGAGAGGCGTGGAGACTTACGACCTGGCGGTATTGGTCCCCAACGAAGTCATACGTCGAGCGGGCATCCCGTCCTAAGAGATAGACGGGGTAATCTTCGGACAATCCTACCAAAGCGGGGCACACACCGATGTATGCCGCTTTTGGGCCATCGTTTCCGTTCCTGTGTCGAGTTTCTTGAAAAAAGAAACACGCATGTCACCTCAGCAGCTCCCCTCCGCCCTTGAGGATGGAGCTGCGAAAACTCTGCCCGCATCCATCGCGTGCGCGTGTGCTGGTATCATCATTGGATCCGTTTTCGCTTCCGGGCTCGGTCTTAAATTCACCAATCTCATCGTTACGATTGCCGCCGGATGACCTTGGCTTGCCCTTTTCCTCACCATGATCGCCTCCCTTATCCTTGGAACGGGTTTTTCATCTTTCCGGCTGGGCATCGCCAAATATAACCTCCCCTTCGTTTTCGTTTATGGACCAGGCTTGGTATTCGCCGGCACATATCACACGTGCCATCATCGCTACCCCAATAGCCCTTTTCGCCTTAACGAAACCGACGGAAGGGCGGCTCTATGTGTGTATGGCTCCGGAGATGAGACTCCTCATCTTCATCCCTTCGATCCCGCTCTTCCTACTCCCCATGGAATACAACCTCATCGGAATCGGAATCTTTACCGTCTTGGTTGTCTACTTGAGAAAGAGACGCACCCTTCCCCATAAGGAGATCGTGCAATAAAAAGGAAATTACTCGCCTGGATCCCGTTGATAGGATGGGTCATCTTTTTTTATTTTGTTTTACGCCTTCCCCGGGGCCACTACCCACGAGAATCTCTTTCTCCTTTCCCTCCTTGCCCCTTCTTTCCCTATCGTAGGCATCTACATCTTCTTTCTCAAAGAGAAATAGGAACCATCCTGTTAGAAGATATCGGCTGAAAAGGCGTAAATCTCGGCATCAGGATCTTGATAAGCCATGGGAGGCAATCCAGCCTTGATACATGTCTGACGCAAGAACTCTTCCCGATCCCAGCCATATTCCGTCGCCACTTGCGGGAGAAGCAATCCCGAATAAGGCCCTTTTTGTATATACAATCCATGCGTTCCGATCTGGATCTCTGAAAGATCTTTGACCCGCTGAAAAGGTGTCAAGGCGGAAATCTCTATTTCGATGGAAGGCCACTCCTCCCTCGTCAAAGGAGGAAACCGTGGATCCTGAAAAGCCGCCGCAACCGCCATCTCTTGAACCGACGCCGCCAAAGGTTTAACGGGGCGGATCAAGCCAATGCATCCCCGCAAATTTCCCTTTTTGGTAAGGGTCACAAAAGCACCCCGATACTCTTCAAGGGTGGGTGTCAAGGAAGGCAAAGGAGGAAGCGGTCTTCCATTCAGCCGACTCTCAATGGCCTCCCTGGCAATGGAATGGAGAATCTTTTTCTCCTCGTCCGTCAATCCAAGATCGACTCCTACCTTTTTTCCCGTTCCAGTTCCGTCCCCCTTATAAAACACCGCCGACACATACCCCACCACCGCCTGCCGGTCTCCGCTGACATCACCCGATGTCGCATAGTACAACACCTTCGATTTACGCGCTCCCAACGCCGACGCCACGAGCATGGCTGTCGTCATCGGTCCTCCACCACAAGCCTCGGCCTTTCCCGATCGGAGTACCTCATCAAGTCCCTTTGGATCAAATCGCTCCAAGGCTTCAACGACCTGGGCATCCAATTTTCGCGCCTCTTCATCGGAATGATAGTGGGAAAGATCCGAGCTCGCCACCACGAGGGCCCTTCTTCCCTGCAGAACCGGCATGAGAGCCTCTTTCAAACGTTCACACGTAGCATAGTCCTGGCTTCCCATGACAATGGGAAGAAGCTTAAAGGATTTCAACGTTCGTTGGAGGAAAGGAAGTTGTACCTCCAAAGCATGCTCCTGCGCATGGACCTCTGGGTGACATTGAATCATCCTATCCCGAGCCATGAGGAGTTGACACGCCTCCCGATCCACTTCCACCACTCCCAGCGGTGTCACATAATTTCCTATCGCGTAGACAGAGGCGCCCTTGAAATAGGCACGATGACTCGGAGAAATGACCACGGCGAGATCGTAAGATTTCCCATCAACACACGCATACGCGTAGGCGGCCACTTGGCCGGAATAGACATAACCAGCGTGAGGGCTCACCAGCGCCACGACTTCCCCGTCCAAAGGGGGACACGAAGCGTTTTTGAGAAAGGTATCGATTTGCGCCGTCAACTCTTGCTCTGTAGCAGGATAAAACATTCCTGCCACGGCTGGCTTCCTATCTTGCCCTGACATTTTCCCACCCCCTTCTCAAAACCCGTGACTCATCGGTGCGGGCTTTCCAGCAAAAGCGTGAAAGGACCGTCATTGGTAAGCTCCACCTCCATCATCTCACGGAATACCCCCTCTTGAACCGGCACACCCGTTTCCGCCAAAAACCGCACAAACGTCCGGTAGAGAACCTCTGCCTTTTCCGGAAGTTCCGCCTCCGTGAAGGAGGGACGCCTCCCCTTTCGACAATCCCCATACAAGGTAAACTGGGACACCACAAGAACCTCACCATGGATATCTCGAACGCTATACTGGATACGCCCGTCGTTTCCTTCGAACATCCGAAGCTCCGAAATCTTCTTCGCCATATATCGGGCATCCGATTCGGTATCCCCCTTTCCCACCCCTACAAAGACGAGAAGCCCCTTCTCTATCAAAGCGACGAGGGCGCCTCTCACCTTGATCGACGCCCTCGTTACCCTTTGCACAACCGCTTTCACCGGTTTCTAACGCACTATTCCTCTTCTTCAGCCGCTTTCTTCTGGGCGACGATCTTTTCTTTCAGATGAGCCGGTACCTCCTCGTAATGGGAGAACTCCATGGTAAAGTTGCCACGTCCTCCCGTCATGGATTTCAAATCGGGCGCGTATTGGAGCACTTCCGCCATCGGGACGAGGGCCTTCACCACCTGATACTTACCTTTGGAATCCATGCCAAGAACCTTGCCACGACGGCTGTTGATGTCTCCCATCACATCCCCCAAGTTCTCTTCCGGAGTGACAATCTCCATCTTCATGATGGGCTCCAAAAGGATAGGATTCGCTTCCTGAACCCCTTTCTTAAAACACATGGACGCCGCGATCTTGAAGGCCATTTCCGAAGAATCCACTTCATGGGATTTTCCATCATAGAATCGGACCTTCACATCCACGACAGGGTATCCCGCCACGACACCGCTTTGCATCGCCTCCAGAATTCCCTTTTCCACGGCCGGCACGAATCCCCGCGGAACGTTCATACCCGTCAAGGCATTCTCGAACTCGAATCCACCCCCTCTTGGTAGCGGTGAAATATCGAAATGCACCTCTGCAAACTGACCATGTCCACCCGTCTGTTTCTTATGGCGGTAAATAACACCCTTTTTGGTTCCCTTGATCGTCTCTTTATAAGGTACTTTCGGAATACTCAGATCGACTTCTACTCCAAACTTCCTCTTAAGTTTTTCCAAGGTCGTTTCGATGTGCAACTGTCCCATCCCCGTCAATAGAAGTTCCCGTGTCTGTTCGTCTCTACTCAACTGAATCGTGAGATCCTCCTCCATCAATCGCTGAAGGGCCGATGCAACCTTATCTTCGTCACCACGCGATTTGGGTTTGAGCGCAAAGGTAATGACCGGATGGGGTAACTTCGCCGGTTCATACACGATAGGATCGGATTCATCGGCAAAGGTGTCTCCCGTCGTCGTCTCCTTCAATTTTGCCACGGCGATCAATTCACCAACCGACGCCGATCCCACACCTTCCTGTTTCTTCCCAACGAGACGAAAGATCTGTCCCACACGCTCCTTCACATCCTTCGTGGCGTTATAGAGCGTCGAGTCCGCCTGAACCGTGCCAGAGTATATCCTGAATATCGTCAATCTTCCCGCAAACGGGTCACTGATCGTCTTGAAAACGAACGCTGAAAAAGGGGCATCCGGACTTGGATCGCGCGTCAACTCTTCTTCCGTTCCTGGTTTCTTTCCCTTTACCGGACCTCGCTCGATGGGAGAAGGAAGGGCCGCAATCACCAAATCAAGGAGTTGCGGTATCCCGATATTTTTGGAAGCCGAACCACATGCAATAGGTACAAACTGCCGGTTGAGCGTTCCTTTTTTTAGGCATTCTATAAGCTCCTCTTCGGAAAGCTCACTTCCTTCAAGGTACTTCTCCATCAAGTCATCATCCGCCTCCACCAACGTTTCGACCATCCGCTCTCGGAATGATGCCACGGTCTCCGCCAGATCAGCGGGTATTTCTTGTTTCTCAAACTTTCCCGAGGCATCATCCGCAAAAAGATAGGCCTTCTGGGTCAGAAGATCGACGATTCCCTTGAAGTCGGACTCTTTACCGATGGGATAGAAGAGAGGAACCATCCGAATCCCCTTAAAATTCTCCTCCAGGTCCTCGATAGTGGCTTCAAAGTTGGCCCGTTCCGCATCCATTCGGTTGACAAATACGATACGCGGAATTTCATACTCATCGGCATAATCCCACACGGTATTGGTCTGAACCTTCACTCCATCGTTTGCTGAAACAACAACAATCGCTCCATCCACTACGCGCATACATGCCTTTGTATCCCCGATAAAATTGGCATACCCGGGGGTATCGATCCAATAGATTAGATGCTTCTCCCATGGAAAGTTGGCAATCGCCGAGAGAATAGATCCTTTCCGTTTGATCTCCTCCGGCTCAAAATCCATCAGAGATGACCCGTCTTCCACCTTTCCCAAACGGGTATTCACGCCCGACAAGAACAAGGCCGCTTCCGTAATCGACGTTTTCCCATCTCCCCCATGGCCGATGATAGCAAGATTTCTGATGAATTCCGTGTCAACCTTTTTCATGAATTTCCGACTCCTTTCTAGAGAACGAGACACCCCCATTCCCTAAATTTTTGACAAACACATCTATTTTTCTCGTAGATAGAAAACCTATCGGTTCTAGTCTGAAAAGTCAAGCCAACCTCCCCCTTCATTTTCATACCTTTTCTTCCCTCAGTATCAGAACATGCCTTGACACCACAATGTGTTATGATACGGTGGAGGCAAAAAAGAAGGAGGGTGTGTATGAAGAAAGGAATCGTTTCATTGATGACACTTATTTTATGTATGGTGCTTTTTATACCTGCCGCATCGGCCGGGAAGCCTCTGGTCATCGGCCTCCCGACGTGGGTAGGAAACGGGCCACTTTACCTTGCTCGGGATAAGGGTTATTTTGGGGACTTGAAGGTCGATCTCAAGATCATGGACGACATCACCATGCGATTTGCGGCTCTGTATTCCAAAAAACTCGATGGTGTCTCTACCGTTATCAGCTCCTTTGTCCTTTTGAGCAAGAAACAAGTTCCCTGCAAAATGGTAATCGCCCTTGACGATTCTTATGGGGGAGATGGAATCCTCGCCAAGAAGAATATCAAGACACTCAAAGATCTTAAGGGGAAAAAAGTCGCCTATAAGTTCGGATCCGCTTCCGAATGGTTTCTGGTTCACCTTCTCAAAAAAGCGGGGTTGAGCATCAAGGATATCAAGAGTATCAACATGGAACCGGGTGCCGCCGGCACCACCTTTATCGCGGGAAAGGTTGACGCGGCGGTAACGTGGGAACCCTATCTCACGAAAGGGAAAAATACGCCCCACGGCCATCTCCTCATCGACAGTCGCCAAACTCCCATGCTGATCATGGATACGGTCCTTTTCCGGGACGAGGTCATAAAAAAACGCCCCGACGATATCAAAAAATTCATCAAAGGGGTTTTGAAGGCCGTGGATTTCTACAAAAAGCATCCCGATCAATCTTACGGTATCATGGCCAAAGGAATCGGCGGCTGGCTGAAGGATCCCAAGGAATTTGCGGTTACCATGAAAGGGGTACGGCTTTACGATCTCACTTTCAACAAGAAATTTTTTGGAACGCCTTCCAAACCGGGAGACGTCTATCAGGCTCTAAAAGATCGCATCGATGTATGGGAAACCTTGAAAAAACTCACCTGGCACCCCAAACCAGAAGATTTCTTCGACAGTTCCTTTATTGCAGGACTATAGACTCCAGAAAATTTCCAGTGTCATTTTGACTAAGGGGGGGAGAACACAATTTTTCTCCCCTCCCAAAAAAGCGGGAAGCACCGTGTTGGGGTGATCTTTTCACCCCTCCGTCCGCACGAGTGGCAGAAAGAAAGGGATAGATTTCCCATCTTCGATAAAAACAGGAAACTCAACACGCAAAAGCATCACAGAATCGAAACACTTGCTGCCGGTTCCTATGTGTTCGCAAAGGAACGAAATCCCCTAAGATGTAAGAGATTTACCGGATGGATTGCCATTTTTTCCGCATGAAGATTTTAAAATGATTCAGATCATTCCACTTTTCAATACATCCACCCTATACAGGCGGCAGGCATTCTCATAAAGGATCTCGGCTACCTCTTCCTCCTTCATCCCTTTGATCTCCGCTATGACCTTGACGGAAACCTTTACATTGGCCGGCTCATTCCTTTTATCAGGAATGGGTCCCAGAACCGGGCTGTCCGTCTCGGACAAAAGAGACGTTACGGGAAGCTGACGGACGAGTTTCTGTTTCTGCCGGGATCGAACTATCGAAGGAGGAATGGAAAAGTAATATCCCGCCTCCACGCCAAGCATGGCGGTGGAAGACTTTCCATCAAAGGCGTGCATCTGTACGTTCTCGGCCCCCTCCCTCAAAAGCATCTCCAGGGCTTGGCGGCCCGCCGACCGGGAATGGACATTGAGGGGAAGCTCTATCTCTTTGGACAACCGGATAAAACTCTTAAAAATCTCTCTTTGTATCTCCCTCTCCTCGTCGTCTTTTACTTTCCAATAATCCAGGCCTACTTCTCCGATGGCCACCAATGCATGGCGATTGGAACGAATAAAATCGTGCATCTTCCTCGCTTGCGCGATATCGAGAATCGTGGGGTAAATGCCAGCGGCCGGAAAAACGAAGGGAACTTCCTTTGAGATCGCAAGATTACGGTGGGCATCCTGCACGTTTTCGGCAACGGCTATAACAGCCGCCACCCCTTCTCTTCTCGCCCGTTCCAAAACACCCCCCAGATCGCGTTCGAATTCTTCGCTGCATAGGTGGGCATGAGTGTCGATAAGGTTCATTCTGCCTTCAAGAGATGAACGCGAAGTTCCGATACCGCCTGAGCATGGGCATCAAATCCCTCATATTTGGCCAGGTTCCATGCCCTTCGTGCCAATTGGGGATAGGCGGCTTCATCCACTCGCGCTATGGAGCTGCGCTTGAGAAAATCGTGAACCGACAAAGGCGAAAAGGTCTTTGCCCATCCTCCCGTCGGCAGGACGGCATTGGGACCAATGAGATAATTCCCTAGGGGAAAAGGGGTATGAGAGCCCAAAAGGATTTCCCCCGCATTCCAGATCGCCTCAAGGTATTGATCCGGTTTCTCGCTAAGGATCTCCAGGTGTTCAGGGGCAAAGTCGTTAACGAACGCAATGGCTTCTTCCATCGACCCAGTCAAGAGAATTCCGCCATGGCCCCCCGTCAAAACCGCCGTCACATAGTCTCGCCGTGTTTCCGACAATCCTTCCAAAAAACGAGGAATGGCCTTAAAGGCTTCTTCCGCCACCTTTCTGCTGGGAGTAACCAGGTAGGCGGAAGAGTCAGGACCATGTTCCGATTCGACAATAAGATCCAAGGCAGCCAAACGGGGATTGGCCGTCTCATCCGCCAGGACGATTGATTCACTCGGACCCGCGGGCAATCCTGGATCGATTTGGCCCGCCAATATCTGTTTTGCCGCCACGACCCAGGGACTTCCCGGGCCCACGACCTTGACGACGCGGGGGATACGTTCCGTTCCATAAGCCACCGCCGCGATCCCTTGCGCTCCTCCACATTTGAAAACCTTTGTAACACCGGCAACACGGGCCGCATAAAGGGTGGCGGGATCGACCATCCCATCCGGGCCGGGTGGCGTGAGGATTACAATCGTCTCGACCCCGGCCACAACGGCTGGAATCGCCGTCATCAACACGACACTGGGAAATGAACCTTTCCCCCTCGGCACGTAACACGCCACAGACGGAATGGGCGTCGTCTTCTCTCCTGCCATCACACCAGGGCGAATTTCCACCGACGTTTCCGATATGGGAAGTTGTGTCTTATGAAAACGACGAATATTGTCCGCCGAAAATCGAATGGCTTCCTTGACTTCGGAGGAAACTTGTTTCTCCGCCTCCTCGAACTCTTTCTCCGAACACTGTAAAGTGGAGACGGTTACGTCCGCCCCGTCAAATTTTTTGGTATAGGCAACAAGCGCGGCATCCCCCTTCTCCCTCACCTCTTCAATGATCGGCTTTACCTTTTCAAGGTAGGCCGTCATGTCCGTGGTGGGACGGGAAAGGAGTTTGTTCCGTTCCCCTCTTGTCAAACGGGACAAATCTACGATCCGGATAGAAGATTGTTCTCTTGTCGTCATAGGACCCTACCCTTTTTCCGGTTCATTTCTCACAAATGGCGTCGGAAAGTCAAGGCTTGATAAAACACTAAGTTTCTGGCAAACTTGCTCGGCCAGAAAAGGGAGACGGGACATGCACGAATTTTCCATGGATCAGGGAAAAATCTGCCTTGAAGAAAAAACAGATCTCGCTTATCTCTATCTCGAAATCACCAATCGATGCAATCTCGCCTGTAATATGTGTTTCAAACAAAGCTGGAATGACACCGAAGGAGACATGACGTGGGACCTCTTCGAGAAAGCCTTACGGGACACGACAGAATTCCCCCACTTGAAAATGATCTATTTCGGCGGAATAGGCGAACCTTTCGTTCATCCACAATTCCTTGACATGGTTCGGGAGGCTCGACGACAAGGAATCCGCGTCGGAATCTCCACCAACGGCTTTCTCTTAACGGACGAGATCATGAGGGAGTTCATTGAACTCCAGGTCGATCTTATCTATTTCTCCATGGATGTCATTCCCATGATGCCGACAAAAATAGGCCACGCTATTTCGACAAACACCGTGGAAAAGCTTCGTCGTTTCAAAGAGCTTAAAATCAGTCTAGGAAGCGATCTTCCCCACCTCGGCGTGGAATCCGTCGTAACAAAAGAAAATTACCACCAAATTGGTGCCCTCGCCGATTATCTGACGGAATTCGATATTCACGCCTTGATTCTTTCCAATCTTCTTCCCTCCACCGCGGCCTTCTCGGACTTAATAGCCTATGACGGCACAGTCGATCTATCGGATCAACTCCATCAGGTCTATTTAACATCGTGCGAGGATCGTGGTTTTCTCCTCAAGTTACCGGAATTCACCCTCCGCACGGAACGTCATTGCGATTTCGTGGAGAAAAAAACAGCCATCGTCCGATGGGACGGGGAGGTGGCCCCCTGCTATCGGTTCCTTCACACCTACCCCGAAATCATCTTTGGACGTACAAAGCAGGTGACGGCCCACTCTTTCGGAAATCTTTCCCACACCTCCCTAAAAAGAATTTGGACAAGTCGGGAATATCTCTGGTTTCGTTATGTGGTCCAACACGCCCTCTATCCATCCTGCACCGACTGCACCTTCATGGAGGCGTGTGCCTACGTTCAAGGCACGGAAATGGATTGCTGGTCCAACATGCCGAGTTGCGGGGACTGCCTGTGGTCTCGGAAAATCGTGCTCTGTCCCATTCCCGTAGAATCATTTGGAAAATTCCGTTAGAAAACCACCCAACAATCCGCTTGAAACCCCTCCATTTTGTCTGTATAAACGTCCATAAAAAGAAGGAATACGCAGGCAGCGAAACTATTATGAAACCAAACCGGTGGAAACGGATAAGCCAACACCATATTGAAATCGGATTTCGTATGTACACCGACCGGGTCACGCTAACGATCGATACCGAGGCGTGTATCCACGGCGCCATCTGCGAAACGATTTGCCCGGAAAATGCCATCTACGTCTACCGGGACGGGACGTCCCTTAAAATCGACATTCAGGAAGATCTTTGTTCTTTCTGTGAGGCTTGCATGCATTTCTGCCCCATTCCCTGCATCGACATTGAATGGGATGGCAATATGAAACAACTCCTTTCCCAGCAACATGCCCTCCTACCTTTTCCGGAAAAGCTAACCATCCATACGAATATCTGTCCCGAAAAATGTCGGGACAACGCAAAGGGATCCGTTCGTTGGTGCCGCAGAGAGCGAAAAACCATTGAAAACCCCTCGTTGGAGTGCCCGAAACATTGCACCGAATGTGTCGATCACTGCCATCGGGAAGCCCTTGTCAAAAAGGAAGAGATTACTCAGCTCGAAGACGAGCATCGTTGCCTCCGATGCGCCTATTGCGAGGACGCTTGCCCTCATGGGGCCATGGAGGTTCATCCCGTCTATCACGGCACAATCCATTTGGACGACACGAAGTGCCCTGAATCGTGCAATCTATGCGTGGATGCGTGTCCCGTCGATGCCATTCACCGAGAAGGAAACCACGTCTTCGTCCGTGATGCGTACTGCATCTTGTGCGGCGCGTGCGCCAAGATCTGTGACCGCGGCGCCATCGAGGTGGTACGAAAAGAGATCGTCGCCATGGAGGGAGAGCCGGCAGCC
Organism: uncultured Thermodesulfobacteriota bacterium; assembly: GCA_964577975.1. GTDB lineage: Bacteria > Desulfobacterota > S145-22 > S145-22 > S145-22 > JAOZMY01. Next base: position 11,554 of record CAZOBB010000089.1, on the reverse strand, counting down.
CTTTGGGAAACATGCGTGACAAACCTGAAAAGGATCATGACCAGTGAAAGATGACGAAGTCCGGATTGGCGTGTACGTCTGCCATTGCGGGAAAAACATCGCGGGGGTTGTCGATACCGCCCAGGCCGTCAAGTTCGCTGCCTCGTTGGACGATGTGGTGACGGCACGGGAGGATCCCTATCTCTGCGCCGAACCAGGCCAAAAACAGATCATGGCGGATATCAAAGAACACCGATTAAATCGGGTTGTCATCGCCGCCTGTTCCCCTAAGCTCCACGAGCCCACCTTCCGGAAAACGCTCGCCAACGCGGGCTTGAACCCCTATCTATTGGAAATGGCGAATATCCGGGAACACTGTTCCTGGGTTCATCATCACGAGAAGGAAGCGGCCACGGAAAAGGTTTTCGATCTCATCCGCATGGGTGTAGCCAAGGCACGGTTACTTGAACCCTTGCAAACCCGTCGGGTCTCCACCCACAAGCGAGCTCTCGTCATCGGCGGAGGAATCGCGGGGATGCAGGCAGCGCTGGATCTGGCCGACATGGACATTCCCGTCCTTCTTGTGGAAAAAAGCCCTTTCCTGGGAGGAAAACTCCGCCACTGGAGCCGTATCCATCCCTCGATGGAACGAAGCGAAGCGATCATCCTTCCCCTCGGAAGCCGAGTTTTGCGCCATCCCCTCATATCAACCTTCACCCAAAGCGAAGTAACCGACTTTTCTGGTTATATTGGCAATTTCAAGGCAACCGTCGTTCAGCGTCCCCGTGGAGTTTCCTCCGCGTGCGACCTGTGCGGACGGTGCGTCGAGGCCTGCCCCGTGTCCGTAAAGGAAGGGAAAAAAGCTATCAGCATCCCACCATACGGGGTGAACCCATCTTTAATGGTCATCAATTTCGAGGCGTGTACCCGCTGTGGGGCCTGCATCGAGGCCTGCCCGCAAAACGCCATTCAGTTAGACGAACAAGAATCGATTCAGACCTTCGACGTCGGGGCCGCCATCGCCGCTGTCGGATTCGACCTCTTTCACCCTCGGGATCTTCCTCGCTACGGGTATGGTTCCACCCCTGCCATCGTGACCTCGGAAGAACTCGAATCGATTTTGAAAAACCCCCCTTTCGAAGGTGAAATCCGTCATCCTGAGACAGAAAGAAGAATTCACCGTATTGCCTTCGTTCAGTGCGTAGGATCGCGCGATCCCGAAGGGAATCGATATTGCAGCCGTATCTGCTGCATGGTGGCGTTGAAACAGGCGAAAGAGCTTCTGGACATGGACCCTTCCGTTGAGATCACCGTCTACTATCGGGATATCCGCACCATCAAAAAACAGGATGAAGACCTCTACCGGGAAATGCGAGACAAAGGAGTTCGATTTGTGAGGGGAATAGTGGAATCCGTGTCGGGAGAGGGGGAGACGGCCTCGCTCCACGTGCATATTGAAACCCTTGATACGACGGTGGAAGAAAAAGCGGATCTCGTGGTTCTTTCCCTCGGAAGCACCCCTCCCGCCGACCGGGACAAGATCAAAAGTGTCCTCAAACTCAGCACGTCGGATGATGGATTTTTCCTGGAGGCCCATCCCAAGCTGAAACCCCTCGATACCGCCATCGACGGCGTCTTCCTGGCTGGGGCATGCCAAGCGCCGAAAAACGCGGCAGAGTGTATGGTTCAAGGAAGCGGAGCGGCCGCTCGCGTGGCAGGTCTGCTCACGAAGGAATTCCTGGAGCTCGACGCCATAGTCGCCCACGTCGATCTGGACAAATGCCACGGGGAGTGTCTCCTTTGCATGAAACAGTGTCCCTTTTCCGCCATCGAGCCAATCATCGTTGACGGCAAGAAAAAACCTCGCATCATCGAAGCAGCCTGTAAAGGGTGCGGAACCTGCGCAGGAGCCTGTCCAAACGACGCCATGGACCTCAAAGGATTCACCACCGAACAGCTCTTCGCTCAGATCGACGCGGCCCTGGAAAACGATCCCGCCCACAAAATCCTCGCCTTTTGCTGCAACTGGTGCTCGTACGCCGGGGCGGACTTCGCCGGCGTCTCCCGACTCTCCTATCCCACCAACGTCCGCATTATCAAGTATATGTGCTCCGGCCGTGTCAACCGGCAACTCGTTCTACACGCCTTTGAAAAGGGAGCGGGGATGGTCCTCATCTCGGGATGCCGCCCTCCCGGTGACTGCCACTACATATCGGGAAACATTCGATGTGAACAGCGGATGCGAGCCATCAAAAACATGATCGTCAAACGGGGCATCCATCCCGACCGGCTGCGATTGGAATGGGTCTCCGCCACGGAAGGGGTTATCTTCCAACGCATTGTCACGGAAATGAACGAACGTCTGAAAGAGCTGGAGGAGGAAGAAAAGGATGGTTGACCCTCTCATTACCATCTGTGATGCCCCCTGTCTATCGGAATCCTTCTCCGTCGAAGACTTGGCAAGCGCTTTGGGAAAAAAGCACGAGGTGCGGGTGATCCCTTACCTCTGTAGCGTCGGCGGGCTTAGGCAAGTGGACGCATTCCTGCGGAAAGATGAAAAGCGGAGGGTTCTCCTCCTCACAGGGAGTTGCCCAACCCTCCCGGATCTCTTCTCCCACTTGCCGGACACGATCAAAGACCGGATCTCGATAATGGATCTTTCCCCTTACAGATCTCCCACGGTGGCTGCGGCCCATGTGCTTTTTCATGCAACCTCCCCCAGAAAAACCGCGCGCCGCCGAAAAAAGATCTACGAGGACGCTGTCCTGGTCATCGGAGGGGGAGTGGCAGGCGTCCAAGCCTCTTTGGATTTGGCGGAATCGGGGAAAAAGGTCTATCTTGCCGAACGCTCCGTCTCCATTGGCGGCATCATGTCCCAGTTGGACAAGACGTTCCCTACCCTCGATTGCTCCATCTGCATCCTGGGACCCAAGCTTGCCGACGTGGGGCGAAATCCTGACATTGAACTACTCACGCTCTCAGAGATTTCATCTATCGAGGGACAGGCCGGTCATTTCGACGTCACTTTGACCCTTCATCCCCGCTACGTGGACATGAGCCGCTGTACGGGATGCGGCTCGTGCAGTGAGGTATGCCCCGTCATCCTCCCAAACGAGTGGGACCTAAACCTCAAACCGAGAAAATGCATTCACATCCTCTTCGCTCAATCCATCCCTTTGCGCGCCACTATTGACATGGACCATTGCATCAAGTGCCAGTTGTGCGTTCAGGCTTGCGAAAAAGACGCCATTAACCTGGAAGACGAAGGTGGCACTAAAAAGATAAAAGTAGGTGCCATCATCGTCGCGGCAGGACTCGACCCTTTTGAAGCGGAAAGGCGTTCCTCCTACGGGTACGGTCGTTACGAAAACGTCTACACCAACATCGATTTCGAACGGATCGTTTGCGCCTCGGGACCCACGGGGGGAAACCTCATCCGTCCCGACGGAAAACCCATCAAACGGGTGGCCTTCGTTCAGTGCGTTGGCTCCCGGGACATCCGATACAACCGCTACTGCTCCGGATACTGCTGTATGGCAAGCATCAAAGAAGCCATGCTTATCCGTGAGAACGTTCCAGACGCGGAGATCACCATCTTCTTCAATGACATCCGGGCTGCCGGCAAGGGTTTCGAGGAATTGTATCTTCGGGCCCAAGAAAACGGTATCCGATTCGTGAAAGGTTTCCCGACCCGTATCGAAGAAAACCCTGAAAGCCGCGATCTCATCCTACGGTTCGAAGAGACGATCGAAGGAACCCCTAAATCGGAGATGGAAGTCGATTTCGTCATTCTCGCCGGTGGCGTGGAACCCGACCGACACACCGACACCCTTACTCGCGCCCTCGGCATCGAAAAAGACTCCCTTGGGTTTCTGAAAGACCGCCATCCCACGTGGGGAGCTATTGAAACGACGGTACCGGGCATCTTTATGGCCGGCGGAATCCAGGGTCCCAAAGACATTCCGGAAAGTGTCGCTCAGGCCAGCGGCGCGGCGGCAAGGGCCGTGGCAATGATAAACAGGCTGAAAGGAAAGTCCCGTCCGTTGTCTCCCAGATCTTCCAACTTACCCATCTCCCCCTCGCCGTCTCGTCATGAAGGGAAGGAATCATGACTCCCACCCTTCCACTTAAACAGCAGCGGCTTATCATGATCGGAGGTAAAGGAGGAGTGGGGAAGACCACCTCGGCGGCAGCCATCGCGCTGCGATACGCTTCAGAAAATCACCGCGTCCTTATTCTATCCAGCGATCCAGCCCCTTCCCTGTCCGACATCTTCGAAACGCCCTTGAAGGACACACCAACCCCAATTTCCAAGATCCCGGGCCTTTCCGGCATGGAAATCAGCTCCAATGAAGTTTTGAGACGTTGGAAAGAACGATTCGGGCCAGAGATCTATGAAGTCGTCTCATCGTTCGCGAAAGTAGATTACGATTTCGTGGAATACATAGGAACGGCCCCCGGCATCGAAGAGGAATACATGCTCAACTACATCATGGAGCTGGTTCAATCGGGAGCCTACGATCGTGTTGTTTGGGACACGGCCCCAGCGGGGCACACACTTCGTCTCCTTCAACTCCCCGGCGTCTTTCTGGATCACCTGGAGGCCGCGACGAAATTCTATATGAACCTCTACAGCACCCTTGACAAACTCAAGGCTTCGGTCAGATTTCAAACGGGCAAGAGGACCCTTCTACAAATCATCGCGGGTTGGAGAGAGCTCTCCCAAAAGGTTATGGACTTCATTCGCGACCCCGCTATCGTCGCCAACATTGTCGTCACCATCCCCGAGGCACTGGGCGTTAAACAGACAGAACGAATCGTCGACGAGCTGGAAGAAAACGGTCTTCCCCTGCACGCCATGATCGTCAATTATGTGATTGAATCAGCAGACTGCGATTTTCACCGTCGCCGCCAACTCATGCAGAAAAGATACTGGACTATCCTAAAAGAACGGTATGGCCACCGTTACCCTGTCATCGCCACTCCCCTGTCCGCTGAAGAAATCAAGGGATCCACCCGCCTTCGGGAGTTCAGTAAGATCCTATTCGAGACAGGATCGGTGTGGTAGTTCCAGCATCTTCATAAACTAGTTTCCCCCTTCTTTTTTTCATTCCACCTCATTCTCGTCGTCTTTTTACGTCTCTGAGACCACAACGTCCACCCTTCTCTATTTGACACAAGGGATAGGAGCAAACGATGTCAACAAACCTTACAAGCTACAAAATCCTTACCGAAGAAATCATCAAAAAGGGTGGTTCCAATGTGGAGCATGGGGAACTATGTTTCCATCGATACTGCTGGAAAGGGGAGTCGCCTTTTCGGGATTTGTGATCTGACGAACGATCAAGGCATTTCTGCCCTTAGACATTGTTGTCCTGGACATGCTGACGCGTTTCCACCATGAGGAAGGCTACAGGGGAGGCCCCTCGGCCACACGAGAAAACCTCCATGCTTGATCCCCCCTCCCAACGCCTTGAGAACCCTTTTATAAACGTGTGACGCCCACACCCCTTCGTCCAAGATAGGAATCCCTCTGAACATCAGTTGTACAACCATGGAAATGAAAAATCTCCACCTCACCTATGTGACTAGGGTGGAAGGCTTGCCGGGAGGTGTTTCCTTTCACTTGACGACGGAGAACTTCATTGTTATACTTCGTTCATATACGAAAGAGGAAGGACTTGGCGCCAACACATCGGCCCTGCAAAGGGGTTCCGACGTTATAAAAGAAACCGCGTGATGAACGGACGAACTGACTATTACAAAACCCTTGGTGTCTCGGAAAAGGCCGACGCCGAGGCCATCAAGCGAGCCTATCGGAAACTGGCTCTGAAATATCATCCCGACCGAAACCCCGGTGATCCCCGCGCAGAAGAACGATTCAAAGAGATCAGTGAAGCGTATGGTGTTCTCATCGATCCTGTCAAACGTGCGCAGTACGATCGCATGAGGAGATTTGGGGCGTTCAGCGGGGCGCAAGCCGACACACGGCCTCAGGGTTTCGGCTATCGAACGGAAGACATCTATCGAGACATCTTTAGTAATCCTCATTTCTACGATGTCTTTTCCGAACTTTCCCGCGAATTCAGCGCCCGTGGTTTCCGCTTCAACGAAGACTTCATCCGCCAAGTCTTTTTCGGGGGGAAAGGGTTCATGTTCGGAAGTTTCATCTTTGGAACTCCCTTTGGTCCCACGATGAAGAAAGGGAAGGCGTGGACTCCCTTTGAGACGGCCGAAACCAAAAGGAAAGCCGTCTCAAAGACCCGCTCATCTTCTCCCTCCCTCCTCAAAAAGATGGCTCTCAAGGCCCTCCATTTCATGGGGAAGAAGGTGGGAGGATTTCAACACGGAAAAGCAACCTCCCCCGACATCCATCTCGACCTTCCCATCCCACCAGAAGCGGCCAAAGATGGAAGAAAGGTGGACATAAAATTCCGACGGGGAAACAAGATCGAACATCTGCGCGTCACGATCCCCCGAGGAATCAGCAACGGGAAAAAACTCAGAATCGCCGGAAAAGGAAACGACAGTCGGAATGGGCGAGGAGATCTCTACCTCACCATTCACTTCACCCCCAACGCTTAAATTGAGAAAGGAGCAGCCCATGGATTTAAACAAAGCCCTACAGTTACCCTTCAAAGACAGGGAAAATGCCATTCGTTTTTTCATCGGAGGACTCTTAAACATCCTTCCCGTGGTGAATCTCATCCCCACTGGTTACGCCTTCCTGACCATGCGGAATCATATAACGGGAGAGCCCATCGAGGACCTACCGGCGTGGGACAATTGGGGAACACTCTTCAAATATGGTTTTCTCTTCTTCATCGCAAGCCTGGGTTACGCCCTCATCCCCCTCTTCATCCTCGGATTGGGCGTTCTGGCCCTTCATCCCCACGTGGGCATTCTAACCTTCCTCGGGGTCACTTTGATCGTTGTCGGAATTGTCTGTCTCATAGGGATTATCCTCCTTTTTCCGATGGGAATGGTTGTGTTCGCCATCGACGATGAATTCAGTTCCTTCTTTTCCTTTTTCAGGATCATCGATCTCATCTTAAAACACCTTGGTGCCTATCTACGAGCCTTTCTCATCCTCTTCGTGATGGGTATCGTCCTTGGATTCCTCTCTTACATTCCCGTTGTGGGATGGCTCATTGGTGTCTTCGTGGGATTCTATCTCATGCTTCAAACAGCCTTCTTTATGGGAGACGTTGGACGAGAAATCGTGGGAAACGAGACGGGAATCGCACCGTCCCAAGAGGAGAACATGGCACCGGCATCGACCACGGCGACGCCACCGTCGGAGACACCGCCTGAAGCGGCTTCGGAGGAAATATCGGAAGAGGAGAATGACAAAAAGGCATAACCCGTGGAAAACGACTTTACTTCGTGAAAAAGGGGGGGTAGAACGGCATCTACCCCCCCTTTTCTTGCACTCACCCAAAAGGAACAAGGATATTTCCCCATGGACTCCACGATTGACAGAAGCCGCTTGATCTCCCTCGTTCAGGACCTCGTGAAGATTCCTAGCGTCAATCCTCCGGGGAAAGAAGAAGGCGTAGCCGCCTATCTGCATCATCTACTCTCCGAATGGGGATTCCAAACACGGCTTGTGGACAAACCGTTTCCGACACGCCCCCAGGTCCTTGCCATTCTCCCTGGGAGCGGAGGACGCCCTCCCCTCTTCCTGAACGGTCACATGGATGTGGTACCCGCCGGAGACCCTAAATACTGGAACTTTCCCCCCTTCTCAGGAACTGTGCGTGATGGACGGATCTACGGCAGAGGAAGCTGTGACATGAAGGGAGGTATCGCGGTAGCAATAGAAACTGCCCGTGTTCTCCAACTCTCCGGCAAGCGCCTCAAAGGAGATCTGGTCCTCGCCTTCGCGGTAGGGGAGGAAACAGGGGAACCCGGAACAAAGATCTTGTTGAAAGAATCCGGCTACACAAACGGCTTCGGTATCGTCCTCGAACCAACGGGATTCAAGCTCGGCGTGGCGGAAAAGGGATTGGCTTGGTTTCGCATCACGCTGACTGGAAAACCGGCCCACTGTTCCGTCTCTGAACAGGGAATCAATCCCATCGACAAATTTTTGAATCTTGGAAATGCCCTAAAAGACTACGACGCAATCATCCGAAAAAGAATCCACCCCCTCTGCGGAGCGGCCAAGTGTACCATGTCGATCCTCAACGCAGGAACGAAAGAAAACGTGATTCCAGAATCCTTAACCCTCATCCTGGACCGCCGCATGAACCCCGATGAAACGATAGAGGCTGTCAAACAAGAAATCGAACACATCCTGAAAAGACTCGCAGCTACCGATCCCGAATTTTCCGCTACCCTCGAAATCACTCGCCTATACGAAGCAGCCGAAATCTCGCCCGAACATCCTTATGTCAACCTTCTCGCCCGTGAGATCGAAACCGTAACGGGACACAAGACGGAAATCTGGGGGACCCCTTATTCTACAGACGTGAGAAACTTCATTAACGACGCCGGGATTCCCGCCGTTACCTTCGGACCGGGCGATATCGCCAACGCGCACGCCTTCAACGAATCCATCGAGATCGACGATCTTGTCAAAGGAGCGACCATCCTTCGCAGGATGGCGGAAAAGCTTCTTTTGTAAGTGCCTAATATCGCGTTAATCTCGTTTATCTCCTTATCCTTTTGTTTCGCTACTAGATTGAGACCTCGGGGGAGACTCTTCTTGTTAAACCATTAAAGACCCCGGGACGGGACCCTCCATATCCCCTGCCAATTAACGGAAAAATGCCGTTTTCATACCAAATCGAAAACGAGTCTTCAAAAAAGTCTTGCAAGAAAGTTTTTCCTCTTTGTGGTATACTTAAATGTTATGGCAAAGAAGCTCATCGTCGCGGGCGCCCGCGAGCACAACCTGAAAGACATCACGGTGGAGATCCCCCGGGACACCCTCACGGTCATCACGGGGGTGTCGGGATCGGGAAAGTCGTCCCTCGCCTTCGACACCATCTACGTGGAGGGGCAGCGCCGCTACGTGGAGTCCCTCTCCGCCTACGCCCGCCAGTTCCTCGGGCAATTCAAGAAGCCGGACGTGGACCGGGTGGAGGGGCTCTCGCCCGCCATCTCCATCGAGCAGAAGAGCGTCAGCAAAAACCCCCGCTCCACCGTGGGCACGGCCACGGAGATCTACGACTACCTTCGGGTCCTCTTCGCCCGGATCGGGAAACCCCACTGTTACCAGTGCGGCCGTCCCATCAATCCCCAGACCATCGAGCAGATGATCCGCCAGATCGAGACGCTGCCGGTCGGTAGCCGCCTGATCCTGCTGGCCCCCGTCATCGCCGGCAAGAAGGGGGAACACAAGCGGGAACTGGACAAGCTTCGGAAGATGGGCTTCGTCCGGGCGCGGGTGGACGGCGAGATCCGCGACCTGGAGGAGGAGATCGAGCTGGACCGCTACAAGATCCACACCCTTGAGGCGGTGGTGGACCGGCTCGTGATGAAGGAAGGCATCACCCGGAGGCTGCGGGACTCCTTGGAAACGGCCTTGAACCTCTCGGAGGGCATCGTCCGCATCCTGGTGAACAACGCGGAGGAGCTGGTCTTCAGCGAGCGGCTGGCATGCATCCACTGCGGCATCAGCTACCCGGAGATCACCCCCCGGACCTTTTCCTTCAACAGCCCCTACGGGGCGTGCCCCGCCTGCGGGGGATTGGGGACGAAGGAATACTTCGACCCCAACCTGGTGGTCCCCGATCCCACCCTCTCCATCCGGGAGGGGGCCATCGCGCCGTGGCAGCGCCGCCACAGCTTTTTCTACTACCAGATGATCGAGGCCCTGACCGACCACTACAAATTCGATATCTACCAACCCTTCTACAAGCTCCCCAAGAAGGTGCAGCAGGTCATCCTCTACGGCTCCGGCGACGAGACCATCCGTTTCTTTTTCGACCACGGCGACCGGCGGCACTTCCGGGAACGCCCCTTCGAGGGGGTCATCCCCCGGATGGAACGGATCTACCGCGAGACGGAATCGGACGCGGTGCGGGAGGAGATCCGGAAATACATGAACTTCACCGACTGCCCCGCCTGCAAGGGAACCCGCTTGAAGAAGGAGGCCCTCTCCGTCCTGATCGACGGGAAGTCGATCGCCGACCTGACCGCCTTGTCCCTCAAGGAACTCCTCGCCTGGATCGACCGTCTCCGCCTGACGGGACAGGATGCCGAGATCGCCCGGGGAATCCTGAAGGAGATCCGGCTCCGGCTGAAATTCCTCACCCACGTGGGGCTCGATTACCTCTCCCTCAACCGGGCGTCGGCCACCCTCTCCGGCGGGGAAGGACAGCGGATCCGCCTGGCCACGCAGATCGGCTCGGGGCTGATGGGGGTCCTCTACGTCCTGGACGAGCCGAGTATCGGTCTCCACCAGCGGGACAACCTCAAGCTCCTGGAGACGCTGAAGAACCTCCGGGACCTGGGCAACACGGTCATCGTGGTGGAGCACGACGAGCAGACCATCCGGAGCGCCGACTACGTGGTGGACATGGGCCCCGGCGCGGGGCGACACGGTGGAGAAGTCGTTTTCGCCGGCCCGCCCGACAAGCTCATCCGTTCCCGCAAGTCCCTCACGGGGAAATACCTCTCCGGGAAGCTGGGGATTCCCGTCCCCCAGCGGCGAAAACCGGACGGGCGGTATCTCATCCTGGAGGGAGCCTCGGAACACAACTTGAAGAACATCACCCTGAAGATTCCGATCGGGTGTTTCACCTGTATCACGGGGGTCTCCGGCTCCGGCAAGAGCACGCTGATCATCGACACCCTGTATCGCGCCCTCCAGCACCGCCTCATGGGCTCCCGGAAGCGGACGGGGAAATACACCGGCATTTCGGGCGTGGAATACATCGACAAGGTCATCCACATCGACCAGTCCCCCATCGGCCGGACGCCCCGCTCCAACCCCGCCACCTACACGGGCGTCTTCACCCACATCCGGGAGCTGTTCGCGGCGCTTCCCGAGTCGCGGATGATGGGCTACACGCCGGGACGGTTCAGCTTCAACGTGCGCGGGGGACGCTGCGAGGTCTGCAAGGGGGAAGGCATCATCAAGATCGAGATGCACTTCCTCCCCGACGTCTACATCCCCTGCGAGACGTGCAAGGGAAAGCGCTACAACGAGGAGACGCTGGACATCCGCTACAAGGGAAAGAACATCGCCGAGGTGCTGGACATGACGGTCAACGAGGCGTGCGAGTTCTTTGCCGCCGTGCCCTCCTTGAAGGCGAAGCTGGAGCTGCTGCGGGACGTGGGCATGGGCTACATCCACCTGGGGCAGCCCGCCACCACCCTCTCCGGCGGCGAGGCCCAGCGGATCAAGCTCTCCCGGGAGCTGGGAAAGCGGGCCACGGGCCGCACCATCTACATCCTGGACGAGCCCACCACGGGGCTTCATCTGGCCGACATCGAAAAGCTCCTCTACGTCCTGGACCGCCTGGTGGCCATGGGTAACACGGTGGTGGTCATCGAACACCAGATGGACGTCATCAAGTCCGCCGACCATATCATCGACCTGGGCCCCGAGGGCGGAGACCGG
>CAZOBB010000088.1:0-7023 GCA_964577975.1 uncultured Thermodesulfobacteriota bacterium | reverse complement strand
AAGAGGCCGGTGATCCGCCGGACGAAGGGCGGCGGCAGGGCGCGTTCCTTCAGGGCGGTTTCCGCCCATCCCTTAACGAAGCGCTCCAGGTCCTTGACGACGTGGAGGTGGGCGAAGTTGTCTCTCGCGGCGAATTCGAGCGGTCCCGTGAGGCGCTTGAGGGACGCGGAGGGGTCCACCTACCTGTCCAGTTTGTCCTTCAGGATGGTGTTGACCATCTGGGGGTTGGCCTTTCCCTTGGTCTTCTTCATGACCTGCCCGACGAAAAAGCCGAGAAGCTTGGTCTTCCCTCCCTTGTATCGTTCCACCTGTTCGGGGTTTTCGGCCAGGACCTCATCGATGACGGCCTCGATGGCCCCCTGGTCGGTGACCTGGACGAGGTTCTTTTCCTGGACGATCTTCTCGGGCGGGTCTCCCGTGGCCACCATCTCGGCGAAGACGGTCTTGGCGATCTTGCCGCTGATGGTGCCCTTTTCGATCATGAGGATCATCTCCCCCAGGTGGCGGGCCGTCACGGGAAACTGGGAGATTTCCCTTTCTCCTTCCTTCAGTTCCCGCAGGACCTCCGTCATGACCCAGTTGCTGGCCGGCTTCGGGGCGTTGCAGATCTTGACGCATTCCTCGAAGTAGTCGGCCACGGCCTTTTCCGCCGTGATGACCTCGGCGTCGTAGAGGGGGATGCCGTACTGTTTGACGAGCCGGTCCCGCTTTTCGGCGGGCAGCTCGGGAAGGGTTTGCCGGATCTCCTCGATCCAGTCCTCTTCCACCACGAGGGGCAGCAGGTCCGGGTCGGGGAAATAGCGGTAGTCGTCGGCTTCTTCCTTGCCCCGCATGGTGCGGGTGACGCCGGCGGCGGCATCCCAGAGGCGGGTTTCCTGAACTACCGTCTCGCCGCTTTCCAAGGCGGCGATCTGGCGTTCGATCTCGTATTCCAGGGCCTTTTCCACGTTGCGGAAGGAGTTCATGTTCTTCAGCTCCGTGCGGGTGCCGAATGTTTCGGTTCCCCGGGGCCGCACGGAGATGTTGGCGTCGCAGCGGAAGCTGCCTTCCTCCATGTTGCCGTCGGAGATCTCCAGGTATCGAAGGATAGCCCGCAGCGTCCGGAGGTAGGCCCCCGCCTCTTTGGGGGAACGCATGTCCGGTTCGCTGACGATCTCGATGAGGGGGACGCCGGAGCGGTTGTAGTCCACCAGGCTGTAGGGGGTGTCGGTGAAGGAACCGGGATGGACGAGCTTGCCCGCGTCCTCTTCCATGTGGATGCGGGTGAGGCCGATCCGTTTCGTCTCGCCGTCCACGAGGATCTCCACGTAGCCGTGTTCGGCCAGCGGCAGCTCGTACTGGGAGATCTGGTATCCCTTGGGAAGGTCGGGGTAGAAGTAGTTCTTCCGGGCGAACCGGCTGACCCGGGCGATGGTGCAGTGGGTGGCCAGGCCCATCTTGATGGCGTATTCCACAACCTTTTTATTGAGGACCGGCAGGACCCCGGGCTGGCCCGTGCAGACGGGGCAGATGTGCGTGTTGGGCGGGGCCCCGAATTCGGTGGAACAACTGCAGAAGATCTTGGTCTTCGTGTTCAGTTGCGCGTGGACTTCAAGCCCGATAACGGGTTCATACTCCATAGGCCGTCTCCTTCGGAATGGTTTCCTCGCTGATGCCGAGCCCTTTTCGAATGAAATCGAGGGCTTGTGAGAGTTTGTCCGTCATTTCCCGGAAATCCCCCTCGATCTCTTTAGGGAACAGTTCCAGCGTGATGGCGCCATTGTAATGGGTTGCGCCCAAGGTTTCAAGCACCTCTCTTAGTGGGAGGGTTCCCTTTCCTGGGAAGAGATGCTCTCGGCCGTCGGCGTAATCGCTGAAATGAACATTCTTGATCCTCCCGGTCGCCAGGAATTTTTCCACATCTTCCAAGAAGTCCTTTTCGCGTGTTCCTAGGTGGGTCACGTCGAGGGTAAGATAGAGATTGTGTGTTTCGGCGAACCGAATGAGGGTCTCTGGGCGGGACAAAAGGTAGGTTCCGATCTTGATTGGGCCGTGCGATACTGGCATGTTTTCGATGGTGATGGAAAGGAATCGATTTCCGAACCTGTCTTGAAAATCCTGGATGCCCTTCAAACGTCGGTAAAACCCGATTTCCAGATCGAGCCATCGCGGGGGATGAAAGGTGACGAGGGGGATTCGGAATTTTTCCGCCAATTCGATGGTTTTTCGCAAGGATTCAAAGAGGTTGCCCCAACCCTTAAGCTTGTAAAAAGGTGCGTGGAGGCTTCCAATGTGACCCTCTTTCAAAGTGGTTTCGATCTCACGCTCACCGCTGCTTCCCTGAAGTCCGTACCCGAGAACCAACTCGACGCCATCGAACCCCACGCGACGGGCGATTTCTGCTGCGACCCAAGGAGGCTTTTTGTATAAAGTGCCCGAAGAGAGGAGGATTTTCACGTCATTATCCCTTTCGGCCAGGTGGTGCGGAGAGTGGGTGAGGCACTACCGTTCTCTTGAAATACGAGAAATCTTTCATTATGATGATAAAAGGGCAATGCATCATGGAATCGGTATACTATTTCCCTCGCGATTCTGCGTTGGACGTTACATACCCCATTTTCTGACCAAAGTCCATACAAAAAAGGAAGGTGTGTGGGACTGAATTATGTTGAAGGGAGATGAAAAATGGTGTGGGTGGATGTTGGATGTCTTGTCGCATTGGTAATCTGTTCCGCGTTTTTTTCTGGCGCGGAGACAGCCATTTTTACCTCCAATTTTTATCGTCTCCATCATCTGGAACGGAAAGGAAACAAGAAAGCTTCACTCATTTTGAAGATGCGGAAGTCGCCCGATAAGGTTATCGGGACGATCCTCATTGGGAATAATTTTGTTAATATTGCTGCTTCTTCCCTGGCGACGCTCTTCTTTATACATTTTTTCGGGAACGCCCGAGGGACATTGCTTGCAACATTGGTGATGACCCTTGTGATTCTCCTTTTCGGGGAGATCGCGCCGAAGACCTACGCAGCCAACTATCCGGAGACGGCGGCCCTCCGCGTGGTGGGAATCATCGGGTGGCTTGAGCGGATCCTTTCTCCTGTCACTTTTCTCATTTCGAAAGCGGGAAAAGGGATTTTGTGGTTTTTCGGGGTGTCTCCAAACCTGCCCACCAAAATGATTACCCACGACGAGATTGAGGGGATCATCAGCATCGGGAAACAGGATGGTGTGCTTCTTCCTGAAGAGGAGAGGATGCTTCTTAATATATTCAAAATTGGAAAAATTGACCTTGAGCAAGTGATGATTCCAAGGACTGAGACGGTGTTCCTTCCCGTGGATGCCTCGGAAGAAGAAATCCTTGCCACCGTCGAAAAAACGCGCCTGAGCCGGATACCCGTTTATGAAGAGAGAAAGGACAACGTGGTAGGGATCCTCTATGTCAAGGATCTGATCCATGCCCTTCTTAAGAAACGCCCCATCGACTTGCGTCGTATGATCCGCCGTCCCTTCTATATTCCCACTTTTGCCAAGGTGGATCAAGCTCTCCATCTCTTTTTGAGCAAAGGGATTCAGATGGCCATCGTCATTGACGAGTTCGGGGGAACGGAAGGGATCGTGACCCTGAAGGATCTCTTGGAAGAGATCGTAGGAGAGATTCGGGACGAGGATGAAAGGATGACGCGTGAGATTATTCCTTTGTCTGACGGATCCTATTTGGCGAGGGGAAACGCCGATCTAGAAGAAGTGAACGAGGTAACAGGTTTGCGATTACCGGAGGAAGAGGGAAACCTAGCGGCCTATATTCTGAAATTGACGGGACGTATTCCCAAACCTGGAGAAAGGATTTCCCTCGCCGACGGGTGGGAGGCAGTTATTTATACGGCGAATCGAAAGAGAATTTTGAGTGTTTTGATTCGTCCTACGAACGTCCCCCCACAATAATGGTGGGGATGCGAAGGGTAGGTTGGGCGTCGGAGACGGGGACCCCTTGACCGTCCTTGCCGCAGGTTCCGATGGCGAAGCCAAGGTCATTGCCCACCAGGTCGATTTCCGATAGGATTTCCGGGCCG
This sequence comes from uncultured Thermodesulfobacteriota bacterium, assembly GCA_964577975.1. GTDB lineage: Bacteria > Desulfobacterota > S145-22 > S145-22 > S145-22 > JAOZMY01. The sequence goes on along the minus strand of CAZOBB010000088.1, from coordinate 2,974 downwards.
TTGCCGATGAGCGTGGCCCCACGGACGGGATGAAGGATTTTGCCTTTTTCCACTTTATAGGCCTCGCTGATCTCAAAGACAAAGTCTCCATTAGCCGTATCGACCTGGCCTCCCCCCATCTTCTTGACGAGCAACCCGTTTTTCAGAGACGCGATGATTTCCTGGGGATCCGTTTCTCCCGGGACGATATAGGTGTTGGACATACGGGGAAGGGGGCGGTAGCGATAAGACTGTCGGCGTCCATTTCCGGTGGAGCGGGTCTTGTCCTTCATGGCGCTGAGACGGTCGTGCATGTAGGAGATCAAAACCCCTTTTTCCACGAGAACGGTTTTTCGGGAAGGGGTCCCTTCGTCATCCACGTAATAGGAACCGCGTCGGTTTTTGAGCGTGGGGTTGTCGATGACCGTGATAAGGGGACTGGCCACGGTTTCTCCCATCTTTCCGCTGTATCGTGACAGTCCCTGCTGGGCAAGATCCGCCTCGAGACCATGGCCGATGGCCTCGTGGATCATGGTTCCGCCGGCCTCACTGGAGAGGACTACCGACATTTCCCCTTTCGGCGCGAAAGGGGCCTCGAGCATGGTGATGGCGCGCCGCGCCGCTATCTTTGCCGTTTGAGTGTGGCGGTCGTTTTCGAAAAGCTCCAGGCCTCGGATACCCCCCACCATCTCGTAGCCCGTTTCCATGGTTTCGCCGTCGCTGGCGACCACGTGGACGAGGAAGACGGTCTGGACGCGTTTTTCGGTGGCCTGTTCCCCGTTTGAATTGAGGGTAAAGATCTCCCTCTCCTCATCTCGGTAGATGACCTTGACTTGGCGTATCCGTCCGTCCACGGAGCGGGCGGCCTCATCGGCCTCTTCCAGATAGATCGTCTTGGCGTCGAGGGCCACGGAATCGGGGGGGATTTTGATGGAATGGCTATGGGATTCAAGGGGTTGGATTTTTGGGAGAGCGGTAGCTTTTTGATTGAGAGCGACCATATCGGCGATGTGGGCGGCCAAAGATCGCAAGGAAGATTCTGTGATGTAATTTGTGTAAGCGTAGAAAGTGTGGAAGTTGTCGATAACACGGATTCCAATCCCAGTGTCGATACCTGTGGTGATCTTCTCCATGCGGGTGTTTTCGAAGATAAGGGTTGTTTCCTCCTTGGATTCGAAAAAGATGTCAGCAAATTGCCCTCCGCGTCGGAGGGAGCGGGAGAGAATCTTTTCCAGAGGAAGTCTAAGGAGTTCTTTTAGAGTCATGGATATCTCCTTTTATGTGGCTGGTATAGACGGGGGTCATGCCTGTTTCCCCCGCTATATCGGCTACCAGTTCTTCAAAAGTGTGACAGAAGCCTTGAGGAATCATCATTTCGACGAGGGCGAGTTTGTCGTCTATGGTTCGAGAAACGGCGATACCCTCATAGGATTCCAACAGAAATTTCAATGTGCTGATGGCTTCACGGTTGATTCGGTATAGCCTCTGAATGGTGTCTTTTTCCATCTTGTCAATGCCTATTCCCCATGATAAGCTTTTCGATGATGGATAAAATGATAAGGTTTGTCAAGGGCTGAGAAGATGCCTATCTACGAGTTTGACGGAAAAGTGCCTGAGATTGGGGAGGAGTGTTTTGTAGCCGATTCAGCCGATGTCATCGGAGGCGTTCGCGTTGGAAGGCGGTGTTATATAGGATTTGGCGCGATCTTACGGGGGGATTATGGAAATATCACGGTTGGTGAAGAAACAGCCATCGAGGAGGGGTGTGTCTGCCATGCGAGACCGTCGGAAGAGCTTGTCATTGGAAGACGTGTCATCCTCGGTCACGGAGCCATCGTACATGGAAAGGAAATAGGAGATGAGGCCGTCATTGGGATGGGAGCCGTGATAGGTTTTGATGTGGTCATCGGGCGGGGGGCCGTGGTTGCCGAAGGTGCCGTGGTAACGGCGGGAACCGTCGTGCCACCGGATAGCCTGGTTGGTGGAGTTCCCGCACGTGTGATGAAAGGGATCAATGAAGAGAAACGAGCGCATTTTAGGCATGTGAAGCGTGTCTATGTGGAGCTGGCGAAAACATACGAGAAACGTTTGGAAAGGATTGGGGCGGGGGAATGATTGTCAGACACATCAACGATAAAGAGGTAACGGAAACACGCTATATTGCCCATGGAGGAGCCTTGGCCGAGATGGTTTTGGATGGCAGGGTGTTGAAAGAGTTGGGATTTTTTGCCATCGCGGTCCTTCCACCAGGGAATGAGATTGAACCTCATCGGGATATTATGGAGGAGATTTATTTCATCTTGGAAGGGAAAGGGGAGATGATAGTTGATGATGAGCGGCGGGAGGTGGAATCGGGATGTGCGATTTGGATTCCGACAGGGTCTCTTCACGGCTTGGTGAACACGGGAAGCCAACCATGTGTGATTATCGTTGTAGCCTCACGACCTGACTTGAAGCCTGGCGATTTGATGATGTGAAAAAGAGGCGATTTCTAATTTCCCCTTGACAGGAAGGAGAAGGTGGAGTAAAATTTTCTATGATATAACCGTATATGCGAATATGCGTTTTGGGGGCTACCATCGAAGTGAAAAGGGAACGCCAGTTTCTTATGAGTGACGGCAAAAGTGTACATAGACATAGGAAGGGGAGTGCTTCATGAATCTCATCTATCTCGCGCCGCCCCTGTTTTTCGTGATCGCCCTGGTCTTTTCCATGCTGGGGATGGGAGGTTCCCAGTTGTATATTCCCATTCTCTTCTGGCTGGGGATGGATTTCAAGACCCAGGCGATTCCCCTGGGAATGCTGTTGAACATCGTGAACTCGTCGTCCGCCGCGGTCGTGTACGCGAGGGAGAGGTTGATCGAGTGGAAGACGGCTCTGCCCTTCGGGATCTGCATGATCATTTTCGCCCCGGTGGGCACGTGGGCGAACATCTCCCTTCCGACCAAGCCGGTGATCCTGATCTTTGCCCTGTTCACCGCCTTCGCGGCGGTCC
>CAZOBB010000087.1:0-46959 GCA_964577975.1 uncultured Thermodesulfobacteriota bacterium | reverse complement strand
TTTAGGCGGCATAGCCAAGTGGTAAGGCGACGGTCTGCAAAACCGTTATTCACCGGTTCGAATCCGGTTGCCGCCTCCATTTTTTAAACCTCTTGTCCTTGGAATTTTCCTTGACACAATTAGGGATTGAAATTATAAGTTTTTCAACTATTCTATCAAAGGGAGGAAAAAATAATGGGCCTATTCGACAATATTACCGTTCTGAGCCTTGAACAAGCCACGGTGCTGCCGTTCCTCACCTACCGCCTCGCCCAGGAAGGCATGAATATCATCCGCCTGGAACACCCCAAGTTCGGGGATCCCAATCGTTTCATCGGTTCCAATGTATTAAACGAAGAAGGCATGAATACCTATTTCCTCCCCAACAACTGCGGGAAGAAGGCCATCACCCTGAACCTGAGAACCCCGGAAGGCCAGAAGATCCTGCGAGAGCTCATCGAAAAGCTGGACGTGGACATCTTCGCCTGCAACCAGCTCCCCCGCAACTACCCGAAACTGGGCATCGAATACGAGACCTTGAAGAAGATCAAGCCCGATATCATCTGGGTCGGCATCACGGGGTTCGGTCCCGACTCCAACGAGGCCGCCTACGATCCGGTCCTGCAGGCCCGCTCCGGCATCATGGATCTCACGGGGGAAAAGGACGGGGATCCCCAGGTCTTCGGCGTCCCCATCGCGGACCTTGGCACCAGCGAGCACGCCTTCGGACAGGTCATGAAGGCCCTCTACAAGCGGAGTGTCACCGGCGAGGGCAGCCGCATCGATATGGTCATGTTCCTCAGCACCGTCTCGTGGCTGGTCAACCCCGTCATGCTCACCAAGGACTTCCACGAGAAGATCACCCGCCGGGGCAACACCCACCAGTTCTTCGCGCCGGTTTCCGTCTATCCCACGAGCGATGGCTACGTCTACATCGCGGTCGGCAACGACCGTCAATGGGATACCTTCACCAACTTCCCCGAATTCGCGCACCTGAAAAAGCCGGAATACGAGAAGAACGCGGGTCGTATCGCCGACGTGGACAACCTCAACCGGGAGATCGTCAAGGTCACCAAGACCTTCACCACCGACGAGATCATCAAGAAATTCACGGAGGCCACCATCCCCATCTCCAAGGTCAATACGATGGAGGACGTCGTGGAAGATCCCATGATCAAGGATGCCATGATCACGGCGACCGATTCACGTTCCGGCATGACGGTGCATCTGCCGCCTCCCGTCGTCAAGACAGATTACCTTAAATCCGCCAATTTCTCTCTCACCTTCCCGCCTCGTTTCGGAGAACACAACGAAGAGATCTACGGGAAACTCGGGTACAGCCCCGAAGACCTAAAGGCTTTCAAAGAAAAGGGGATCATCTAATGCACCCAGATATTTTAACCTCCCTTGTCACGAAGACGGATAGCAAGATCGTTCTCCTCGTCATGGACGGCGTGGGAGGACTTCCCATCGACGGCAAGACGGAACTGGAAGCGGCAGACACCCCGAACCTGGATCGGTTGGTAAAAGAAAACGTCTGCGGACTCACTGACTCCATCGACCGCGGCATCACGGCGGGCAGCGGTCCGGGTCACTTGGGACTGTTCGGTTACGACCCCACCCAATACGAGATTGGTCGCGGGGTCCTGGAAGCCCTGGGCGTGGGCCTGGAGATGACCCCGCTGGACGTGGCGGCCCGGGGGAACTTCGCCACCCGTGACGCCACCACCATCACCGACCGGCGGGCGGGACGTATCCCCACGGAGCTGAACCAGAAGCTCTGCGCCAAGATGGCCGAAGCCATTCCGGAGATCGACGGGGTGAAAATCATCATCCATTCCGGACTGGAACATCGGTTCGTCGTCCTCTTTCGCGGGGAAGGACTGGACGGAAGAATCGCCGACGCCGACCCCCAACAGGTAGGGCTTCCGCCAAAGCTCGCCTCGGCCCTGGCGCCGGAGGCGGAACATACCGTCGAGATCGTCAATACCTTCATCCGAAAGGCGGAAGAGGTGCTCAAAGACGAGCACCCCGCCAACACCATCCTGCTGAGGGGTTTCGCCAAGTATCCCGACATCCCCAGCATGGAGCAGCGCTTCGGACTGACCCCCGCCGCCATCGCCACCTACCCCATGTACCGCGGTCTCGCCAAGCTGGTAGGGATGACGCTGCTGGACACGGGAAAGACCGTGGCGGACGAAATCGAGACCCTCAAGGAGCACTGGGACTCTTACGATTTCTTCTTCGTCCACGTGAAGAAGACGGACAGTTACGGGGAAGACGGGAACTTCGAGAAGAAGGTCTCCATCATCGAGGAAGTGGACAAGGCCATTCCCGACCTACTCGCCCTGAAGCCCGATGTCCTGGTCGTCACGGCGGACCACTCGACGCCGGCTGCGCTCAAGTCCCATAGCTGGCATCCCAACCCCTTCCTTCTGGTCAACAAATACATCCGTCCGGACGAGGTGACCCATTTTAGCGAACGCGCCTTCGTCCACGGCGGGCTGGGACGCTTTCTCGCCAAGGACGGGATCGCCCTCATGCTGGCCCATGCCTTGAAGCTGAAGAAATTCGGGGCATAGCCAAAGCTCTGAAGAAGGAAGGATTCACGCGGACGATTTACCTCGCCAAATTGGCGGCCCCAGCCATGAGGATTTCACGGGGACTGAAACCCGAAACTTGGAGGCACGACAGAAAAGTAATTTCCAAAACACCTCACACCCGGTGGTTGGTGAAAGGAGGTATGCCATGTTTAAAAAAATCATGTTTTGCACCGACCTGTCCCAGAACAGCGATGACGCCTTCCCCTACGCCCTGGATCTCGCGAAAAAATATCAAGCTACCCTCTATCTCGTCCACATCGTCGAACAGCCTCCGCAGACAGGATTCGTAGATCTTTACGTCACGGAAGACATACGTGAAAAGATAAAAAAAGAGAGGGATCTTTATGTGAAAAACGAAATCGAATCCCGCTACATCGCAACGATGGGCAACTTTACCGATTACGAAATAATCACGGAAGAATCCTCGGAAGCTCCCTATCATCCCATCCTAGAAATCGCACGGGAGAAATCGGTTGATCTCATCATTCTCGGCACGCATGGTCGAACGGGCATAGAAAAGGCCATTTTTGGAAGCGTGGCCGAGCGGGTCTGTCGCCGTGCGCATTGTGCCGTGCTCACGATTCGGTCGGGAAATTGAGCGCACAAAATATTCACAAATCCCTTCTTCAACCCAAGGCACCTCCGGGTGCCTTTCCCATTTTGTGATGACCTTTCCTCTCTCGACAAAAACATCCGCTGTCTTGAAGCTCCTAGCCGGCGCGGTGATGATCAGCTTCTCCGCCGTATTCGTCAAGATCGCTCACGTGGAACCCGCCGTCTCCGCCTTTTATCGTATGGCAATCGGAGGTTTGTTTCTTCTTATCATCATCGCCCTTACCAGAAAATGGAATCGACTTCCCTCTCACGCCTTTTTCCTGATGATCTTGTCTGCCTCCTGTTTCATTCTAGATCTCATTGTCTGGCATCAAAGTATCTTCTACGTGGGACCCGGACTAGCCACGATCCTCGCCAATTTCCAAGTGTTTATCCTTGCTGGCACTGGTTTGTTTCTCTACAAAGAACGCCTGGGTCCTCGTTACATAATTTCCGTTTCCCTTGCGGTGATGGGTTTAGGGCTGCTCATCCTTCCCGGAACGGAAGCTTCGTCAGCGCCCCATTTCTACTTTGGAGTTGTGTTGGGACTGGTAACGGCACTCGCCTACTCAGGCTATCTGCTCAGTCTGCGAAGTTTGCAAAAGCGACACAGAGACCTCTCTCCCCTCCTCGTCATTGCCATCATTTCCGTCCTAACCGCCATCGGAATCGGACTCCACGTCGCTACTTCTGGCGCCTCGTTCGTCATTCCAGACACGCAAACGTTTCTCGCCCTTATCGCTTACGGCGTCATGGGGCAGGTCTTGGGATGGGTATTGATATCGAAAGGCATCGCCTATGTCGAAACCTCCAAGGCAGGTCTGATCCTTCTACTCCAGCCTACTCTCTCTTTCTTATGGGACATCCTCTTTTTCAATCGCCCAACAGGCCTTCTCGATCTCACAGGAGCCACCCTGGCCATCATGGCCATCTATCTGGGGACCACCTCCCGCACCAATTCTCACGAATGAATTATCCATACCGCTCGTTCTTCCACACATCCGCGACGGGGTGATAGCCGCGGGCTTCCCAGTACCCGCGGATGTCTTCATCAACCAATTCAATCTTACACACCCATTTGACACTTTTATACGCATATCGCCCCGGAATGATAAGCCGGAGAGGATATCCATGCTCAAAAGGAATGGGCTCCCCGTTGCGCTCCCATGCCAGCAAAGAGCCTTCATCTCTCGCACAGACCATGTCCACCTCTGAAGAATATCCTCCTGGTGAATGGAACACGGCAAATCGCGCCTCCTTAAGAGGGGAAACACGATCCAAGATTTCCTTCACTCGAACCCCTTTCCAGCGGTTATTCGGTACAGACCACGTCTCCACGCAATGGAAATCCCCCTCTATCTCCACCTGTGGAAACGCCCAAATTTCGTCAAGTGTAAAGACCTTTCTCTCCTGTACCAACCCGCTCACTTCCAACGTCCACTCATCCACGGCAAGAGACGGAAACTCCTCTGCCGTCCTCACCGGCCACGAATCAATGTACCTTTGTCCAGGCGGGATTTTCGACATTTCTACCTCCCCTCTCTCTTTATGATTCCCTTCGTCGGGTTTCCATATAGGCCATGGCCTCTTCGATATTCAATTCCCGGGTACTCCCCCCCGTCCGAAGGAAAAATTTCGTTTTCCCTTCCTGTTTCACGAACACCGGCTTCAGGGAGGGCTCGACAATGATTCTGCATACATCTTTCCCCTCAATCGAGTGAAAAATGACATGAAGGTTCTGACAAAACTCCGGCCCCAGCTTCGCGGAAACGGCCGTCATGATCGCCAGTTCGAAGCCGTCCCGGTTTTTCTTCTTGAGGGTTTCGTAATCCTTCTCCAGCCCAAGGACCGCCCCGCTGTCATCCACACCGATCAGCAACGTTCCTCCCTTTCCATTCATGAAACCCGCCAGAGTTTTTAACACGGCATTTTCCAATCCTCGGTTCACCTTATCCTGCCGAAAGTCCCAACGAAACGAAGATTTAAATTCTATCTTGGGCCCCTCCCCTTGAGCGATCAAGGCGCCTAGATTATCCTCTAGCGCGGTGTGGAGGCGTTGAATATGCCGCGCCTTTTTTTGCCACGATCCAAAGAAAAGGGCGATAGCGAGTCCAAAGATCGCCCCTACCGCGGCGTAAAAAAACGTCTTGACCGGCGTTCCTCCCTTGAGTGAATGGGTCAACTGTCCGCCGATAAACGCCCACACACTGGGGGGGTGTGCCAAACCATGCTCATAATAATAGACGAATTCATTGATGGGATATAAAAGGAAAAAACCCGCGATGGCCCCGATACCAATTCCCGTCAGGCAAAATTTCAACCAATAGGCCTGCTCCCCTTTCAAGGCCTTCGCAACTTTCTCCATCCCCTCCTTTATGGCTCATTTTCTCCCTTAAATCAATAGAAACCTTTTTCAACGCATCTTCAGCATCCTAGAGTTCTCAAATGCCTCCGCAGCTCGGAAATCCTTTCCATAGCCCTTTGAGGATCCCCCTTCTTCATCGCTTCTTCTGCTTCCCCAAGCCCTTCCTCCACTTCCCTGAGTTCCTGACGAACGCGATCAACCGCCTGGTTCGCGGCATCCGCCAATGTCTGAAAGCGATCCCCTTTTCGAAGGCGGAACACGTGAGTAAAATCTCCTTTCGCTATCTCGAGAAGGCCGCGTTCTATTCGATAGATCGGCCCTGCCACCCGTTGAGGAAAGAAAATCGCACAAAAAAAGCCTAGCAAGAGGCAAAACCCCCCGCTCGCTACAATAACGGGAAGTAATAAATCACTGACATGCCGAATTGTTAGATGCGCCCTGTGAAAAGAGGTCCCAATCTCTTTGTGACTGAAGAAATAGAGGACGGAAAGTCCAAGGAGAATGGAGATAAAAAGCACAATCAAGAATCTTTCCAAGATCCAGAATTGCAACTCCCTTTTCACGTGCAAGTTCAACTTTTTTCGTTTTACGCTATACTTTTTTTTCTTCATACACCCTCCCGTTTTTCACACGCTATCTCCTGTAACGTTCCCCATGACACGCCACGCAAAGATCATCCTCTTTCTTTCTCAACAGATAAGGTCGGTTCGCCGCATGGGGCTCATGGCAACTCACACACGTCACCACTCCTCCTATCAAGGGAACATCTTTCGCCTTCATCCCCGGTTTTAAAGAAACATTAACAGGATGAGACGCCCCAAGCTTTTCATTCGGATGGCACTCATAACACACGTCCAAGCTGGCATAGAGGGCCGAGCTCAACAGGGGGTGTCCTTTCACCCTTTCCGTCTGCGCCTCAACTTCCGGCAAGAGACCCAGTCGCCAATCCATCTCTTCATCCGACTCGATAGCGAGCGCGAAATCGTCTGAAGGAAGAGAGACGACCGATACCTTACAGGAATCACCGCTGGAATTAAAGAATTCCTTTTCCCCGTTGTCCCCTTCCAGCTGGAAAGAGCATGAATATGGAGTTGACTTCCTCCCTTTGAGATCCTTCGCAATCACCGTTGCGGTATATCTCTTCCCCTCTTTCAAATGCGTCAGAACGATTTTATGGCGCGTATACAAATCACCTCCACTGTGTTCACTTCTGTTTCCTATCCTTACTTCCACCTCCGTTGGAACATTCGTTTCAATACACAACGCCGCTTCAACGAAAACTCCTTTCTCCCACCCACAAAGGGAAGCTCGTAATATCTTAGGGGAATTCGATGTGTTTATGGTCAGCGGTTTTGCTGAAGCCAATGATAATGTCTGAACCTTCTCGCGTGCCTCCGAATAAAATACCAGGGTTTTGCCCCGAACCCGCCGGGGCAGAAAGATGAATCCTCGTCCCCCGTAAAAATGACGTTTGAGAACCCATCTTACCCTGCTGAGATCAACATTCCTCACCTCACCCGCTGCCTCGTTACCTCCGTGACACGTTTCACATTCTTTCAAGCTAAAAGGCTCATGAAGCCACTTCCCTATGCGTCCAAAGCGGTGGCACTCGATACAGAGTTTCCCCTTGGCGAGCCCTTCAAATCCTCCCCATAGACACACGACGGTAAGCGCAAAACACAACCTTTTTCGCCATGTCTCCCTCTTCACCCTTGCTCTCCACCGTCTCAGGCGCCAACGGCCAACCCGAAAGGCACACCGCCCAGTTCAATACTTCCCTTTTCCTTAAACGAGAGGGCATCGACGACCACGATCCTCTTTTCTTTCCGATCCACTATATAGAGCCATCCCCGCTTCTTACACGCCACCACCTCATAAAAGGCCCCTCCGATCTTGATCCTCTTCGAAATCGACATCTGTCCCGGCCACAAAAAGCTCAAGATTCCCTGTTGGGCATCCGTAATATAAAGCCGGCTGCGTACACCAAAAATCTTCATGGGTCTCGGCCCACATCTCAGTCTCCCCACAAGCCTTCCTTGCCGGAGGTCAAACACACTGATCGTACCCGATCGTTGATCCGCCACATAGAGCCGTTCTCTCTCCACCCATATCCCCCGGGGAGACGATCCTGTATGGTAAACCCGTTCCGTGATAAGATCCTCGTTTAACTGATAGACCTTCTGTTCACCCGTCGAAGAAACGAATAGACTTCGACCTCTCGTCCAGAAAAATAGATCAGAGGGGTGATGCCCCAACCGCTTCGACTTCACGAGACGTCCCGTCGTCGCGTCAACCAGAAAAATCTGATCATTCGTGGGATCCGTGATGGCAACGATCCCCCTATCAATCAATGTCAAGAATCTCGGCCTCTGAACCATGGGAAGCAAAAGGGAATCGATCACCCGAAAGGTTGACATCTCCACCGACAGAAGCGAACGGCTTTCTTCGCAAAGAACATAAAGACGGTCTCCCCTTGGGAGAGCAACAAGCTGCCTCGGAGTCGCCTTGGTCGCAAGCGAAGCCACTACCCGATTTCTGTCGGTACGAATGGCAAACAAGGTGTTAATCCCGTCACACGTGACATAGACCGTCTCTCCGCGAAGGGGGCGACGCTGGGGAAGGGCATACAAAGAGGGGACAAAGCCGTCCTCTCGTTGCGACCCTTGGACATCCCACACGAGAAAGAGGCATCGGCTTTCCCCTTCCTTCAATTCCAAATTTACCGAAATCCTGATTCCTCGTTCTTGAGAAATCCTCTTCTCTCCGATGTAAATCTCGGAAAGTTTTAGCGATACTGCGCTATAGCGCCCCTCAGGAACCTCCGCGCTCGTCAGTAAAGATTGCCCAAAAGGGGCCTTCGTGGAAACCTTCGGTTTTTCCAATTCCAAAGGAACATCCGTGCCTTCGCTCCCCCCTAAACGCAGCTCCTTCACAACAAAACCCGCGTCACGCCTCATCGGATGTTCCACGTTCACAAATACATTCAACCGTGCCGCTTCAGCGACACCAATAGCCACGCCTCCCCATACAATCAAGAAGACTAGCCACACGCCTCGTCGCATCAAAAACACCTCCTCCCCGTGCTGGATCCTCCTAACCACCCGTCGTCCTTCCCGTGCATATGACAATTCAGACACGGGATAGGGGTTGGGCTTCCCGTACTAGTACAACGATCTCTTCCACCGCCACCGCCTCCCGAATGACATCCTCCACACATTCCAACCCCGGGATAAGGGGCATCGTTCGCTCCCCCATCCGTGCAATGGTGCACGTGCTGCCACCTATTGGGGGTAGCCGTGGTTCCATACGCCTGATCGTCCTTGTGGCACGCACGGCAGAGGTAACCGATCTGATTTCCCGAGGTCCCGGAGATGGTTACCTGAACCCCGTTTACTTCCGTCCGGATAAGATAGGGATTGGGGGAACCATGAGGTTCATGACAATCCGTGCATGAAAGGGCAAACCCCATGGTAATTCCGATGGGAGCGGAAGAATACGGAGCCTTGATGCTCAGTGCCGTCGTGGCCGAATTCTTCCCGTGTTTGTCACCGGGGCCCGCCTCCCCTCCCTGAGTCGTCCAGTCAATCTTAATAAGATTCCGTCCAAGCTGGGAACTGTAAATGGTTGTGTTCGGATTATGGCACTCCGTGCAGAAGGTGGCGTAATCGGGCAAATTGGAACCATCATAGGTCGTTGTCCCCCCCGGTTCATAAGAGTTGGTTCCCCCATACGCATACGGAGACTGATAATGACCTTGGTAGAAATAGTACATTGTTTCCCTTTCCGTGGCGGTAGCACCATCCCCCCACAAGTCGTCATGCGCCGAGGGAAGAGATACCGCCGTGTTCGCGGAAGGATTTGCCGGATCCGCCTTGACCCTTTTGGCCAGATGAGGATTGTGACAGGCGACACAAGGAGAAGACCGTTGGGTAAAAAAGGAAAAATTCGTACGAGCGTAATTATAGACATCCTCCAAATCGTGATAGGATGTCTGATTAAACGTGGAGAGAATATCGTTTTTTCCCGAAGAGCTATATCCTCCAAAGGTTTTCGCGTAATCTTCATTCGTGATTCCACCACTCTGTTCCGAATCTGTCGCATTGGTATGACAATGAAAGCAAAAGGCATCCGCCTTTTGATAATTGCCCGGTGAGGCATTCGTATTGAAAGGATTCGCAAACAAAGCGAAGGAGAACGGGCCTCCATTGCTGATGCCTCCATAGTATCCGTGTTGATCGTGGCAATGGGCGCAGTTTCCCCTCGCATAGAGGGTTCGACTTCCCCTCTTGACTCCGGCAGAATAACTTCCGTGCGCGGAGCGCCAATAAGGGCCCGCTTTTGCCGGCCCGCTCATCCATACCCAACAGGCAACAACCATCAAGAAACTAATTTTTGGTCGTATGACACGCCATACATCCATTCACATCATCCTCTTTATCGGTGGGCCATCCAAAATAATTCCACCGCAGGAGCTTCCAATAGGGAGTTCCATGCGCACGGTGGCACGTAAGGCACGTGATGATGGTATCTTTGTCAAACGTAACGTTGGATATTACTTGGGTAACATTTTCACTTGCGACCGGTGCGACAACCGAGTATGTCCCTACCTGCCCAAAAGGCCCTGGATAATGCCGATACTCGGAACCATTGGCCGTGTTTCCCATATCGTAATCCGTCGGATGCCGCAACCAAGGCGTTCCCCACGATCCGCTGCTCACATCGTTTCCATAATGGAAATCCCCATGACATTGAGCACATAAATAACTGATTGTCGTCGGATCGGTATCTCCCTCGTCCGTCCGATCAACCCCTTTGTACTGGTTATGTTCGTCCGCTTTCGGGCGATATTCCCAATCCGAATCCTCCAATCCTGTTATCCCTTTGAGGAAACGATAACTCTTCCCTACCGTCGTCCCATCGATGGTTGAATCGTCCGCGTGGTGCGCCCCCAACATCGCCTCTAACGGTTCCGCAATCGTTCGGTCTCCATGGCATCCATAGGTTCCCGCACACGTGAGACGATGGTTCAAGCTGGTACCTCCCGGAGGAGTGTTATGAAGGGTTTCATCTTCCAAGGCAATCCCTTGCACGTTATGCCCTTTTGCATCACTCCTGTTTCCGTTTCCATCGTAAACCCACCAGAAATTTCCACCCGCCAACGTATTGGTATTCGCTTCCGTGCCCGTCGCACCATACACGATCTCGCTCTCCGGGGTAAGGACGTAGGGCACCTTCGTGCTCTCCGTATTCTTCCCCGTATGGCACCCAACACAATCGTTCACCAAAAGGGCCTTATAGGGTCCATACAGACCCCAATCCTGCAGGGGTTGGCTGCTTTGGGAATAGTGCATGGTATGGCAATCGGAGCATGCACCTTTCACGCGAGCGTAGGAAGGCAGCACCCCTCCCGCCAGAACCAAGACTGCCACAATGATCCTAACGGTTCCAGACATCAATTCGTCCGTTCCCCTCGTCAAGAACAAGTAACGATTGCCCAATCATCAATACCTGCCAAGGATAGCTCAATTGACCAGGATTAAAACCCTTTTTCAGCATTTCATACCGTAACGATCCGTCTTTGTTAAAGATCAACAGCCTTTTCAGGTAGCGGTCCAAGATATAGACGTTTCCCTCGCTATCCCGGTCGAATGAAACCGGTTGAGGTAGGTGTCTTTGGGGAACAAAGACAGCAACAACCTCCCCATTCTTTTGAAATCCGAACAACCTACCCGTCAATGTTTCCATACCCCACAAGACGCCGTCTTTTACTTTGAGATCAAAGAATCCCTTGAAATCCTTCACCGCAGGAGAAAACACCTTGTTTACATCGAGTTTCTTTCCCAACAGAAGGATTCTTCCCGACGCCCTGTCAAGGATAACCAGCTTACCGTTCCATAGAGCTATTTTGTCAACCAGAACAGAACGCCCCTTCCATGTCAAACGATGCCGTTCCACCTTTCGTTGTCTCAAATCTATAAAAGTCAAACTGTTAAGGGGACGCTCCACGACCCACAAGCTTCCATCTTCCATTCGGACCATTCCAATGGGTCCCTGAAGCTGACCGGCCGCATCAAATATCTTGAGGGGTTTCCACTTCAGCGAGTAGGAGATGAGGCGATTGTTTCCCGAATCCGCCACATAAAGCCTTTGTAGCGTAGCATCATAATTGATTCCCAGCGGATAATGGAGGGGAATCCCTTCCGTTCCTTTTCCGAGGGAGGTCTTGAGCTGCCATGATCCCCCAGCCGCCACACCATAAAAAGCCACGGTCAGGAAAAGACAAAGCCCCCCACTCATCCCAAAAAGCTTCTTAAGGCCAAACCATCGTTCCTTGCTTCTCAATAATTCTTGTGACATTCGATACATAGCGCGGCCTCCCCACTGAGACGGAGATTGTACTTAAAGTTGGTTCCCATGGTATTGTGACACGTCACACACGTAATCGGCTGATCATTTCTCGGGTCTCTCACTTTCTCTCCCACGGGATGGGTAAACTTCCCCTGTGTTTCATGACACCGGACACAAACCCTATTCCCATTTCCCTTCAACATGGCAGGATGATCGGAGCCATGCGGAGCATGGCATTCGTTACACATCTTCCACTTCGGGTGGGAATAAAGCGTTTCCTCCCGCTGCCGATAGGTTTCCGGATGGCACTGTTGACACAAACGACGCGGGGTATCCCTCAACATCGCTTTTGTATCCGCCAGATGGGGGCTATGGCATAGCAGACAGGGATTTGGACTATACCCCCCCAATAGATGGTTGTGAAAGTGATCAAAACTCTTCTGAACATCCTTATGGCATGAAAAACATAAGGCTGCCCCACGATTTCGTTTCTCATGGCACACTGAACATTTTTTCTGCGCGTACGGCGCGTGACTTACGTTTCTTAAAATCCCCTTCCGCTTGCTACCGTGGGGATGATGACATGAAAGACAGTCCATCGACGTCCCATCTCCCCGATGTATTCTTTTCCATCGCGACGTTGGGGCGTGACAAGAAACGCAAAGGTTGGAACCTTTCCGTTTGAGGAGGCGACGGTCGCCCGACGCATGGGGCTCATGGCAGACCAGGCATCGCCCCTTGCCAAATGGGGCGTGAACATGGGGAAAAGATTGTTTCAGATCTTTGTGACAGGAAAAACAAACGGTCCGAAGGGAATCCTTCAGGAGTCCCTTGCCGGCAGCGCTATGCGGTTTGTGGCACCGCAGACAGGCCCCCTCTCGAAAGGGCGGATGCACCAAGACGGCCGAGGTCAACTCTCTCTTCACCCTCTTGTGGCAAGCAAAACAAAGCTCTGGGGGAGCCTCCGTCAAAAGCCCTTTATGCCTGGCAACATGCGGACGATGGCACCTCACACATTCCCCCTTCGCCACCGGCTCATGAATCCTCCCCTGGAGGAGCTTCGCCCGGGGATGGCATTGAAAACACATTCGTCCCGAAGCGCTCCAACACGGACTCGTCAGCAGCAGCGCCCAGAGGCTTATCAGCAGGCTCACCCGTTTCATACGCCACCTCCATGACACTTTTTACACTCTCCCTTTTTGAACGGCGCATGCTCCTCCGGCCATAAAAGCCTCTTGTCACCACCTCCATGGGCATCGTGGCAAGTCACACAACCTTCTGGCGACGGACGGATATTCCCATGGCGCGCCACAAGTTTGTAAGTCACCTGATGGCACACTACACACGTCTTACGGAGAGGCTTGTTTAAAATATTGGCATAGGATGCCGCATGAGGCTGATGACAAATCAAACATCCCTCCTTTTTCATTGCAGGCTGATGTCCCACGCCTCCCCGCCAATCCTTGGAAATTTCTGGATGACACGAGAGGCAAAGGGGTTGAAGATCCTTCCTTAAATAGGCCTTCCGATCACTGCCATGGGGCTGGTGGCAAGTGGAACAATTCCCTTTCTCCACCGGCCGATGAACGTGGGGCTTTCGCTTCACCACTTTTTCCACGTCGCCATGACACCCGTAACAAAGGGTATCAAGTGGCTTTTTTATCTGAAAGGCGTAATCGGCAGCATGAACTTCATGACAATCCAAACACGCCTCACGCCTGAAAGGGGCGTGTTGGGTCTTTCCCTTAAATTCCTCGAAAAAACGCGCGTGGCACTGGCGACAATTCTTCTGTGGTGTCGTCGAGAGGAGAAATTTGGACGGCGCGGAATGGGCATCGTGACAGGCATGACATTCCCCTCTCCCAAAAGGCGTATGGACACTGAAACGATTCTCTTCCCGCCGCGTTTGGGTATGACAGGCAAAACACAGCTCTTTCTCCCTCCTCGCCAGCAACTTCGGATATCCGGATTGATGAGGCACATGGCACGTCAAACAGTCACCCTTCGCGGAGGGAGCATGCGTGACATCCTTTTGAAGAAGTCCCTGATGGCACGAAAGACAGACCTTCTGCCTCGAGGTCTTGAGGAGTTTTTCCTCTTCGGCCACATGACCTTTATGGCATCCTAGACAATCCCCCTCCTTCACAGGCTCATGGAGGCTTACCGATTTGGCTCCCTTCTTCTTTCCCTCTTTCTCGATCTTCTTGCCGCCGTAGCCATGACACGAAAGGCACAAGGTCTTCGTCCCACTCGACAAGAGCGGTGGAAAAGCGCTTCCATGGGGCACATGGCACCGCTGGCATTTTCCTTCGTCATAAGGGGGATGGTGAACTTTTCCCTTCTCCATGGCATGGCACGTTTTACAATTCTCTTCCTGTCCCGCTTTGAGCTTCAAAGGCGTCTCACCCTTTTTGCCTAGATGGCACGCCTGGCAACCCCCTTTCACCACGGGCGCGTGAATCGATCGCCTCAGAAGCCGCTTGTCCTTTCCCCCATGAGGGTTGTGGCATTGGACGCAGCTCCCCCTGACCTCGTAACCAAAATGGAGACGTTTCAGCTCGTCTTTCTCCCTATGACAGGAAAGACAGAGGGCCGAGGCCTTCTCACTCAAAAGCCCCTTGAATGTAGATCCATGGGGTTTATGACACCTCAAGCATCCCTCCCGCATGGCTGGATGCTCCACCGGATACTGGCCAATCGCCTTATGACACGTGAGGCACAACTGCCGCATGGGGGCTTTGAGAAGCTTTTGTTGAGGCGCCGAATGGGGAAGATGGCAATCCTCGCATTTCCCTTTTTTCGCCGGCGCATGAACCACCTTCGCCTTGAGTTGCGGCACTATCTTGTGATGACACGACAAACATAAATAGGGCTGCTCTTTCTTTAAGAACGCTCCTCCAACCAAGCCGTGCGGTCGGTGGCAGCCGGTACACTTCCCTTCCTCGACTGGCGCATGAACCACTGGTCCACCTTTTCTCACCAACGCCCGATACGTGGGATGGCAATCGAGACACGTCTTGCGTTCTTTCGGTGGCGGCGCCTCCGGCGCCCCCGCACACGATAAAAGGAAGGCGACCACGCACAAGCAAACCAAGAAACGTCCATCAATCCTTTTTTGCTTCATTCTTTTTCTCCTGGGATTCTTTGAGGGTTTTCCACGCCTCTTCATCTATTTCGATATGAGACCGTTTCTTCAATTTCTTCAGATATGCTTCACGAACCTCTACGAATCGATGTTTCCTCAATTCCTTGCGAATACTTCCTTCTACCAGTTTGAAAGGGTGCGCCGATTCAGGGTATCTTCGGATCAATTTCACGATGGCAAACCAATCTTTAAACCGTATGATGGGAGAGACATCCCCCGGTTTCATGCTTCGTAGGGCGGCCCTCATCTCCGGGATGAGATCCTTCAACGCGTGTCGCTCCGGTCTTACGCCATGAAACATCACATCCCGTGCCACTTCGAAGAAATCCTCACCCTCTCGAAGCCGTTCATAGGTTTTTCGAATGAGTTTCTCGTCCTTGGTCCGTATGACCGCTATCTCCACCCGGGCGGGTCGGGTATATTCTTTCAGATGCTTCCGATAGTATTCCTTCACGTCCTCATCGGTCACCTTGACTTCAGGCCATAAGATCTTGTTCTCCAGCTCTCGCACGAGGCGTTGGCGTTTATAAAACTCATAGATGTCCTTCAGTACCGTCTTTTCATAATGGCGATCCAACGCCTCCCACATCGTCAAGGTCTGAGAAATGGTATTGTTCACGATCCCTTGTTTGAGTCCCTCGAGCTCTCTTTCGGAGGGCCGCTTACCCTTGGGAAACCGAAGTCTTACATCCTTTTTGAGTTGAAGTTGAAACTGCTCGCCCGTCATGGCTTTCTTACCAATCTTCAAGACCTCTTTCTTCTTCAAATCCGGAGGCAGTTCCTCTAGGCCTATTTTCTTTATCGCCTCCTCGTCCACCTGGACTGGATATTTCTTCTTCAACCGCTCGATCAGCTCCCGTGTCAATCTGCTAGATTCCTTCTTTCTAAACTTCACGGCGATACTCCGATGGAGCTTTTGATAATCCTCCTTTTCCGCCCCTTTTCGGTCCAGAATCAAGAGAACGAAGTATCGTGCGCCATGTTTGAGAGGGCCAATGATATCCCCCTTCTTCGCCCTCAAGAGAATCCCTCTTAACTCACGAGGAATCGTAGTAGGACGCTCCCACCCGAAATCCTTCGCTTTTTTCACTTTTTTAAGAGATTCGTAAAGGCGATCGAAATCATCCGGCGTTCGTATTTTCCTCCGCCAATCTTCCGCCTCTTCTCTTTCCTTCGACACCAACGCCTTTATCCGCAGTCTTGGGACGTAATTTTTTACATATTCCTTCCACAAGGTATCAGGATTGATATCAATTTTACTGTCTACCTCATCGTAACGGAGGCGAAGAAGCGACCTCACTTCCAGAAAAACCTGGAGCTTCCTTTTATAAGAAGGTTCTTTATCCAACCCCATCGCCTTCGCCTCCTGGGAAAGCAAGACCCAATCCACGAAAGGCTGCGGCGTTGGGGGAAATTTCATCCCCCTCTCACGCCAAAAACGCCACCAGTTAAGGATATCCTTCTTCTGGAACGACTCCCCGTTTATCCTCACCACATACGACTTCCCAAAAAACGCCTGCCCATTTCCAACACCAAAAAGCCAGAGCAAAAGGGCAAACACCCCTATTATCCTTCTTGAACGTATCATCCCCCGCATCCTCCTAAACCCTTCCCCTGCCAGGTGAGCAGAACATCCTCCACCATCTGCCTAGCCAGTCCCGTGAGGGTATCAATTTTCCCGAAATGCATTACCGTTCGATACTCATTCCCACTCCTCGCATAATAGGTCGTCCACAGCAAACGCCCCGTTTTCGCCTCTTGGACTCTCATCCTGAAAGCCAGATGGACCCGATCCTTCTCCTCGATGGCCTCCTCCACCTCCCCTGACAAAAAGGCCTCCACCCCCGTGGCTTCAACGATCATTTTACGAATTTCTATCCCTATCGCCTGACCCGGATAAACTTTTCCTTGAAGGAGAATCCTTCGCACGATCCCTTCTTCCACGATCTGAAAATCTCCCCTATTCGCCATCTCCGCCATGACAATCCGGTATAGTATCAATCCCGCCGCCGAAAATTTCGTTTGGTTCTGAAAGGGAAGAACGGCGATTTTACACACTGGCCTGGACTCCCCGGCAAGGGTAACGAGGGGATGTCTTCGCTGTTTTCCAGCGCATCCCATCACTAGCAACAAGATCCCCATCACGCCACTGGCAATACGCCATTTTCCCTTTTCGTCAAAATTCATTGATCCACCGCTTCAATTTCTTCGATTTCACTCCGTAAGCGCCCGCTTTTACCACCTTCAACCTTCGGTTTCTCATAACGAGCCTATTCCCAAAATCATCCCGCATCTCCAGGGTATAGCGAAGTCCCGCCTTTCGTGGGATCTTGAAAGAAGGAAGCGCCCCCTCCCCTTCACGCCGCAACACAAGGTTTCCTTCCCGATCCCATATTTCAAACCGCCAGTCCGTCACGGGCACCGGATGTTCTCCCACCACGACCGCGATCTCGAGATCCTTCTCTTCCGCCACGGCCTCGACCGTTACCTCCGGCAACTGGCGGACCAACAAGAGCCGGGCCTCGGCTCGCGCCTCATTCCCCGCCAAGTCCCACAGGCTCACCCGCACCAAATACGGACCGTTAGGAAGGGTTCCACCCGTTCCATCCTTTCCCCTCCAAACAAACGCGGGGGGAAGATGCCCCTCCTCCTCTTCACGCAAAACAACCCCCTTTTCGCCTAGAGAAACGATCTCGAAACACCACCGACCGATCGGTTCCCCTTCTCTCAAGACAGGGACAAGACGCACATGCCGGCGGAAGGCGTACCCACCGGAGAGGGGTTCTCCATGCGACAGCTTGAGATCGAATGCTGGAGGGTGATTATCCACGAAAAAGGTGGAAAGAAATACCCTTTTTTCAAAAGACCAGGGAGCACCCCAACGCGCCACGAGGCTAACAGAATAGCGCCCTTCTTTTCGAGGGACCCTCCACGTAGCCGAATAATAGCCTTTGGTTCTTCTCAAGGGAATCTCTCGAGCCTTTCCAACACACAAAGCAAGGGATTCAGGAGGATCCCCAGAGATATCCAATTTGACACCGCAAGAAATCTCTTGTCCTCCCCGGAGATGTCGGGGGTGAATATACATTTGTAACACACCCATCGCTGGTTTGGACGACAATTTTTGTCTCCCATCCGAAGGAAAGGCGTGAAGCATTTCATGAAGGGTTAACAATCTCAACTCCTCCCATGTCATCCTTTTCAATCCCAGCAAAGAAATCTGGCTCTGCTCGGACATGGCAATCGTTCGTCCCCAAACGAGGTGATAATCGGGCGTCCTCAAAACACGGGCACAAACCCCAAAGATCTCCTTTTGCGGGTCCTCCTCCAAAACCGTCCCCAGAAGAAGGAACTGGGCCTTCCATTTTTCTTCCACCTTCCGAGCCGTCACTCGATCTGCCCACCCCGTCCATCGCAACCGGTTCGCAGCCAAAAAGTTCACGATCTCCCGAGGTGCTACGACCTGATAGCCCATCCTCACCAAAAGGTCCGCCACCTGTTCCGAAACCTTCATGTTGATGCCCGCCACACCTCTGGTGAGGTCCTCGAAAGGGAAAACGGCTATCTGGGCATTCCCCCTCCTTCCCCCTATCCCAAATAACAGGAGGAGAAGAATATAAATCACGATCCTCTTCCGTGGCATACGTTTTTCCAAGCTCCTCATTTCAAGGTCTTCAGTAACCGCCTAACCAGGAGATAGCTCACCTGACTGAGATCCTTGGGGGTTATTCCAAAAAGACGTTCCGTGGTGCTGTATCCCGATTCCGTACCGCTCGCTTGCCAGATGATCTGTCCCGAGGCACCATCGATCAAACGAAGTGTCACCGCCACGACGGGATAGGCGTAATTTCGATCACGTTTGTCTTCATAGGTATCCACGGATCCAATGATGAGCCCCTGTACCCTCAGTTTTTTCGCAATACGTTTCAAGGTGATGCGGTCCAACGCCTCGGCTTTTCCCCCTGTTTCCTCCTGAAGAATGATGGAAACAAGCGCCTTGTCCACCACGTCAAACAGCCCCATCGCAAGGATTTCCGTGGTGGTAATATCTCGCAACCGTTCACCGGCATGTTTTTCCTTCGTATGATTCTCGAATTTCAAGACCGCCACACGTTTCACATAAGACGGATCGATCTCCTGCCGTGTGAAATGCGTCATGGTTCCCTGCTTTGCGCAAGAAACACAAAACCACACGAATACCGCGAGAAAAACTACTCTTAGCTTCTCATTCACGTATGCCTCCATTTACAATCAGAAATATGCATTTAGACCGATCATCCATCCCCACTGTTTTTCCCCATTCCCTTCCGTCCTATCATAGGAACTTTTAAGGGTCAAGAAAGGGCTTATTGTCCATGATATAAAAGCAGAATAATTATAGGTACTTTCATTGCTTCTTGTGTTGACGATCGAGAAATTCATCTGAACCTTGGGCGTAAGGGAGATCCAGAGAGAATAGGTGGAATTGAGGGTGTTATCCCCCGTATCCACCAAGGTTAAGGCCTCGCTTCCATGCAAGGTAAGGTCATCCGACAAACTCCATGATGCATCTATGGAGATATAATGATCCAAAGAACTCCCTTCTCCCTGACGCGAGGATTCCGTGTAATTCACATTGTATATCCCATTCATCGTTAAATCGGGCGTTAAACGAGCCGTCACATTGAAGCTCGATCCGATGCCACTTGTTGTTGTACTGGGCTCGTAATTATGTGCTCTCGAGTAGTTTCCGTTCCATCGCATATCCAAGTCAGGATAGAGATTCGCCGTCACCGTCACGTCAAAGGTGTCTGTCGTATGGCTCTTCCGCCCCATTTCCTTACCAAACGAGTGGGTATATCCCTGGGTAACCTGCAGGGTTTCATAGACCTGGGATGTATTTGTCAGGGAGATCGTTGTTGTCTCGTCCTTTCCCACGTTCTCCGTATCCCTTGTGGTGCGAGAAAGATTGATAGCAGGTTCCAAATATCGGTTTACGAACCAGTTAGCGGCAAGCGTGTGACTTATGTTGGTGCTGCCATTTCCCGGGTCAGGGGAACTTTTATCATAGGTGAGGTAGTAGTGGACGGAGAGATCGGGGGTAAATTGGTACCCCAAAGAAAGGCTGCTCCGCATGCTCTCCGATTTGACGGTAAGTGTTTCTACACGTCCGCTCCCCTCACGAAGGATATAGACACGTAAGGCAGGATTTTCCAATTCGGGAGCGGGAATCGGCACCTCAACGGCAACCAGCCGGAGGTAACGACGACGTTGGTAAGTTTGAATAAACCGGTAGGGAAGAGTGATGCGCGTCCTGAGCTCGTCCCATATCACCCCATCCTCGCTTTCATAGAGATCCCATCGGACGGATGTGGGAACTTGCTCTTCAACGGTTTCATTGACGTAAAAACGGATTTCATCCACAGGTTGATTCCTCAAATCGATAATAAACTCTTGATGCACCTTCAAGCGGTCTCCATTGGGAGGCCGCGGGGGGGACCATACGACTCCTATCATCAAGGGATAATAGACGGGTTCCCCCAAGGAAGTTTGGGTTTTGGTCACGGCCTTATTGACATTGAATTGCTGCTCCGCCGCCATACTCAATTTATTCCACGTTCCCGAATAGGAGATTTTGAGAAAGTGCTGATCCGTATCCGTTTTTGAAGATTCCACACGATCACTCTCATCCGACCCTCGATAGTCATAAACTACCTCCATTCCTCGCCACTCCTTACCCAGATGAAGGCCGTAATAGAGCGTCTCATCATCGAGATGACGCGGTCTGGCGTCGTCCTCATTGAAGCTCTGTCCCACATAGAGACGGAGATCTCCATACCCTTTGCAGTCACTGGTCAAATTCGCATCCCAGGAGCGGTTCGTGATATCGGGGCGTTCTGTATCTTTGCGTTGTGTCTGAGTGCCACTTAGATTGAACGTGAAAAGATCGTTGACTATCTCCATGGAAAGAGTAGGGGTCAAGGTTTCCCGCGTCTCCCCCCCTTGTTTTCTGTTCACATAACGACACGAAGCACCGAACGTGACCGCACGCGTCGCCTCGGGAGCCATACTGATCGAGTATGACTGCGAAAAAATGGAATCTTCCTTCGAAAACTCCCAGTTCTTCCAATCCGCAGAGAAATCAACAGCATACCCTTTCGGGGAAAAAAGACAAAAAAGCAAAAGCATCATCACGACTCTTTCTTTCCATCCTGCTTTGGAATGGAAGACCCCTCTCTTCCCTCTTTTCGACTCCGGCCTGATCCCTTTCCTCCTCCTTCCCCATCATTTTTTTGTCTCCTGTCCACGCCCTTCACGCCCCACAGTCTTCTTTCATCCCTTACACATTTACAGTATACACCATTTGTCAAGTAAAGAAACATCATATTCCAATAAGGAAATTTTTTACTTGACAAGATAAAATGCTTTGATAGAATTATATATAGAAAAGATAGAGGAGAGGTTCACAATACTATTTCATCAGGAAAGGAAAATATCGCACTATGGTAATATTTAACAAAAATTTTCCTTGCCTGATGGGAAAGGGGGAAAAGATGGAAAGATCGAAAATTATCGTCGTTATCACCTGCCTTGCCTTAGCGGCCTTATTACTAGGCCCATCCCAGGTAATGGCCAAAGTAAGCGGACCCTGTTCCGACTGTCACACCATGCATAACAGCCAAAATGGATCCGCTGTTGTTTCCGGAGGCCCCTATCGTGCTTTGACAAAAGGGGATTGCATCGGGTGTCACACTGGAACAAACGACGGGAGCAACAACATCCCTTACGTCCTACAAACCTCTGCGCCTACTTACAACTTCGATGGAACGAAAGCCACACTCGCGGGCGGAAGTTTTTACTGGGTCTATGACAGCGGTGGAAACGACGACACGAAGGGCCACAACGTGGTGGGGATAGCAAGCTCCGATTCCAATATCGGCAATACACCTCCAGGTTTCAACTCGACGGATTACACCGCCAACGGATCGGTTGGAACCGCGTGGAGCTCCAACCAACTTAGCTGTGCCGGAACGTACGGGTGCCATGGAACTCACACTTCAACGGATGACTTTGCTGCCATTTCAGGAGCCCATCACGCAGACGACTCCACCATAGACGGATCAACGGTTGGAAAGAGTTTCCGCTTCTTATATGGCATCAAAGGAACGGAGGACAGCGATTGGGAATACACCAACAGTTCCACAGATCATAACGGTTACTACGCCAGTGACTACAATAACGGGCCAGGAAGCATGGATTCGGCCTCCATCAATTACCTCTGCGCCGAATGTCACGGGAACTTTCACCTCCATGCTCAAATCGATGATGCAACAAACGGTTCTCCCTGGCTCCGCCATCCCACAGATTACGACATGAATAACGTTAGTAGCAAGGAATATGGAAATTATCCCAATCCCACTTTGTACAGCAATGTTTCGGCCACGGGGGACTATTTTGTCGATGTTCCCGTCGGGAATACCACCGGCGCCGTGAACAGTAAAGTTCTTCAAGCAAGTGGCGATGCCATCGTACTGTGCATCTCCTGCCATCGCGCCCATGGAAGCCCGTACGAAGACCTTCTACGATGGGCTTATAGCAGCAACGATAGCGGGGCATGTAATGCAGGCACACAAAGCGGCACTTGCGGCTGTTTCGCCTGCCACACCAGCAAATAATCTGACCCCTCCTATTTGGGGGAGGAGGAGAAAGTTCCTCCTTTTGTCCTCCTTCCCCCCCTTCTTTCCTCCCGTTACAGGGGGTGATCCATGAGGAAGAAACATCACATTTCCTTAAACTCCATCGCCAAAAAGATAGCTGTCATCACTCTTTTCATCTCTTGCGCATTTTCCTATTCGTGGGCAAAAGTAACGGGTCCCTGCTCCAACTGCCACACCATGCATAACAGCCAGAACGGAAATTCTGTTGCCACTGACAGCAACGGAAATCCCTCTTCTACCCCCCATTCTTACCTCCTTACTTCCACTTGTGTGGGATGCCACTCGAACGGGACAGGTAATATCACCATTGTCAACAACACGCCCATCGTTTTAACCGCCAGCGAACCAACCTATCCCTCCGACGGCTCTCCTGCCAGTGCCCTCGCGGCAGGAAATTTCTATTGGGTTCTTCATGCAACGGCGAACAACCCCGACCCCGACACAAGTGGTCATAATTGTCTCGCTATTCCCGGCATCAATCAAGATACCCATTTAAGCACGGCACCTGGCAAACCCGACTCCGCCAATGGCCCCAACTGTGCCGGATGTCACGACAGAATCGATAGCTGCACCAGCTGTCATACACCCGCCCACCACGCCGACGACACCCAAAATCCTCTGGTCGGCGCCTCGGGTGGATGGTACCGTTTTCTAAATTCCTCCTATCATGGCAACGCCAATACGGGTGTAAAAGGTATCGAAGATCCCGATTGGGAGCAAACCGTCAGCGCCACGGACCACAACGAATATAATGGATGCAACAACATTTACGGAAACGATGACAATTCCATAAGTAACGACTGCGCAGGATGCCATTTCAAATTCCACGGCGTTACGTACACGGACACAGATGGCTCGGTTATTGCCGACAATCACTCCCCTTGGTTTCTCCATCCTACTCACCTCCCCCTTCCCAACGACACGAATAAGGAGTATTATTACTACAATAACCCGGGAGGGAGTGGGCCGGGCGATTATAATCCCCTGGCCCCCGTGGCACGGGACCCCGCGGTACTGGCTTCCATGACGGGATCTTCAAAACTGATCACGCCAGGAAGCGATCAAGTCATGTGTCTCTCGTGTCACCGCGCGCACGCCTCTCCCTACCCTGACATGCTGAGATGGAATTACCCCTATGACTGTCTGGCCGGCGCCTCCAACACGAATTGCGGCTGTTTCATATGCCACACGACAAAAGGGGATTAGTCCCTTCATAAAAAGACGAGGCAACCTCCTTCCTTTCCTACCCTTAATTTTCCTTTTCTTCTTTCTTTTCTTGGGGATCACCTCTTTCCTTTTCGCGAAAGAAGAAGTCGTCGTGGAACGTAGAAAACCGCGCGTTGTCGCCATTCTCAAGCATGATGACCGAGGACACCCCTTTGGCTTTCCCTCTTTCCTCTATTATGACCCTCACCAGGATGAATTTTACATCGTCGCCTCTTCTCAGGCCCGGGTCATTATCTACACCCCCGACTTTTTCCCCTTTTTCTCCTTTGGTGAAGGAAGAGGATGTCTCGTCCCCACCGCGCTCACCGTCGACAAAGACGGGACCCTCTTTCTCGCCCAAGGTACCGGAGCCAACAATCCCGATCATGCCATGATCACCATCTTCAACGCAGCGGATATCAAGGTCAAGGATCTTTTCTTCAGCGGTTTTGAAGGCGCCGATCATTTCTATCCTAAGTCGATCGCGCTGGGACGTACCGGACGTCTCTATTTGGCCGGCTTGGAATGTGAAGGTGCTCTCGTTCTCTCAAAAAAGGGAAAGTTTCTCCATTTTCTTTCTCCCAAAGACACCTTTCTCCCCGACGAACCCCCAAAAAAGGCCGTTATCACCGATGTGTACGTGGATTGGAGCGGTCGTATCTATCTTCTTAGTGAAGAAATGGGACGTTTTTATGTCTACGATCAAAAGGAACGGTTCCTTTTCAAAGGGGGAAACAAAGGAGGGAGTTCAGGAAAATTGAGCCGTCCTCGAGGTATTGCGGCCGATCCCAAAAGAGGAGTTATCTATGTCATCGATTACATGCGCCACACGGGATTGGCCTATGATTACAACGATGGGCACTTTGTCTTCGAGTTCGGCGGACGAGGATGGAATCCGGGCTGGTTTAATTTTCCCACGGACATCGCCGTCGATCCTCGAGGCAGACTTTACGTGGCAGACCTTTTCAATCACCGGGTTCAAGTCTTGGAGATAACCGAAGAAATTGAATCCATCGTCACTCCCAAGGGTGGGAATTCCCTCAATAGGGGTGACAAAGGGAACACAACCTCCGTCCCTGCGGAGCGATCAATAAGGAGGAGAAAACGCTTCCATGGGGATCATGGCAACTAACACAGGTAAATCGTTTTTGAGGGCGGCGCGGATCCTTCTTGCCGTAAAGGGGATGGTTGGCCAGGGGGTGTCCTCGCTTTCTCCCCCTAAACTTCGGATGGCATTCCACACATAACGGAACCACGTCCTTCATAAGTTGGAAAGGATGGGCGCTGGCATGAGGGTCATGGCAAACGGTGCACCCTCTGGCGGAAAGTATCGCGTGATACTTAAAGGACTCCTTCGAAAATTCGGCCTTCTTGTCTTGGTGGCATACAAGGCAGAGAGATTCTTTTCCCCCAAATCTGAGATAAAATACCGTAGAGCTTCCATGGGGATCATGACAAAAGACACAATTTCCCGCTCCCACAGGACCGTGGAGATACGCCATTCTTTTCCATCTTTTACTCGAGCCATGGCATTGAAAGCAAAGTTCTTCTCCTTTATGGCGGAGTGCAAACCTCACACCGTGGAAAAGGGTTGAGCGGTGACAGACGAGGCAGTTGCCATTTTCTGCTGGACCATGCCCAAGGGGTCTACCTTTGAAAAGCCTTTTGTGACAAGAAAGACAGGGCAACTTTTCTTTCTTTTTAAGGGAAGAGGAGAACGTGTGGCAGGGCCGACACCTTTTCTCTATCCTGCTCTTGTGAAAGACATAAGAACCCAATGCCCCTCCCCCTCCGCGGTTTGAAGAAGAATAAACGAGTCTTACATGAACGGAACCTGGCTCAAAGCGAAGATCATTTCTCCCCTTCCGCAAGGTATACAGAAAATGATAAACCGCTTCCCCTCCCTTGGATGGAACCTTTTTCAGAAGATTCAAGGGAGGACTCTCCCCTTCCGAATAGACCTTCATCCCGTTACGCGGTCCTTGAACAACAAGAACCACCTTCTTTTTCCCTCTCACCCTTCCCGAAGAAGGGGTCAAAACTGATATCCCCGCGTGAAGCGGGGATGTGAAAACCCAAAAAAGCATTCCCCAGACGATCAGGGCCCTTCCAGCTTGCATTTTCCTATCGTCTCATTTCCGCTGCTGACAGGCTTTCAAAGCCTTTTTGAAATATTTCAGTGCCTTCTGCATTTCCCCCTTGCGCTCATAAAGTTCCCCCAACACCGCATTCACCTTCTCTGAACCAGGATTTGTCAGGCTCAAAGGAAGAACCTGTTTGAGTGCCTCATCCAGTCTACCCCCTGCCGCCAAGATTTTTGCCTCCAGCAAAACAACATCCAACGCCTCGGAAGCGATGGATTTGGCTTTCCTCAAATATCTTTTCGCTCCCTCAAGATTCTTCTGCCTCAAGGAAATCTCCGCGAGGCCAAGAAGGGCAGGAAGATAGGTTTCTTCTTTTTTCAGTGCCTTTTTGAACGCTTCTTCCGCCTGTGGCAACATCCCTTTCCTCAACATGGACATCCCAAGGTTTCCGTACCGAAGGGCCTCTTTCTCCGCTTCACTTTTTTCGTGGGATTTGGGATGCAGACCCGCCTCCACCGCCGCTCGCGTTTTCAACCCGAGTAGCACTTCCACCTCTCCCTTTGTTATTTCTCCGAGATTGTGCGTATAACCAAAACCCGCTACCACCTTTCCGTTTTTGACAACCAATATCGACGGCAGAACAAACAGTCCAAAAGCCTTATAGACCCTTTTCGCCGCATCCCGATAAAGGGCTCCTTCGAATTCCGCCTTCTCTGCTACCGATGTGATGGTCTCCGGAGAATCCCCCAAAACATTAACACTCACGAATGTCACGTTGTCTCCCAGACCGGCCAAGTTTCGTGGGACATCCCGCATGGCTGTTATGGCATGACGCCTTTTTATGGCAGAATCTGCTCCCCAAAAAAGGATGACGGCGACACCTTTGTTCAGCGTGTTCAGAGAAAGGGTCTTCCCATCCAGACTTTCAACCGTCACCGGAGGCAGCGGATCCCCCTTTTTGAGTGCTCGAAACGGAAA
This sequence comes from uncultured Thermodesulfobacteriota bacterium, assembly GCA_964577975.1. Lineage (GTDB taxonomy): Bacteria > Desulfobacterota > S145-22 > S145-22 > S145-22 > JAOZMY01. The sequence goes on along the minus strand of CAZOBB010000087.1, from coordinate 19,960 downwards.
GGCCTGGGCCGCTGCCCCTTCCGTCATTATGATGAGACAAAGAAACAAAATTCCTACCGTGATGCTGCGACGTAACATTTTTCCTCCTATTTATACGTGACCGGTTTGATTCGATTATAGGTCTTCGGCTTATGACATCCCACCACACACGTCCCTCCATTTTTCATGATGGTAAACTTGATCGGATAGGACCAGGCACCAAAAGGAACCTCCAACCGTATGTGTTTTGCCTGGACACTCGCATGAGGATCATGGCACGCCTTACAGCTCCTTCCCTTCCTCCGATGAATATGCAAGTAATGAAGGTTGTTATCCCCATTCCTGAAATTGGTCAGACTCGTGGTACGTCTATCCCTCGCAATATCTTTATTGTGACACTCGAAACAAAGGGCATATTTCTCTTCTTCGTAGGGGGTATAAAACTCGGGAGGAAAATACTTGTTGAGTAATTTCGTATAAAGAGAGCCATGGGGTTGATGACACGCATCACAATCCCCATCTTCGACAGGCCCGTGAAGATACTTACAACTTTTAATATACTCTCCCAACTCTTTATGACAGCCGAGACACAGAGCCTGAAGATCGGCACGGAGCTGCTTCCTGAAATTCGAGGAATGAGGGGTATGACACGACGTGCACTGTCCGTTCGCCACGGGTCGATGTTTCGCCTTTGCCGTCTGGATGGCCTTATACACTTGGGGATGCAACTTCTCATGACATTTTTTGCACAAAAGAGGCTGAGAAAGGCGAAGTTGAGCCTTATAATCAGAACCATGAGGATCATGGCATTTGCCACAGTCCTCCCCAACCGGTTTATGCGTGTGTTTTCGCTTGAATTCCTCCATCCTCTCTTTGTGACACACAAAACAGAGTGCCCCTTTCTTCAAACTGGCGATGAGAAGCTTTTCATGATGAGAGGCATGGGGCTTGTGGCACGCGATACAATCTCCCGAACCGACGGGGCCATGGAGAAATTTGTGCTGCACCAAACTCTTTTCATGGCATAAGAAACACAAACCTTGCAGGCTCTTTCCCCGCAATTGATATTTTACGTTCGACTGATGCGGATCGTGACAGGAAGCGCATTCCCCATCCTCCACGGGGGGATGGATGACCTCTTGGGAAAACTCTTCTTTTTTCGCTTGATGGCAAGCATAACACAAAGCCCCTCCCGATCTTTCAATAGACTTGGGAAGATAGGATCCATGGGGATTATGGCAACAGATACACACGTTCGCCCCGACGGGTCCATGCACATATTTCGCCTTCCCCATGTTCCCATGACATTTCCCCGTCGTGCAATTGGCAGGCGTTGGAATGATTTTCTTGTATTTCCCTCCTCTGATCTTATGACATGAACCGCAAGATCCTAGTTTATTGTATGAATGAAGGTAAAAACGCTTAAAACCTTGGGGGACCTTTTTTCTATCCTTTTTGGAAGCGAGATAAAATACTTTGATCTTCTTACTTTTTCCCGCTCCTCGGACGGTGATAACATTCACTCCCTTCTTCAAGGAAACCGGAACCGCAAATCCCCCCTCCTTGGGCGTGACTACAACCGAACCGTGTCCCCCTGACACTTCCAGTTTTCCTATCTTTTGATCCGCCACCCCCATAAGCGTGATCTTCTGCACCGTCACATAGACGTTTGATGGCGGAGAAACAATCTTAAAAGCGGCCCAACTTCCATTTGGCCATCCCAAACAAGCAATCAAAAAGAACATTGCCATTACGCCCCAACACATCACACCTCTACGTTTTTCCTCCATCTCATCCTCCCATATCAATCTTTATTGGTATGGCAAATGAAACATCCGCATTGATGATTAGCCTCGTTTGCCTTGCATCCTCCTTCGTAGTCCCACCGAAGCATATCCGCATAAGGCGAACCATGGGCGCGATGACACGAAAGGCACATCACCATTGCCCCATCCGTCCCAACCATCACGACTGAAGAAGAAGTGGTGATGGAATCGACATCCTGCCGCGCCACGGGAGCAATCGGATTATAGGGCCCCGGCGTTCCCTCCGGACCGGATCCATCCGTGTTATACTTGCTCGTTTCTCCCGTGTCGGGTAGATAGATCCCCGCAGGGTGCCTAAACCACGGAGCGGCGTGCCATTGACCCGCGTAAAATCCTCCGTTCTGCGGTCCATACATCGTTGAGTGAAAATCACCGTGGCATGCGCCGCAAAAACGGCTGATTCCCGCCTGCTCCGACTGATAAGAATCCCAATACTCATTGTGATCGCTGGGTGAAACCGTTTGCTGCCAATCAGGATCTTCATATCCCTTTATACTTCGGTTATCACTATGATTCTGGTGTTTTTTAGAGAGAAAGCGATACCATCCATCCTCCTCATCGGCGATGGCAGTTGCGTTTCCCCCTTTATGGTGTGCCGGTGTATGACAGCTTGTACATCCTCCTTTCTCACTAAACCACGGTGAGCTCCAACTATACAAAGAAACATGACAACTATTGCTGCAATTATTCTTGTTTCCAGGTGCCGTCGTAAGCAATGAATCCGCATGGCTGATTACATTATGCCCAAACTTATCTCCCTCATGCTCTACCCAGTAAAAATTTCCTCCCGCAAGAACCACACTCGATCCACTCGCCGTGGGTGTGGAGGGATAAAGGGGCTCCGCTCTGTTGTAAACAATCGGAATCCTTGTAATTTGTGTCCCCGACCCGATTACCTTTATTGTCTCACTCGTGTCACTCGAGTGACACCCCACACAATCGTCCCTCAAAAGGTTCCCCGAAGGACCACCCGCTTGGACAGCATTTCCACTCTGCGAGTTATGCATGGTGTGACAGTTAGAACAAGGGCCATGGACCTTTGCACTCACCACTGTTGCTACAAGGAGAATCCCCCCTATCACGCTGACTTTCCAGGCCGCACCTTTCATCTCTTCGAACGCCTTATTTATTATTTTCCACATTTTCATATCTTGCTTCGGCAATATTAATGTTTGTGAATCTCTTTCTAAATTATAATATACAAAGAAATATTGTCAACTTAACATTACTTTATAGGAATAAATATTTAAGATAAATTGAAATCCTCAAAATCCCTGGAGGTAACTATCCAATGCCGCTAAAAAACACAAAAAACCGATTAGAGGAACAAAACTATTGTATCTGCCCTTAACGAAAGACCTTTCGCATCACTCTGGCAACAGCCAGGCCACATCGTAAGGCTCCATTTTCAAAACAAGGGTCCCTTCTACCATTTCTGCCGAGGTCTTCCGTACCATGTCGCGCCAATGGTGCGCATCCACGCCCAAGGTGTCTTTCGAAATACGCAACTCTAACGAGCGATTGGCGATGTTTGTAATCGCCAGAACCGGTTTCTCCGCCTTTTCTGGGCCACGCAGAAGGGCAAAGACTTCCGGCGAAAGCTTCAAAATGCGCTGGGGTACGTTAGGATGAAACGCATCCACGTGTGTCCGAATCTCCAGTAACGTCAAGAGCCTTACGATTATATGCATCAATTTCGAATTGGGATTTTTAACATCTTCTAAAAGTTGACGCTCGCTGATGGAAACACGGTTGATATCTCGTTTCACCCCACTTTTTTCAACAACCGATGGGTCGTTTCCCGTTCCGATCAGCCCATGAAAATAGATCCCGGGAACACCTCGCAGGGCCAAGGCGATACTCCTCGAGGCCACGAACCGTTTGGCCTTCAGTTCTAAAGGCTCTTTATCGTTCTCAGAATTCAATGCCCCATACCAGGTGGTATTTATTTCGTAGGGTTCTTGGCCTCCCCCCCCTACTGCCTTATAGGAAACGAATGCTCCGTTCTGTTTCGCACGGGCAATCATCATCTCGACCTCTTCCGTCGTTAGGATCCCCTTGACCCCCATCAAGCCCACCCCATCATGCGTGTCAAGGATATTGAAGAAAGTCGTTTGATCGGAAGGATAAACCAAAGAAGCCGCCCAGTCCGACAACTTGGTAGCGTCTTGCGTGTAAAACGTGTAGAGCACGAGGGGGGGTAACGTAAAGTTATAGACCATCTGCGCTTCATCGTAGCCATTCCCGAAATAGGAAATATTCTCCTCGTGAGGGACATTCGTTTCCGTCACCAATGCCACATTGGGTGCCCCTATATCCAAGACATTCCGTAGAAGTTTAATAATCTCATGGGTTTGCGCCAAATTAGCCGACGTGGTTCCCGGTTCGCTCCAAAGATAGGTCACGGCATCCAGCCGCACCAGGTTGGCTCCCTTTCTCACATACAATAACAAGGTATGTATCACCCATACCAACACGAAGGGGTTTTTGAAATTCAGATCGATCTGATCCGGTGAAAAGGTGGTCCACACCCAGATAGGTCCGTCGATGGAATAGTATTTCGTCAAGATATCGGACGTTCGAGGACGCACAAGGAGCTTCCGCTGTTCAGGGGTCAGCTCGTCAGGGGACCTAAAAATGATAGCAATATCCTTGTAAGCGGGATTCCCGTTGAGCATCTCCTGGAATGCCCTGCTTTCAGCCGATATATGGTTGAAAACCCCGTCGAACATCATTCTGTATTTACGCGTCATTCTTTCAATATCATCCCACGATCCTAACCGGGGATTAACCGTCCAAAAATCCGTGATTGAAAATCCACGGTCGGAGGAATAGGGGAAAAAAGGAAGGATATGGAGAATATTTATCACCTCGCTCATTTTGGCACGCTCGTCCAGAAATTCGGCGAGTCCTGTCAGAGGGGAATGCTCATCCGTTACCAAAAGATCCCCATAGGTGATGAGGGCTACATCTCTTTCTGTGAAGCGATTGGAGGGACGAACCATCTTGTCCAATTCTTTGATCTCCTCCGTCTTGTGGGCATGATGCACTTTCAAGGCCCGCTCCACCTCGGGAAGCCATTTTTCCGCTACCTCCTTCCCATACAGGAAGGTGAGGCGGTCCAGGAGTTTTCTACGATCATCCTCGGCTATCTTCAAAATAGGACGCGTAAAATCTGGCTTTTCCAAATAACACAAGTAATCGAGTTTTGACACCGGATGGATTAACTCCCGTTCAAAGCCTTTTTCCACCTTCCTATCCCCCTTCCCTGCTTTTTATTCAGACTAGCCTAATACCACAATTTCCTTTCCTCTTCAAATGAAGAAGACCCCAACGTTTTGAAATGACAAACAAAAAGGGTGACAACCGTTCAAGTTGCCACCCTTTCCCATCCGTGATTTCCACTTAAGCCTATTTTCCTGAGGTTTCTTCCTTTCCAGGCGCTTCCTCAGGGGCCTTTTCCTCAGATACCGACTCTTCGTCAGCCCCTTTCTCTTCTTGCACCTCTTCTTTCTCCGCTTTTTCTTCCTTTGCTTCCGGGGCTTCTTCCGCTTTCACTGCCGCTTCTTTCTTTTCTTCCTCGGCGGGTTTCGTTTTCTTCTCCTTTTTACTGGTTCCCTCTCGCTTCCCGGACACCTTCTTCGCGCCTTTTTTGGTCGTTTTCTTCTTTTTCTTCGTTACTTCCTCTTCCACCAATTCAAGAAAAGCCAACGGCGCCCCATCTCCTTTCCTATACCCCACCCGAAGAATCCTCGTGTATCCTCCATCCCGGTTGACATACTTCGGAGCTATCTCATCGAATAACTTCTTCACCACCGATTTTTTCAACAGCACGGATGCGGCTCTGCGGCGGGCATGCAACGTTCCCTGTTTTCCGAGGGTTATCATCCTCTCCGCGAGCCTGCGCGCCTCCTTGGCTTTCATCACTGTCGTTTCAACCCGCTCATGTTCGAAAAGGGAAGTCACCAAGTTCCTCAACATCAATGAGCGATGGCTACTCGTTCTGTTCAGTTTTCTATACGCCTTCAAGTGTCTCATCGTTTCTACCCCTACTCCTCACTCGGTTTGTTCGCTTTCGAGGGATCAAATCCTTCCAATTTCATTCCCAAATGGAGCCCCATTTCCGCCAAAACCTTTTGAATTTCCTCAAGCGACTTCTTTCCAAAATTCGGTGTTTTCAAGATCTCGTTCTCTGGAATCTGGACAAGCTCTCCTATCAAGCGGATATTGGCATTCTTCAAACAGTTCGTGGATCGGACGGAGAGCTCCAGTTCATCCACGCTCCGATATAGATTTTCATTCAGTTCTTTCTCTTTCGCCTTTTCCGACTCTTCTTCAGGAGTCATCTCCTCTTCACCAATGCCCGCAAAGATCGAGATTTGCTCCGTCAAGATACGAGCGGCTTGCGTCAAGGCGTTTTCCGGTGTTATGGCCCCGTTTGTCCATATCTCAAGCGTCAGCTTGTCATAATCCGTTTTTTGACCTACCCGCGCGTTCGTTACCAGATAATTAACCTTTTTTATAGGTGAAAAAATAGCATCAATCGGGATAACATCCACTCCGAGGTCAGGGTTTCTGTTTTGCTCCTGCGGCACATATCCCCTTCCCTTTTCCACATAAAGATCCATGCGGAGATGCCCCCCCTTCTCGAGAGTGGCGATGATAAGATCGGGATTTAGGATCTGCACATTATGAGGCAACTCAATATCTCCCGCCGTCACGACACAGGGACCTTCTTTATCAAGATGGATAACCTTCGTCTCTTCCGAATCCATGCTAACCACAACCTGCTTCAAATTAAGGATGATATCCGAAATATCCTCCACCACACCCTTCAAAGAGGAGAATTCATGCGTCACACCCTCAATTCGCACGTTCGTAATTGCGGCTCCAACGATCGACGAGAGTAATACTCTCCGCAATGCATTTCCAATGGTTAGTCCAAAACCACTCTCAAATGGTTCCGCGACAAATCTCCCAAAAGTAGCTGTCGACTCTGTCTTGTCTTCCTCCACTCCTTTTGGTCGAATAAGCTGTGTTTTCAAATTTTGTATCTCCATGGGTTTTATCCCCCAAACTTCCTTAAAATATGTTCGACGCGTTACCTACTTGGAATAAAGTTCGACGATAAGCTGTTCATTGACCGAAACACGCACATCTTCACGTACCGGTTCCGCCTTTACCGTTCCCTCCATGGCATCGGGGTTTACTTCCAACCATTGGGGCAATCCTCCACGTTTGGAAGAAAGTTCCAACGCTTCCTGGATCGCCGCATTTTTGCGGCTTCTTTCCTTTATCTGTATCTTGTCCCCTACCTTTACCTGATAGTTGGCCACATCAACCTTTCGCCCATTGACGAGGATGTGGCCATGATTGACCAACTGGCGCGCCTGGTTTCTGGAGACGGCAAATCCCATCAAGTAAACAACATTATCGAGCCTTTTTTCCAAGAGGAAAAGGAGATTCTCGCCCGTAATTCCTTTTTTCCTGTCAGCGATCTTGAAATAACGGCGAAACTGCTTTTCTAATACGCCATAAATCCTTCGTGTCTTCTGCTTTTCCCGAAGCTGGATGGCATAATCGGAAAATTTTCTTCTTCCTCTTCCGTGCTGGCCAGGGGGGTACGGCCTTCTTTCAAAGGCGCATTTGTCCGTATAGCATCTATCTCCTTTGAGAAACAGCTTCGCATTCTCCCTTCTGCAAAGCCGACAAGATGATTCCGTATATCGAGCCAATTTTACCTCCTAAAAGCTGCGTAATTAATCTTCATACACGACGACGTTTGGGTGGACGGCATCCATTGTGAGGAATGGGTGTCACATCACGAATCATCTGGATCCTAAACCCCACGGCCTGCAGAGCCCTTAAAGCCGCTTCACGTCCCGATCCAGGCCCTTTCACCAACACATCGAGTGTCCGCACCCCATGCTCCATGGCTTTCTTTCCGCAATCTTCCGCCGCTATCTGAGCCGCGAACGGCGTGCTTTTTCTCGACCCCTTAAAACCTTGGCTCCCCGCGCTCGACCAAGCGATGGTATTGCCCTGAGGATCCGTAATAGTAATGATCGTATTATTAAAAGTCGCCTGAATATGAGCGACCCCATGAGGAATATTTTTCTTTACCTTTTTCTTTCCACGGCTACCCTTTGGTCTTGCCACAAAACTCCTCCTCTATCACCTTACCGTTTTTTCTTGCCCTTTATTGCCCTGCGGGGACCCTTCCTCGTCCTTGCATTCGTGTGGGTCCGTTGTCCTCTCACCGGCAATCCCCTTCGATGTCGCAGACCGCGATAACACCCAATGTCCATCAGCATCTTGATATTCGTCGTTACCTCTCGACGAAGATCCCCTTCCACCTTATAATTACGCTCAATCTCTTGATTGATTTTCCGAATCTCCTCCGGCGTGAGTTCATGTACCCGTTTGTTCCAATCGATACTGGTGGCGTTGAGAATCTTTTGCGCTGAACTGCGACCAATTCCATAAATATACGTCAATCCAATCTCAATCCGCTTGCTTTTCGGTAAATCTACCCCTACGATACGTGCCAATGTTTCCTCCTAAAAATCCCTATCCCTGTCTTTGCTTATGTTTGGGGTTCTCGCAAATCACTCGCACGACCCCTTTCCGCTTTATAATCTTACACTTATCACATATCTTTTTTACGGAAGCCCGCACTTTCATCTCTGCACCTCTCTCATTTTCCCCGATAGGTTATGCGCCCTTTTGTTAGATCATACGGAGACATCTCAACCGTCACACGATCTCCCGGAAGAATCTTTATAAAATGCATCCTCATCTTTCCCGAGATGTGGGCAAGAATCCGGTGCCCGTTATCCAGCTCTACTCTGAACATGGCGTTCGGCAATGTTTCCACCACCGTACCTTCGACCCTTATAACCCCTTCTTTGCCCATACCCTAATCCACTATGTTTCCAACGCCTTGAGAATCGCTTGAAATATCTCCTCCATTTTACCTTCACCAGGAATTGTCCTTAACAATCCCTTTTCTTCGTAATATTCTATCAGGGGTTCCGTTTGTTGACGATACACCTCCAACCGGGCGCGTATCGTTTCTTCCCTGTCGTCATCCCGCTGAATGAGTTCACCCCCGCATTTATCGCAAATTCCTTCCTTCTTTGGAGGATCAAACACGACATGATACCCCGCTCCACATTTCGGACACATCCTCCGTCCCGTCAACCGCTTGACAATCTCTTCATCTTCCACAGATATATTCACCACGTGATCTATGGACGTTCCCTCTTTCTCCAACATCTCATCAAGGGCTTGCGCTTGCGCGATCGTCCTTGGAAATCCATCAAGGATATATCCTTTGCCACAATCAGGTTCCTTAATCCTCTCCCGAATTATTCCAATCACCACCTCATCGGGAACCAACTCTCCCTTATCCATGTACTTTTTTGCCAGTACTCCCAACTCCGTGCCCTCTTTCACCGCTTTCCGCAAGATATCTCCCGTCGAGATCTGGGGAATACCGTAATGTTCCACCAAACGAACCGCCTGGGTTCCCTTTCCCGCTCCCGGGGGGCCAAGTAAAATAAGCTTCATCGCCCTATCTCCGTCGTGAACTTTTTCGCGTCAACAAACCATCGTAATGACGCGTCAGCAAGTGGGTCTCCATTTGCTGAATCGTATCGATGGCTACCTGTATTACGATCAGCAAAGCCGTTCCTCCAAAATAGAACGGCACACCGAACTTCGTTATCAAAAAGGTAGGAAGGACACAAATCGCCGATACGTAGACCGCCCCACCCAAGGTTATCCGCGTCAAGACCTTATCAATATAATCCGCCGTCCACTTTCCGGGTCGTATTCCCGGTATATACCCTCCAAATTTTTTCATGTTCTCGGCTACGTCCACAGGATTGAAGACAATGGCCGTATAAAAGTAGCAGAAGAAAAAGATCAACACCACATAGAGAACGATATAAAGCCACCCCGTTGGGTTCAGCATCGCCGAGATCTTTTTCATCACGGGATGTTGGATAAAATTCGCGATCGTGGCCGGAAACATAATGATGGAAGATGCAAAAATCGGGGGGATGACTCCCGAGGTATTGATTTTCAAAGGCAAGAAGGTGCTTTGACCACCATACATCCGCCGTCCAACCACCCGTTTCGCATACTGAACCGGAATGCGCCGCTGGGCCGTCTCCACGTACACAATGATCCCCACTACCAACACCATCAGGGCAAGCAGAGCGATAATCGTGAAAATACCAAGTTCGCCCGTCCTCAACAATCGAATGGTATTGATAATGGCCGAGGGCATGCCTGCCACGATACCTGCCATAATGATAAGGGAGATCCCGTTTCCGATCCCTTTTTCCGTAATCTGCTCTCCTAGCCACATGATAAAGGCTGTTCCCGCCGTTAAGGTCAAGACCGTCATGAGCCGAAACGACCACCCAGGATGCATAACGATTAGCTCGCCCGCTACCCCCCGCATTCGCTCAAGCCCGATGCTAATTCCGATACCCTGAATGACACTCAGAATGATCGTCCCGTACCGCGTGTACTGGACAATCTTCTTTCTTCCCGCCTCACCCTCTTTCGCCAGGCGTTCCAAATAAGGAACAGAGACCTGAAGAAGTTCCAGAATAATGGCGGCACTGATGTAAGGCATGATTCCCAAGGCGAAGATCGACAACCGCCGGAACCCACCACCCGCAAACATATCGAAAAGTCCAAACAACGTCCCTTTCGCCTGGGCAAACAATGCCATTAAGGCCTCGGTATTGATTCCAGGCGTGGGAATGTGGATCCCCACCCGGTAGATCGCCAGCAATCCCAGCGTCACTAAAATCCGCCGTTTTAGCTCTGGAACCTTTCCTACGTTTCCGAAACTGACAGCCACTTACAGTACCTTAACCTTACCACCCGCCTCTTCGATCTTCGAGACGGCTGATTTTGTGAATTTATGGGCAGCCACCGTCAAGGGAACCTTCAATTCCCCGTCTCCCAAGATTTTCACGCCATCCTTCACCTTTTTAACAATCCCCTTTTCCAAAAGCTCATCGATACCCACTTCACTTCCGGAGGGAAACACGTTCAATCGGTTAAGATGAACGATGGCATATTCCTTTCGAAATATATTGACAAACCCTCGTTTCGGCAAGCGCCGCTGTAAGGGCATTTGGCCACCTTCAAACCACGGTGGCACACCTCCACCCGACCGGGAACGCTGACCTTTATTGCCTCGGCACGAAGTACACCCATGGCCGGAACCAGGTCCGCACCCTACTCTCTTTTTCTTCTTTACAGCTCCTTTCGGGGGTTTCAAATCGCTCAGTTTCATGGCTCCCTCACTCAATTGTTTCCACACGAAGCAAATAGTTAACCTTTTTGATCATTCCACGGATGATAGGGGTATCATACTTTTCCACGGTCTGATTCCTTTTTCTCAAACCGAGGCTTCTCAATACCCGTCGATGATCCTTTTTGTGTCCTATCTCACTTTTCACCAATGTAATTTTCAATCTCTTTGCCATTCCCAATCACCCGTCCCGATTTATTTACGACCGTTTCTCCGTCGTTGACTCTTTCCGGTATCTCCTGATTAACGCGGGATCTCCCAACTGCTTCAGTCCCTCTAGCGTCGCCTTCACGAGATTATGAGGGTTGTTCGAACCTATCGATTTCGTCAGTATATTCTGGACTCCCGCCAACTCCACCACGGCCCGAACGGCCGCCCCTGCGATGACCCCCGTTCCCTCAGAAGCCGGCCTCAGCAATACCTTTCCCGAACCATATTCCCCTAGAACCTCAAACGGGATGGTATGACGATCCAGCGTCACGTTCATCAGGTTTTTCCGAGCCTTTTCCACTCCCTTACGAATCGCCTCGGGAACCTCGTTCGCCTTTCCCAGGGCTGCACCTACTCTTCCTTTTCCATCGCCAACAACGACAAGGGCACTAAAGCTGAATCGACGCCCGCCTTTTACAACCTTCGCGACTCGATTAATGTACACAACCTTATCAATCAATTCCTCTTCGTTAAAATCATCAAATTGACCGTCCAACAAAGCCTCCCAATAAACGTGTTAAAAGATCAAACCTTTTCCCCTTGCACCATCGGCCAGTGCCTTGACACGACCGTGATACAAATATCCATTCCTATCGAATACGACTTTCTCAATATTAGCCGCTTTTGCCCTTTCGGCAATCAGCTCTCCTACCATCTTAGCGGCTTCCACATTCGAGGTGCTCTTTAACTTCTCCCTCAATGCCTTGTCCAACGTCGAAGCTTGGCAAATCGTCTTCCCTTCCGTGTCGAGTATCACCTGGGCATAAATGTGCTTCAGACTGCGGTATACGGTAAGACGAGGCCGAGCCTCCGTTCCATACACCTTTTTCCTAACCCGCCGTTTCCTCTTCAGTCTCGCCAGCCGTTTTTTGATATTCTTGTCCATTTCACATCATTCCTATCATCGTATTATAAGATTTCCTATTTCGTCTTGCCCACTTTCCTTCTAACATACTCCCCTTCATACCGGATGCCTTTTCCCTTATAGGGCTCCGGAGGGCGAAACGAGCGAATCTTTGCTGCCGTCGATCCAACCAACTGTTTGTCGATCCCTTTCACCACAATCTGGGTTTGCCGATCGACGCTCACCTCAATTCCCTTCGGCAAAGGAAAAATAACTGGATGAGAATACCCTAAACTCAAGTTCAAATTCTTGCCTTCCACGGCCGCCCGGTAGCCTACTCCAACGATTTCCAGTTTCTTCTCAAACCCCTTGGTAACACCGTCCACCATATTTTGGATCAACGATCGGACGAGAGCTTGATACGCGTTCGCCTTCTTGGCCAACTTCCCCGTTTCCACCTTCGTCACGTACAATTCGTTATCTCGTATGTCGATGGAAACCCCCTCTGGAATCACCTGTACCAGCTCCCCTTTCGGCCCTTTCACCTTCACCGTTCGGCCATCCACCGACACCTGAACACCCTTTTCCATAACAACCGGTTTTTTTCCTATCCTAGACATGGTCTCTATTCCTTCCTACCAAACCTTACACAACAGTTCGCCGCCTATGTTTTCTTCCCTCGCCTTACGATTGGTCATTATCCCTTTCGAGGTCGAAAGGATAGCAATCCCCACGTCGTTCAGAATGGTGGGAACGTCCTTACTCTTCACATACACACGCCTTCCCGGCCGACTTATCCTTTGCAAATCATTAAGAGGTTTGATTGAACCATACGGTTTCTTCAAATAAACACGAATCATGCGATGGCCGCGTTTATCCTCCCCAATCTTGTAATTTTTAATGAATCCCTCTTCCTTCAGTATCTCGATGATCCCTTTCTTTATATTCGAATAAGGAACATCGGCCATCTCTAGGCCAGCCCGGTTGGCGTTACGGATGCGTGTCAGCATATCCGCAATAGGATCTGTCATCGACATTTAATTCTTTCCTCCTAAACGATACCTCTATGATGATAATTGCTTACCAACTCGACTTTATTACCCCAGGAATCAATCCTTCCAACGCATACTTTCTCAGGCATATCCGACACATATTAAACTTCCGATAATACCCCCTCGCCCGACCACAGATAGGGCAACGGTTATACTCCCGAACCTTAAATTTCTTTGGCCTCTTCGCCTTCTCTATTAACGCCTTTCTTGCCAATGTATATTCCTCCTATCGTTCCCTGAATGGCATCCCCAAAAGCTTCAGTAACTCCAACGCTTCCTCGTCCGTTTTCGCCGAAGTCGTCACAACGACGTTAAATCCTTTGATTTTATCGATCGTATCGTAATCAACCTCTGGAAAGATGATCTGTTCCTTGACACCCATGGCAAAATTCCCTCGTCCATCGAAGGATTTTGGAGAAATACCCCGAAAGTCCCGGACCCGGGGCAACGCCACGTTCACCAAGCGGTTAAAAAACTCATACATTCGCTCTTTCCTCAACGTGACCATACATCCTATTGGCATTCCCTCACGAAGCTTAAACTGGGCAATGGATCGTTTTGCACGCGTAATCACCGGTTTCTGACCCGTGATGACCTTCAACTCCTCAACGGCATGATCCAAGATCTTGATGTTCTGCACCGCTTCTCCCAGGCCCATGTTCACCACGATCTTCTCAAGTTTCGGAACCTGCATGACATTTTTGTATTTGAATTTTTTCATCAACGCAGGCACAACTTCTTTTTGATACTTTTCAAAGAGAAAACTCATCATTTTCCACCCTTAATCGATTTGTTCTCCGCAAGCTTTGCAAATACGCACCTTCTTCCCATCCTCCAACACCCGAATGCCATAGCGGACCCCTCGAGAGCAATGGCTACAATAGAGTGCCACATTCGAGATATGGAGGGGTGCCTCCATTTCCACAATCCCACCTTTCGCAAACTTCCCACCCGGACGAGCATGTTTCTTGACAAAGTTCACTTTCTCCACGATCACGCGGTCTTTCTTCTTCAAAATCTTCAGTATTTTCCCAGTCTTACCTTTCTCTTTCCCGGCGAGGACCTCGACCATATCCCCTTTCTTCACATGAAAACTCTTGTAATGCTTCATTGCCATCACAACACCTCCGGCGCCAGGGAAATGATTTTCATAAAGCGTTTCGCCCTCAACTCACGCGCCACCGGTCCAAAGATACGTGTTCCCAAAGGCTCTCTCTGCTGATTGATCAGTACAGCGGAATTGTCATCGAATTTAATGTAAGAACCATCCTCTCGCCGAATCTCCTTCGCCGTCCGCACGATCACGGCCTTCACAACTGCACCCTTTTTCACCTTGGAATTGGGCATCGCCTCTTTTACGGAAGCAACGATGATATCCCCCACTCGCGCGTATCGTTTCCGTGTCCCCCCCAGCACCTTAATACATCCAATCTTCTTCGCACCTGAGTTGTCGGCCACATTCAAAATCGTTTGCATCTGAATCATGGAACCATCTCCCTATTCACTAACTCTCCAGCTTACACTGCTTTCTCAAGTATTTTGCTCACGCGCCAATGTTTTTCCTTGCTCAATGGACGCGATTCAATAATCTGAACCTTATCCCCTATTCTGCATTGGTTGGTCGCATCATGTGCCTTGTATTTCGCATTTCGACGCACATACTTTTTGTACCTCGGATGCATAAACAACCGTTTTACCTGCACCACAACCGTTTTGTCCATCTTGTCGCTTACAACCGTACCTACCAGCACCTTTTTATGTCTGACGCGTCCCTCTGTGCCACTCATTCCTTCCTTCTCCTTTACTACGAGGCTTCCGTTTGCGTCTGCTTCTCTCTCAAGACGGTCAGCAAACGGGCCAAATCCCTCTTTGCAAGGGAAACCTTTGCCGTATTTTCTAGCTGTCCCGTTGCAAGCCGAAATCGAAGGTTGAAGATTTCCTCCCGCAAATCCTTTTCCCTCGCTCTTAACTCGTCGAGACTCAATTCTCTGAAATCACTAGCCTTCATGAATTTCCTCCCGACTTACGAACCGGGTCTTAAACGGAAGTTTGTGTGCCGCCAATAAAAAGGCCTCTCTTGCCTTTTCCTCCGGAACCCCCTCGATCTCGTAAAGAATCCTTCCAGGTTTTATCACACACACCCAACCTTCCGGTGAGCCTTTTCCCTTACCCATTCGCGTTTCTGCCGGTTTCTTCGTTATGGGCTTATCCGGGAAGACCCGAATCCATATCTTCCCACCGCGCTTCACGTGCCGGGTAATCGCGATACGGGCCGCTTCAATCTGCCTCGCCGTCATCCATCCGCGACCCAACGCTTGCAGTCCAAACTCTCCAAAATTGACCTTATTCCCACGTGCAGCAACTCCCCGCATCTTTCCTTTTTGCTGTTTCCTGTACTTTACCTTACTCGGCATCAACATGGTTACGTTCCCCTTCTATAAATGAATTCCATGAATCTCTATGTGTAGATATCCCCTTTATAAATCCACACTTTGACACCAATCACCCCGTAGGTCGTCTTTGCTTCGGCAAACCCGTAATCGATATCCGCCCGTAGTGTCTGAAGAGGCACACGCCCTTCTCGATACCACTCTCGCCGCGCCATTTCCGCGCCCCCCAAACGTCCCGCGCACGCGATCTTGATCCCCTTCGCTCCAAACTTCATAGCCGCACTCACGCTCCGTTTCATGGCACGCCGAAATGCTACTCGCCGTTCCAACTGTGTCGCTACATTCTCCGCCACCAGTTGCGCATCCAACTCGACGCGTTTCACCTCTTTGATATTGAGGTTAATCTCCTTGTTGGTCATTCGCTCTAAGGTCTTACGCAAATTCTCAACGTCCGCCCCTTTCTTTCCGATAATTATCCCGGGACGGGCCGCATAGATATCAATCGTCGCCTTTTTGTTCCGATCCACCGCACGCCGAATCTCTATCCTCGAAATCCCAGCGTTGTAGAGCCGCTTCTTCAGATACTTTCTCAACTGAAGGTCTTCATACAAAAGCTCTCCATAATCCTTATCCGCATACCATTTGGCATCCCACGTACGGATGACCCCCAGTCTAAACCCCAAGGGATGAACCTTCTGCCCCAAAACAGCCTCCTTCGTTTATAAACTTTTCTCGTCAAGCACGATCGTGATATGACTCGTTCTTTTCAAAATTTGGGTCGCTCTTCCCATGGCACGAGGCATATAACGTTTCATCGTCGCTCCTTCATCCACAAACGCCCGTTTGACATAAAGGTTATCAATATCCATACTATAATTGGCATTGGCGTTTGCTATCGCAGAATCTAGCACCTTCTTCACAATCTTGGCCGACTTCTTTGGGGAAAGCATCAACAAATTCTGCGCCTTTTCCACATCTTTCCCCCGTATCAGGTCAACCGCTTTTCGTGCCTTCCTTGGTGAAATCCTCACAAATCTCAACTTTGACTGAACTTCCATCACACCGTTCCCCGTCTTATCGTTTCGCCCTTGATTTCTTGTCTCCTGCGTGCCCCCGAAATGTTCGCGTGGGCGAAAAGTCTCCTAGCTTGAAGCCAACCATTTCCTCTGTCACGAAAACAGGAATGAACTTCTTACCATTGTGAACCGCGAATGTCAACCCAACAAACTCTGGGATTATGGTTGATCTTCGGGACCACGTTTTGATGATCTTCGATCCTTTTCTCGCCTCATTCTGTATAGCTTGAACTTTCTCTAAAAGATGCTCATCAACAAAAGGACCCTTTTTGATTGAACGACTCACTGATACCCTCCTATTGATAACGCCTGCGGATAATATATTTATCTGTCGCCTTGTTCTTTCTCGTCCTATACCCCTTGGTTGGGACTCCCCACGGTGTCACCGGATGCCGACCCCCTGAACTCTTTCCTTCTCCTCCACCCAACGGATGATCGACTGGATTCATCGCCACGCCTCGAACATGCGGACGTCGCCCCAAATACCTGGCGCGCCCCGCTTTTCCCAATGAAATATTCTCATGATCCAAATTACCGATCTGCCCGACAGTGGCATAACACCGCAAATGAACCATGCGTACCTCTCCAGATGGCAGGCGGATCTGGGCGTAATTCCCTTCTTTCGCCATAAGCTGTGCATAGCCTCCCGCGCTCCTGACCATCTGGCCCCCTTTCCCAATCTTCAATTCGATGTTGTGAATTAAGGTCCCCAAGGGTATCCGACTCAAAGGCAAGGCGTTGCCCGGCTTGATGTCCGCCTCTTCTCCGGAAACAACCTGATCCCCCACCTTCAATCCCAAAGGAGCCAAGATATACCGTTTTTCTCCGTCCAAGTAGTGGAGCAACGCAATACGTGCCGAGCGATTGGGGTCATACTCAATGCTGGCCACTTTCGCTGGCACTCCATGCTTGTCTCTCTTGAAATCGATCACGCGATAACGGCGTTTCGCCCCACCCCCACGATGGCGCACCGTTACCCTTCCCCTCGAATTCCTTCCACCCGATTTTTTCAAGGGTTTCAATAACGACCGTTCCGGTTCTGTCTTCGTAATCTCTTCAAACGTCGAAACACTTTGAAACCGCCGCCCCGGTGATGTCGGTTTATACTGTTTTATCCCCATGAGTCGTCTCCTTCGCGCTCCTTCAGTCGTTTACACTCCCTCAAAGAAGTCGATCGTATCTCCCTCCTGGAGCTTCACAATTGCCTTTTTCCAGTCCGGACGCTTTCCCATATACCGCCCCAACCGTTTTTTCTTTCCTCGAACCCGTAAGGTTCTCACCGATAAGACCTTCACACCAAAAATGGCCTCTATCGCCTTTTTTATCTCCACCTTGTTGGCATCCATCGCAACCTTGAACACAAGCTGATTGTGCATTCCCTTCAAATCGGTGCTCTTTTCACTAATGATGGGATGGTGAATTATCTGATAATATTGCTCCATGCTCATTGGGAAAGTACCCCCTCTAATTTCTCGAACGCCTTTTGCGTCATCACTAACTTATCGTACCGCATAATGTCGTAGACATTGATCCCTTCGAACCGTAAGACCTTGATGGAAGGGATGTTTCTCGCCACCCGTTCCAGGATCTCATCTTTCTCTTCAATGACGATCAAACCATCTTTGACGGATAATCCTTCCAAAATCCGTGCGAATACCTTCGTCTTGGCTTCTTCCAGTTCGAATTTTTCGACGACGACAAATTTCCCCTCTTGCGCTTTCAAGGCCACTGCCGACCGCAATGCCCCTCGCCGAACCTTTTTGGGCACTTTATAGCTATAATCCCTCGGCATAGGGCCAAAAACAACACCCCCGCCACGCCACAAAGGGGACCGGATGGTTCCTGCTCGCGCCCTTCCCGTTCCTTTCTGGCGCCAAGGCTTTTTTCCTCCACCCCGGACGGCCGATCTGTTCTTTGTGGACGCGGTCCCCGCTCGTCGATTGGCCAGCTGCATCTTCACGACTTCATGAATCAAATGCGGCTTGATCTCTGCCGAGAAAATTTCCTCCTTTAATGTTACCTCGCTCACTTTCTGTCCAGCCTGATCGATTACTTCCATCGTCGCCATAGCTATTCCCTACCTAAAATATGATTAATCCTTTTTCGTCTTCTTCACGGCTCGCTTCACCAGAACGATCCCACCCTTTGGGCCTGGTACCGCTCCCCTTAACAACAAAAGATTTCTCTCTTTCTTGATATCAACCACCATAAGGTTCTGGACAGTCACCCGAGCATTTCCTGCATGCCCCGGCATCTTCATTCCCTTGAAAACCTTTGAAGGGTAGGCCGAAGAACCGATGGAGCCTCCATGACGAAAGTATTCATGCGTCCCGTGGGCGGCAGGAGTCCCGTGAAATCCATGGCGCTTCATCACTCCCGTAAACCCCTTCCCTTTGCTTTTTCCCGTCACATCCACGTACTCTCCCACTTCAAAGATATCAAGCGTCACGGAAGATCCTGGAGGAAGATCTTCATCGGGCTGCACTTTCACCTCCCGTAGCACCTCAAACCCTTCTTCGAAGTCTGCCTTGGCCAGATGCCCTCGAATGGGCTTCTTCACGTTCTTTACCTTCTTTCTCCCAAATCCCAACTGAACCGCGTCGTATCCCTCCTTCTCCGAACGCTTCCGCTGCACCACATAACACGGCCCTACCTCCAGAACCGTCACGGGAATTACCCGGCCTTTTTCATCAAACAACTGCGTCATTCCCAATTTTCTACCAATCAACCCATCCATTTGATTTTACCCCTTCAAAGGCTCGCTATCCAAGCCTACAGTTTTATCTCAACATCCACGCCCGCCGATAGGTCAAGTTTCATGAGGGCGTCCACCGTTTGCTGGGAAGGATCGATAATGTCCAGGATGCGCTTATGGGTCCGGATTTCAAACTGCTCCCGCGACTTCTTATCAATATGAGGGGAACGGAGCACGCAATACCGGTTAATAACCGTAGGAAGCGGAATCGGCCCCGCCACATTCGCACCCGTTTTTTTCACGGTGTTCACGATCTCTTCAACCGATTGGTCGAGCAGTTTGTGATCGTATGCCCTCAAACAAATCCTTATCTTTTGATTCAACATTTCCTTCCCCTATCGCCTCTCTTTATTCAATGACCTTACTGATGACGCCGGCTCCAACCGTCCGTCCACCCTCTCGTATCGCAAAACGTAACCCCTCCTCCATCGCTATCGACGTGATCAACTTCACCTCTATCGTCACGTTGTCCCCCGGCATCACCATCT
>CAZOBB010000086.1:0-5380 GCA_964577975.1 uncultured Thermodesulfobacteriota bacterium | reverse complement strand
GGGGTACCCGTGGCACGCCTTCGCCGTCTTCTACCGGACCAACGCCCAGTCCCGCGTCTTCGAGGAACGGCTCATCCGCCAGGGCATCCCCTACCAGATCTTCGGGGGCTTCAAGTTCTACGACCGGAAGGAGATCAAGGACCTGCTCGCCTACCTCAGGCTCCTCGTCAACCCGGGGGACGAGATGGCCGCCCGGCGCGCCGTCGCCGCGCCCTCCCGGGGGATCGGTAAGGTCACCCTCGACCAGATCAAGACCTACGCCGTCACCCGCGGCCTTCCCTTCCTGGAGGCCATGGGGAAGATCTCCGAGGATCCCGCCTTCAAGATGAAAAAGAAGGTCCGCCCCTTCTACGAGTGGATCACCGGCCTCCGTGCCCTCCTGGGCCGCCAGCGGATCGCCGACCTCCTCGAGAAGATCGTGGCGGAGTCGGGCTACCTCCTCCCCTACCGGGGCAGCAACGACCCCCAGGCTCAGTCGATCGTGGAAAACGTGCAGGAGCTGATCGCCGCCGTGGCCGCCTACGAGGACGAGGCGGACGACCCTTCCCTGGAGGAGTTCCTCGACCTGGTCTCCCTCATGACGGACACCGACACCCTGAACGAAGCGGCCGGCAAGGTCACCCTCATGACCCTGCACAGCGCCAAGGGGTTGGAGTTCCCCGTCGTCTTCATCACCGGCCTGGAAGAGGGCCTCTTCCCCCACGAGCGCAGCCTCCTGGACGAGGGTAAGGTGGACGAGGAACGCCGTCTCTTCTACGTAGGGATCACCCGGAGCCGCGAGCGGCTTTTTTTGAGTTACTGCGAGGAACGCAACCAGTACGGCCGCGCCGCCTTCCGCCCCCCCTCCCGGTTCCTGCGGGAACTGCCGGCCGACACCCTCCGGCGCGCGGAGGGCCGGGCAAAGCCGTTTGTCCCCAAACGGACCCGTTCCGCACCTCGATTTACGGCCCCCCCCGACCCCGCGCCGCCCATCTCTCCCACCGCCTCCGGCAACGGAGACGACTACCGGGTGGGACAGCAGGTCCTCCACCCCACCTTCGGGCGGGGCACCATCAAGGTCAAGGAGGTCTCCAACGCCCATCCCAAGCTGCTGATCCACTTCGAAGGGATCGGCCTGAAACTCATCTACCCCAAATTCGTGGAGCTGAAACGACTATGACACGCGTCTCCCCCCTCACCGTCGGCCTCCTCCAGTTCAACGTCAAAAAAGGCGACCTCACAGCCAACATGGACACCGTCGCGGCCGCCGCGAAGGACGCCTCCGAGCGGGGCGTGGACTGGCTCCTCCTGCCGGAGCTCTTCAGCAGCAGCTACGACCTGGAACACGCGAAGCGATGGGGCGCCGTCAACGAGGCGGACGTCCTTCCGGAAATCGCCCGCCTCGCGGGACACTACCGTCTGAACATCGCCGGGTCCCTCCTCCTCCCCTTGCCCGGGGGAGGTGTTGGAAACACCCTCGTCTGGATGGACGACACGGGACACGAAACGGGACGCTACACAAAGCTTCACCGCTTCCGCCCCATGAACGAGGACCGCTACCTGACGCCGGGAGACCGTCCCGCCCTCGTCGAAACCCCCTACGGAAAGGTGGGGCTCTCCATCTGCTACGACCTCCGCTTCCCCGAGCTCTACCGCCACTACCGGGCGCGGGACGCCCGCTTCGCCGTCCTGCCCAGCCAGTGGCCCAACCCTCGTCTCGGCCACTTCCGTGCCCTCACCATCGCCCGGGCTATCGAAAACCAGATGGTCATGCTCGCCGTCAACCGGGTGGGCAAGGAGGGAGACAACACCTTCCCCGGCCACTCCATGGTCGTGGACCCGTGGGGCGAGATCATCTGCGACGCCCGGGACGAGGAGATCCTGCTCACGTGCATGTTCGATCCCACCGTCGTCACGAAGCTCCGAAAGGAGTTTCCGGTGGCGGAGGATATTCGAGATGATGTGTGGGAAAAATAACTCAAAGCGAAGTTTCGTGCTATTTTCTCTTCAATACCGTAAGTGTTTCAATATGAAATGTCTGGGGAAACATATCCACCACCTTGACCGATTCGATTTCGTAGACGGGTGCCAAAATCTTCAAATCACGGGCAAGCGTCATGGGATCACACGAGATATACAAAACGAGGAGGGGCGAATTATCCGATCTTGCCAGAATTTCGGCTATTGCCTTTGCCCCTACCCGGGGAGGGTCCAGAATGAGAACATCGAAGGGGATTTCCCCTTTTTTTGAAAGCTCCTCTATATATCTTTCCGCCTTCTCGCAGAAAAACGACACGGCGCCTAGACGATTGGAGACGGCATTTTCCTTGGCCGCCTCGATAGATGAAGCCGCCACCTCCACCCCCACGACTTCATGTCCCAAAGACGCCACAGGGAGAGAAAAGTTTCCCATCCCGCAAAAAAGATCGAGAACCTTTAATGGCCTCGTCGGTCTCAACCGTTCTATTACCTCCATGACAAGGGCGGTGAGCCTTCTGTTTTGATCGAGGTTTGCTTGGAAAAAACCACCAGGAGGCACCCTCAATCTCAGCGAAGTTCCTTCCCATGGGGTAAGAAACAACAGGTCTTCGCCCACAACCAATACCGGTAGTGACCCATTTGCTTCCTCTACCCAAACAGCACTTTTGGTCTCTCGCTCAAAGACTTCGCGCAACTTTTCGCTTCTGTTCTCCCGTTTCGCAAAAGACGTATGAAACCTGAAAATGACCCGGGAATGCCCCCCATCCCCCGCTTCCAAAAGCAAATCACCGCGCGTTTGTGAAAAGGGAGAAAGCCTCTTTATCTTTTTTTCCAGAATGCTCTGAAGATGCTCCAAAGGCCGCACAAGGAGAGGACAGCGCGCCACGGGAACCAATCGATGGCTCTTAAAGGAGCGAAACCCCACCTCCCCCTCATCCCAAATCAGACGCGCTCGACTACGATACCCATAAGGATAGGAAGGAATGGGAGCATTTACTCTATCTTCCGGAAGTCCTAACGTTCTTCCAAGAATCTCTCTTAAGATCTTATGCTTCCATTCTATTTGTTTCTCGTACCTTATGTGTTGCCACTGGCACCCGCCACACCTCCCAAATGCGGAACACGAGGGAGAAATCCGGTCAGACGAAGCCTCTAGCACCGAAACCAGCCGGCCTCGTATAAAACGCCTTTTTTCCTGAACGATTTCAAAAACGACCACCTCGCCCGGAAGGGTGTAAGGGACAAAGACGGCCTTTCCTTCCCAATATCCCAAGCCCTCCCCCCGATACACCAGCTTTTCAATCTTTATCTTCGCCCGTTTACCTTTCACCATCTCCTTCATCCTATCACGTTGGATAATGGAGAAAAACCTTCACCAGAACGTTCCTTGACCCTTCCCTTATACGCTTGATAGAGAGGAGATATAAAAAATGCAAAAAGGGAAAAAATGGACTTTCAAACGAAAAGATTCATGGGAATTGGCCTTTTTCTCGTATTGCTCTTCGGATGTTCCACCCTCAAGGTATCAACGGACTACAATCCCGCTTACGATTTCAAAAAGTTAAAAACCTTTACCGTACTTTATAACAAATCAAAAGACCCACTGACAACGGAACGCCTCGTACGGGCCTTAATGAACGAGCTGGAAGCAAAAGGTTACCGTCCCGTTCCAAAGAGGTCGGCAGACTTTTTCGTGGTTTTTCACGTAAATGTCACCAATAAACGACAAATTGTTACGGACTATAGGATGATCGGCGTACCCTATCATGGATATTGCGGCTCCCGTCATTCTTACCGCTACCGAGGCGGCACCGCCGTCGTTCCGATCTATCGGGAAATCAATTACAAAGAAGGAAAAATCATGGTGGACGCCATCGATTCAGAAACACAAAAGATCTTTTGGCGGGGGATCGCTACCGATAGACTCACATCTCTCAAATCACCCGAGGAACGGTGGAAATACATCCAGAAGGTCACAAAAAAATTGCTCGAACCTTTCCCTTCTCTGAAGAAGAAATCTACCCATGAATAAACCGAAAAAGGCCTGCTATCCACAGGCCTCTCTTTTTTGGTGGAGCTGAGGAGACTTGAACTCCCGACCCCTTGTCTGCCAGACAAGTGCTCTCCCAGCTGAGCTACAGCCCCAAATCTGGCGTACCCTACCACCGCTTCCCCCTCCTGTCAATGGGTAGAAGGAAGCGTTTTTTCTAAAATGGCAGTCCCAAGGGGAATCGAACCCCTGTCTTCGCCGTGAGAGGGCGATATCCTAACCGCTAGACGATGGGACCTTTTTGGCTGGGGGACGAGGATTCGAACCTCGGTTAACGGGGCCAGAACCCGTCGTCCTGCCACTAGACGATCCCCCAGCAACGTGATTTCATATAACCAATTTTATTCCCTTCGTCAAGCCCTATCCCTAGATCCACAAAAAAGAGAAGAAGGCTTTCTTCTTTCTTAGGACATGGTAAAATAACGAAAAAAAGAAGGATGGTATCACATACCATGGACACACTGGATCAGTTCGTCAGCGACCTACAAGCCGAGATCAACGAGGAGATGCGCAAAACATATGGGGATATTGTCTTCAAACGCTGGCAGAATCCCCTCTACATGGGGCGAATGACCTTGACGGACGGCTACGCTCGGCACACAGGCTCCTGCGGCGACACGATGGAAATCTTCCTGCGCTTCGAAGACGGCAAGGTCAAGGAGGCCTCGTTTCTGACGGACGGCTGCGCCTCGAGCATGGTTTGTGGCTCCTTCGCCGCCGAGCTGGCCATCGGAAAGACACCGGAAGAAATCAAGGAAATAACCGGTGAAATTATCCTGGACATCCTGGGTGGCCTTCCAGACCATGATCGACACTGCGCCTTTCTCGCCGCGGAGACGCTGCACCTGTCTGTGGCCAACTATCTGAAAGCCTCGGGTCGGAAAACCGGATAAATGATTGGCATCTCTCAGGGAAACGTCCCTCATAATTTCGAACAAATGAATCCCAATTGACTCGAAATCACGGGAACGGTATGATGCACCCATGCGACTGGACAAGTGGCTGAAGGTGGGATGCCTCTACAAGAAGCGCTCCGCGGCGAAGGAGGCCTGCGAGAAAGGCAGAATCACGCTCAACGACCGTCCCGCGGGACCGGACCGCCCCGTCAAAGACGGGGACGTCATCACCATCCGCTACCCGCACGGGATCAAGAAGGTCCAGGCCCTCGACACCACGAAGAAGTCGGTCTCGGCCAAGCTGGCCCCCGTGGTCTTCTACAAGGAGTTGCCTTTGAGCCCGGAGGAAGAGGCGGAAAACCTGCGGATCCAGGCGATCCGCATGGCCGCGCGAACCACGAAATACCAGCAGGGGGGACGCCCCACGAAGAAGGACCGCCGGAAGATCATGAAGATCAAGCGTCAATCCCCCTTC
>CAZOBB010000085.1:0-4617 GCA_964577975.1 uncultured Thermodesulfobacteriota bacterium | reverse complement strand
AGGGGGTATCGTTTTAAAATGACCAAGAAGCGGTTGGTGCTGGAACTTTCATCGATACCCAGGGAGGAGTAAGATACATTATCTACAATCACAGGAATGGATATGGCTCGCCCTTGTCTTCTTTGCCTTGATGGGCGGGATAGCCCTGTGGCAATGGCGGGATAAGCGATGGATCTCCCGGCGTTTCAAGCCGGGGGAGGTTATCGTCATGAGTTTCGGTGTGACCTTTTACGGGTGTGAGTCAGACACTGGCCGTTTCAGAGATTATACAGGACTCCTTTTGTTGCTGAAATCTGGTTTTATTTTTCGTACCCGCTTTTTAGGAAAGGAGTTCAGGATACCGAAGGAGGCCGTTCGATCCGTCTATGTCGGGAAAGAGCATAGGGGGAAAAAGCTGTATCAGTATGTGATGAAGATTGATTTTGTCAACCGCCGGGGGGAGCCGGACAGCGTGGCTTTCCGGGTTCCCTACCCGCAACAGTGGATGACTGCCATTGAGAAGACCCTCGAGGTAAAATCAATGAGGGAATTGCCAACGGAGGAATAGCTGGATGTGGCGTTGGTCGACCTTTGAGGTCCTCGTTTTGCTTGTTTATTTAATCCTTTTTACTTCTTCCTATTTATCGCAGACTTTTACGATCATCAAAAACAAGAGCTCGAAGAACGTGGATATGTTTGCCTTTGTACGTCTCTGTGTTGGGCAGAGCTTTTTTACCATATATTCGTTCGAGCTGAAGCGGATAGGTTTTTTTTTGGGATCCGCATTAACAATGTTGAGTCTCATCATCTTGTCAATTTTTATTTTCAAGTATCGCGGCGCAAAAAGGGTGATCAAAAGAGAAATCCCTTGATTGTTATCTAGGAAATGAAGTAAAAAAAGGCAAAACGAAGGAGGTTTTTATGGACGAACCGTTGAAAGGAATAAAGGTCGTCGATATGACGGCGGCAATGGCCGGCCCATTTTGTACCATGTTGCTTGCGGATATGGGGGCAGAGGTGTTAAAGATTGAGCCGCCAGGACGGGGGGATATGTTGCGGGATTTCGGCCCTCCCTTTATTAAAGGAGAGAGCGCCTATTTCCTTTTGGTGAACCGGAACAAGCGAAGCATGACCCTCAACTTGAGGTCCAAGGAAGGGCTCGACATCCTGAAACGGCTTGCCCAGGAGGCGGATATCGTCGTGGAGAGCTTCCGCCCGAACGTCAAGTATAAGCTCGGGGTGGACTATGAATCCCTCAGCGCCGACAACCCGCGTCTGATCTACTGCAGCATCTCCGGTTTCGGACAGGATGGCCCGCTGGCGTATCGTCCCGGGTTCGATCCCATCGCCCAGGGGATGTCGGGACTGATGAGTGTGACTGGCTATCCGGATACGGGGCCCACGCGCGTGGGGGTGGCCATCGGGGATTCCCTCGGGGGGATCTTTGCCATGTATGGGATTCTCCTCGCCCTGATTGAGCGGAACCGGTCCGGAAAGGGACAATATGTTTCTACCTCCCTCCTCGAGGGTCTTGTGGCGGTTCTTGGATTCCAGGCCGCGAAGTATTTTGGAACCGGGCAGGTTCCGGAACGAAACGGGAACGATCACGCCATGATGTCACCCTATGGAACCTTCACCACGAAGGACGGCCATATCAATATCGCGGCGGGAAATCAGGGGATGTGGGAACGCCTGTGTAAGACGCTCGGCCTCGACGAGCTGATCGAGGATCCGAGGTTCCTGACCGTCAAGGACAGGGTGCTCAATCGGCCGGCCCTCTCGGCCATCTTGAATGAAAAGCTGAAAGAAAAGACCAGCGAGGAATGGATCGATATCTTAAATGACGCCGGTGTCGCCTGCGGCCCCATCTTGAATATCAAAGAGGTCTTTGAGAACGAGCAGGTCCTCCATCTCAAGATGCTGGAGGAGATCGACCACCCCCATTGTGGGAAGATCAAGACCATCGGGATTCCGACGAAGCTCAGCCGGACACCTGGATCGATTCGGAAAGCGCCTCCTTTAAAAGGAGAAGATACGGATGAGGTTCTCAAGGAACTTGGCTTTTCTGGCAAAGATATAGAGAGATTTCACGAGGAAGGGATTGTATGAGATGAGGGCGGTTTGGGTGACCTCAAACCGCCTTGATTTTTTAGGCTCAATAATGATAAAAAGCAGACATTGAACAGACAGACGAGGGAGGTGTGGGGTGGTAAATAGAATCCGGTATTGGATTATAGGAATCCTCAGTGTTTGTTTGGTTGTTTTTTCAGCTACGATTTCCTATTCATTGACCCCGCCTTCCGGTAAAGGGAAAGGTCCTATCAAGATAAAGGCGGATAAGCTTACCTACAACAAAGAGAAGGATACCTTTACGGCTCAAGGGAATGTGGTCATCACGGGGAGGGGTAGTGTGCTGACCGCAGATAGGGTTGTGTTCAACAATACAACGAAAGACGCCGATGCGACGGGACACGTGAGGTTTACGGATGGGAGTGACGTGCTGACGTGTACGCACATGCGGCTGAACTTGATGACACGGTTGGGAACCATTTATAACGGAACCTTGAAGACGAAGAAGGGGAATTATCGGATTACGGCGGAGCGGGCGGACCGTTTGGGGCCTGAAAGATACCGTGTTTATAACGGAACGTTTACTACGTGTAATGGAGAAAAGCCAGCCTGGCAGTTCAAGGCGGATCGGATGGACGTGACGGTCGAGGGATACGCGGTGGCTAGGGGGTTGAAATTCTATGCGGGGGGGGTGCCAGTTCTTTATACTCCTTATTTGATTTATCCAACGAAACGAAAAAGGCAATCGGGTTTTCTTTTTCCGTTGTTGGGTGGCTCGAGTAAGGATGGATTTATGATAGGGGAGTCCTTCTTTTGGGCGATTTCTGAAGATATGGATGCCACTCTTACAGAGACTTATTACGAAGAGAGGGGGTTTAAGCATGGATTAGAATTTCGCTATGCCAGGACGACGAATAGTAAGGGGAGGTTGAATCTTTATTATATTGACGATGACAAATATGATGACGATCGTTGGGCGGTTGTTTTTCGTCACGATGAAGTGTTGAAAAATGGTTTTTACGCAAAAGCGGACATCAACAAAATCAGTGACAATGACTATCTTATCGATTTTAGCGATGACATTCCTGGAAAATCGGCGACGGATGCCCGCCGGGAACAGTTGTTGAAATCGAAGGTGACGTTTGGGAAAAATTGGGAAAAATACAGCTTCAATGGTGAGTTCTCATATTACGATGATTTGACGAAGAAGAATAATGACTATACGACCCAACGCTATCCCTATCTTCGTTTTAGTGCGGCAGAGCAACCTATTTTTAACACCCCTCTGAATTATACTTTTGATAGTACCTACGCCTATTACTACAAGAAAGAAGCGGAAAGGCTTCAGTATGTGGATCTTTACCCCAATGTTTCCTATCCTTTTGAACTTTTCAAGGTTTTGCAGATCAAACCACAGGCAGGTTTCAGGGAGACGATGATTTGGCCGTCCAACGTGAATCCGGGGGACGAGGATGATTTCGAATCCAGAAGTATCCCGGATTTCAGGATCAATGCCTACACGGTTGTTCAGCGTATCTTCAACGTTGGGACCAACAAGGCGTATAAGCACACGATCGAACCGGAAATTACCTATGAGTATATCCCCGATATCGACCAGGACGATCTTTATTGGTTGAGTCCAATCGAAAAGAAGAGCGTGGTAAAGTATGGTCTCACGAGTTTCTTGATTGAGAAGAAGATGGCGTCATCGAAGGGTGGAGGGGCTACCTATCGTGACGTTATGCGTTTTAAGATTTATCAGGCCTATGACTTTGAGGCGGATAAACACGAATTTTCGACGATCTCCGCCCAATTGGACCTTTGGCCCAACAAATATATTTATTCAAAGACGAGTACGACGTTCGACCACGTGAGAGGAGATTTTACGAGGTTGTATGAGACGTTAAGGGTGCATGACAAAAGGGGAGATAGTTTGGCCGTCAATTACAATTATAATAAATCCCTCAGCGGAGGGGACAGTGTCAAACAACTGGATCTCAACGCGTGGCTGAGATTGACGGATACCCTTCATCTTGCCTATGCCACGAAATACGATTTCGAGCGAGACAATTTCATCGAGAGTACCTATGGGTTGGTTTATCATCCTCAGTGTTGGCGGATAGATTTTCAGATCCACGACATCAAGCGGTCCGAAGATGGAACGATTCCTAGCGAAACGCAATTTCGTGTCATGCTAACGCTGGAAGGGCTGGGGAGAGTGGGACTCAAATAGGGTTGATCCCTTTGAGATAAGACGGATACACGTTATCCTGGCGTGTTTTTCATTCCTGTTAAAAAGCAAAGGATGAAAGGGTGTGGTGAAACCGGTTTGGCGATGGACAGAAGGAACACGTGCAAGAGGAGAAGGGAAGGTTAAAGGACTATGAGAATCTGTATGATCGGAACGGGATATGTGGGGCTGGTTACGGGGTGCGGACTGGCCGAGTTCGGTATGAAAGTCACCTGCGTGGACAAGGTCACGGAAAAGATCGAGATGCTGCAACGGGGGGAAATCCCCATCTATGAACCGGGATTGAAAGATCTTGTGGAGAAGAACGTAAAGGAGGG
>CAZOBB010000084.1:0-7893 GCA_964577975.1 uncultured Thermodesulfobacteriota bacterium | reverse complement strand
CCGTCTACGAGCTTCTGGATCGCCTCTTTATGGACATTGCTGAGGAAAAGGAATTTAGGATTGGGAGTAACCTGGAAAGGTTCTTCTTTGAGTTGGAAAAAGTTTGTGTACATGGCGGAGATCTACATCACCACCGGATGAGGGTACTCCCCCACGTCAATCCCCCGCCGAAGGCGACTAAGATAACCCAGTCACCGGTGGAAAGCCTACCCGACCGGACGGCTTCATCCAGCGCAATAGGGACCGTGGCGGATGAGATGTTCCCGTATCTTTCGATATTGACAAAGACCTTCTCCATGGGAAATCCCAACTTCTTCGCGAAGGCCTGGATGATCCGGAGGTTCGCCTGATGGGGAACAATTAGTTTCACGTCGTTAAGAGAGATTCCATGGGAGGAAACCGCTTCTTCGCACGCCTCCGCGAAACGGCTGACGGCAACCCGAAAGGATTCGTTCGCCTTGATCATCTTCAAGGTGTGCTTTTTGGCATCCACCGACTCGTGGGTAATGGGGGTTGTGGCCGATCCTCCACCTGGCATCAAAAGAGTTTTTCCGCCTTCTCCATCGGTGTGAAGATAAGTGGCGAGAATTTCGTGTCCCTCCCCCTCCGTGGTCAGGACGGCCGCCCCTGCGCCGTCTCCCCAAAGGATACAATTCTTTCGGTCCGTCCAGTCTTGAACCCTTGTCATGACTTCAGAAGCAGCCACCAGGACATAACGGAGGCCATCGGCCTTCATGAATTTCTCCGCGACGGCAAGGGCAAAAATAAATCCGGAACACGCAGCCGTTACGTCGAAGGAAACGGCCTTTTCCGCTCCTAGCTTCGCCTCGAGCCAGTTGGCGCCCGAAGGGCAATGGGTGTCTGGCGTGATGGTGGCGAGGATGATCAAATCAAGGTCGTTGGCGGAGATCTCCGCGGCTTCTAAAGCCTTTAGGGAAGCTTCGTAGGCCAAGTCGGAGGCGGCTTGATCCGGTAGGGCCTTTCGGCGTTCTTTGATTCCAGTTCGAGTGAAAATCCACTCATCGCTCGTATGGATCCATTCGGCGATGTCATTGTTGGTGATCACGTCGTTGGGCAGATATGATCCTGTTCCCTTAAGAAAAATGCGCTTTATCTCAGAGTCCACCATGATTCCTCCTCCCACCAGTCCCAGTTTCCATCGGCCTTCCACCGTAAACGCCAAGGTAGATAGAAGAATCTCACGCTCGCGTTTCCGCGCATGTTCTCATATTTTATGAGGCCTTGCAAGAGCGAAAACCGCGTCACGTTGTTTCCTTCGTTTTCCCATTGCACCAGTCCCGCTATATCCGTAAGAGAGGCATTGGCCGTTTTGATGTGGTCAACCAATCCCCACAAGAGCTGATATCGGCGAATCCCCTTCCGGTTGTATCCTCCGTATACGGTCCATAAGGGACGCCAGTTCCTCCTGTATCCTTCATAGGTCAGCGGGATTGGATCCGGAAAGGCCCACGAACGTCCATCCCGAAGACGAGCGTCACAAAAGATGGGCCACAGGTTTTGTCGTTTGATGACCCAGGGGGTACCGGGTTCCCGTTCGTGACGGAAACGGCTCCAAACCAAAAACTCGTTGTATTCAACTTCCGTGTCTCCTTCCCAGTAATGCTTTCTTCGGAGCAGTGGCCATAATATTGTTCTCTTTTCGTAGTTTGGGGTCGTGCGGTGAACATAAAATGGAAAGACCCGAAACCAATCTTCGTAATCGCTGTGCGCTTTCGCGAACACGGGCCACGCTTCGTCGCGCGTTCGGTGGAATTCGTCGTTTTCCACATGCCGGAAAACGGGCCATAGGACGTCCGTTTCACGATAGTGGGGGGGACGATCCCGCCGGATGTAGAAAGGAAAGAAGGCACGGGTGTAAATGGGTGTCCCTTTGTCGAGATCCAAGGTGGTTTTGTAAAAGAAAGGCCATAGAATGAAATTTTTCTCGTAGTATCCCTTTTTTTTGATGTGTCCGAATAGAGGCCAAAAGCGGAAACCTTCTCCCTTTTCTCCTGAATAGTTTGTGAAGAAGGGCCACAGCAGACTTGTTTTGACGAGGCCATCTCTCTCGGAGCGAGCATAGAGGGGCCAAAGGAAAAACCGGATGTCCTGTTTTTCGAAGCGGTCGATGAGGTGGCCGTAAAACGGGAAGACACCTCCATACGTTTTGCCCGAAGCCGTTTTGCCCCAAAAAACGGGAAAGAAGTAGAATCGTTCTTCTTCGCTTTTTTTGTAGGTATCAGAGCGGTAGAAAAGAACGAAGAAATTCTGGTCTTTTTCCCCTTTCTGGAAGCGAGATAAGGGATAAAGGAAATCCCATCTCGTATTTCCTTTGTCTTTTTCTACCTTCTTGGAAAAGATGGGGCGAATACCGAAGATTTCTTCCTTATCCCAGTGTTCGTGAAAGAAGAAGGGTCCGATGGCCTGGATTTCTTGGAAGGAGGGATCACGAACGGTGACAAAGCCGAACAGGGGGCTGAAACCGACTTTTGAGATGAGAGGTCTGGTTTCTTCTGCTCCCCACGCAAAAGAAAATACCCCGGCGAGGAGAAAAAAAAGACAAAAGAAAACACATTTCGTTATAAACGGGTGGGACTGGAATGCCCCGCGTTTCACGACAGGACCGTTTCCTTTCTTTAAGAAGTTGCTTTCAGCCGTCACGCACTAGAAAAACAGGCTGAAAATGGAGGATAAGACCATAATGGGTGTTTGTTCGTCCAATCCCTCCATCCCGATCTGTACCTTTCTTAACGTCTTTTCCGCCTCGGCGTAGAGCGTCTCGTCGTTCACGAGTTTCCCGAGGGTGCCTTTTCCTGAATTGATCTTCGCCGTAATCTCTTTCAGGTTGGTGAGTGTCTTCTTGGCGTCGTCATACAGCGTGGGGTCGTTGATGAGTTTTCCAAGGGTCCCCTCATTGGAATTAAGCTTCACGGACATCTGGTGGAAACCTTCCACCGCTTCTTTCAGT
Source organism: uncultured Thermodesulfobacteriota bacterium (assembly GCA_964577975.1). Classification (GTDB taxonomy): domain Bacteria; phylum Desulfobacterota; class S145-22; order S145-22; family S145-22; genus JAOZMY01. The sequence continues at coordinate 4,925 of CAZOBB010000084.1, read as the reverse complement.
TTATCATACAGTTCGTCGCTTACGAGGAGTTTTCCGATCGTTCCCTTTCCCTTTTTCAGGTTCTGGGACACGGTTACCAGATTGTCCAGAAGTGCGTTCGCCTTTTTGTCTATTTTGGCGAGTTCGCTGGAGAACTGCTCGAAATTTTTGACGATTGCCGTTATACGATCACTGTTGTCCTTGACCAACTTATTGATGTTGGCGCTGAACTCCTCGAAATTTGTGATGATGTTCTGGACCGATTTTTCGCCCTTCTCACCTCCAAGTACCCGTTGGAATGTTCCCATCACCGACTTTAGATCCTTGGCCACGTCTCCCAAGTTGCTCAACAGCTGGTCGATGTCCACGATGGGAACCGTTTTGGCGATTTTTCCGCCAGGGGGGATGGTGCCTTTCGTTGGATCCCCGGGGAGGATTGATACGAACTTATCTCCCATAAGTCCATGGGTTCGAATCCTGGCTACGGCATCCTGTCCCAGTTGGATTCCTTTCTTAATAATCATTTTGACTTCGGCTTTATCTCCTTTGAGGGTGATTGCGGAAACCTTTCCCACCTGAACGCCGGCGATGTCCACATCGGCGCCCGGCGTTAAACCTGTGACCGAATCAAAAACTGTGGTAACCGGATATCCACCTTTCAACTTTGTTCCCATTTCTCCGATGCGGAAGGACATATAGAAAAGAACGACAAGTCCCAAAAGGACGAAAAGGCCAACCTTGGCTTCCAAAGCGATTCTTTCTTTTTTCATTCTTTTTTCCTCCCGTCTCCCGTAGGTATGGAAAGCTTTTGTGCATTCAGGAATCTTTGGATGACTTCTTTTTCGGAGTTCGCAAATTTTTCAGGGGGTGACTTTTCAATGATTTTTCCCTCATATAACATGGCAATCTCATCGGCAATCTTGAATGTGAGGGGGAGATCATGGCTTATCACCACCGCCGTAATCCCGAATTTCTCGCGGGTTTCCAGAATCAGCTCAGCGATGGCTTCCGTCATGATCGGGTCGAGCCCCGTCGTGGGCTCATCGAAAAGAACGATCTCGGGGTTCAGAGCCAAGGCCCTTGCAAGGCCCACCCGCTTTCGCATGCCTCCGGAAAGTTGGGATGGTGTCTTGGCCTCTGTTCCCTCCAACCCCACTTCTTTCAAAAGGTTTGCCACGAGGTCTTCTATCTCTTTTTCCTTTTTTTTCGTGTGCTCACGGAGAGGAAAGGCCACATTCTCTCCCACGGTCATCGAGTCAAAGAGAGCCGCTTCCTGAAAAAGCATGCCAAATTTTTTGCGGACATTGTTTAGTTCCCGGGAATTTAAATGTGTGATTTCCTTGTCGTCGACCCAAATTTCACCCCCATCCGGCTGAATAAGGCCAATGATATGTTTTAGAAGGACACTCTTTCCTTCTCCGCTACGGCCGATGATAACGGTGATTTTTCCCTCTTCGATATGGAGGTTTAAGCAATCGAGCACTTTCTGCTGGCCAAACGTCTTTTCCAGGTTGACAATCCGGATCATTGTTGTGTTCCTCTAAAACATCAATGCCGTCAGAAAGTAGTCCGCGATGAGAATCATGGCGGAGGCCATGACCACGGCCTGTGTTGTCGATCGTCCTACGCCCTCCGCTCCCCCGGTGGTGTAGAACCCCTTGTAGCACCCGACGAAGGAAAGGATGAGGCCAAAACAGGCTGCTTTTATTAAGCCGTTGTATAGATCGCTGAGGTCGACGTATTGGATCAACTTGTTGATATACGCTCCCGAGCTGATCCCCAGGAGATTGACCCCGACGAAATATCCTCCGATGATCCCGAGGAAATCCGAGATGGCGGTAAGAACAGGCAGCATGATGACACCCGCCACGACCCGGGGGACGATCAGGTATTCCACGGGATTCACCGCGAGAACCGATAAGGCATCGATCTGCTCCGTCACACGCATCGTGCCGATCTCAGCGGCCATGGCCGAGCCGGCTCGTCCGGTTACCATGAGGCTGGTCAGCACGGGACCCAGCTCCCGAGTCATGCTCAACCCCACCGTCGCCCCGACCAAGCTCTCCGCACTGAACATCTTGAAGCCGTAGTAGGTTTGAAGTGCAAGAACCCCTCCCGTGAAAAGCCCCGTGATGATGACGACCAGGGTCGATTTGACGCCGACGAACTCCATCTGTTTTATGATCAGAAAAGGGCGGTAGGGAGGTCTGACGATCCACAGTAGGCTGTCAATGAAAAGGAGCATCATTCGTCCCATTTCGGAGACGGCTTGGATTACATACATGCCTAAGGCGTTAAGGAATCGCTTCATCGGTTCCTCCGTCCCGCGAATCTTCCCGGCGAGTCCCGGCGGTTATACCCACATTTTCCCCTTCGGATTAAACCTTTGTTTGTGTTTTAACCCATCTATTCACGTCAACCTTGTTCGATTCCTTTGTGCCTTTGTTTAAAGGAGAAACCCTCCCCTTCTTTGACACGAACCTAACCCGTCTCTAAGGAATTGTCAAGAAAGTCCTTTTCTTACGGCTCTTTCTTGACTCATCTCTTAAAGTTTGATAGGAAACAACGCATTATAACCTTATGGTCTTTTCATGACCGGAGGGGAGCCTTTTTTCTGGCAAGACGGCTCAAAAACAGGTTGAAACGGTGATGGGAGACTCATGAAAAATCGTGGATTGAAGGCTTTGACGAATTTGTTAGGCGTTCTCTTTTTGGCGGGAATGATTCTGTCCCCGCATCCTGCGGTGGCGAAAAGGTATCATCATTCGGGAAAACATAAAAAAACAAAAGCCAAACCGCTGATTCCTTACAAAGGTTATGTGGTAATGGAACCTTTTACGGGGACGATCATCAAGGCGGATCATCCTGATGTCAAGGTGGAGCCTGCCTCCGTTACCAAGCTTATGCTTGTTGCGGTGACCTTCGACTTTATCAAACAGGGGAAGGCGAAGCTCAGTGAAATCGTCACGACCTCCCGCAAGGCGGCAAAGATGGGAGGAAGCCAAGTCTATTTGAAGGAGGGGGAGCAATTCTCCTTGAATGATCTTCTCTATGCCATCATCATTCAATCCGCCAACGATGCGTGTGTGGCCGTGGCGGAACATTTGGCTGGTACGACGGATGCCTTCGTCGATCTCATGAATCGGAAGGCAAAGGAACTGGGTATGCGGAATACCCATTTCGTCAGTGTGAGCGGGCTCTATGTCAAGCCAAACGTGCACGATATCACCACGCCTCGGGACATGGCCTTGCTCGCCCGGTATCTTCTTTTGAAACATCCTGAAATATTGAGGTATACCTCCGTCAAAGTCCGAGGCTTTCGGAACAACACCTTTATCATGCGAAGTCACAATCACCTCCTGGGCCGGTTTCGAGGAATGGATGGGCTGAAAACCGGTTATTATCATCGCGCGGGTTATAACCTCGTGGCGACGGCCAAACGGGGGGATCAGCGCTACATTGTGAGCCTTTTTGGGGCATCCAAGGCCAAACTCCGCGATAAAAAGATCATGGAGCTGATGGAATATGCCTTTCGGAATTTTCGTCGGATTCGACTGGCGGAGGCGGGGAAGCCTTTTGAGAGCATTGAGGTCAAAGTGGGTTCGGAGAAAACGGTGAAGCTTCCTCTCATGGCCACGAAAACCATTGATGTCGTGGTGGAGATTGGGAAGAAGATTAAGAAGAAGGTGAAGTACTTGAAGGCGTCTCCTCCCATCAAGCTTCACGAACAAGTGGCGGAAGCCACGTTTTATGTTGGGAATAAGGCGATTGGTTCGACCTTTCTCCTCGCGGGAAAAGAGGTTAAAAAGCCTGGATGGTCGATCTTCAATATCTTCAAGAGAAAAGGGTAAACAAAAAGCTTTCCATCTTTTCCTGAAGACGCGGTTAGCCCCTTTCTGGGAGGACGCGGCGGGAATATGAACCTTCCTCCCTTTCACAAGTGCGCGAAGATTTTGAATCTGCCTGGCTGTTACGTCTTAGTGTTGAACAATACCTGTCCGCAATCACTTGCCGTAGGGCGACTGGGAACCTTCGTGTTTTCACCGGGGACCTACGCCTACGTGGGCTCTGCCATGGGAGGCTTATCGAAGCGAATTCAACGTTATCTCAAGCCCATTCGGAGGCCGCATTGGCATATCGACGTGTTGGTCACGGCGTTCCGGTTGACGGATGTTTGGCTTTTCCCCTCGCCGAAACGTCAAGAATGCGAGGTGGCGGAAGTTTTTCTGAAAACGCCTCACGTTACTTTTCTGGAGGGGTTTGGATGCACCGACTGCGTGTGTCCTTCGCACCTTTTCGATATAACGCGAATAGAAAAAACGCCCCTTTTCAGAAAGATCAAAGGGGCGCTCGATTGCGGCAGTGCCACGGCAGTCTCTATTCCTGAAGCTCCTTGAGGTCCTTGTAAAGATCCAGCGATTCCGGATTGGCCAAGGCGTCCCGATTCACCACCGGTTCCCCGTGGATCACCTTCTTCACCGCCAGCTCCACCTTCTTCCCGCTGATGGTGTAGGGGATGTCGTCCACGGCGATGATCTTGGCCGGCACGTGACGGGGCGTGGCGTTTTCCCGGATCGTCTTCTTGATCTTCTTCTTCAACTCCTCGGTCAGCTCTATGCCCTCACGAAGTTTGACGAACAGAATGACGCGGACATCGTTGTCCCAGTTCTGCCCCACCACGAGGCTGTCGAGGATCTCGTCGATGGTTTCCACCTGCCGGTAGATCTCCGCGGTTCCGATCCGCACCCCGCCGGGGTTCAAGGTGGCGTCCGAACGTCCGTAGATGATCATCCCGCCGGTATCGCTCTTTATCTCCGCGTAGTCCCCGTGATGCCAGATATTGGGATAGACGGTAAAATAGGCGTTGCGATACTTCTCCCCATTCGGGTCGTTCCAGAAATACAGCGGCATGGAGGGGAAGGGCCTCGTACAAACGAGTTCCCCCT
>CAZOBB010000083.1:0-6415 GCA_964577975.1 uncultured Thermodesulfobacteriota bacterium | reverse complement strand
GTTCGTTTCGAGAACTCGATCCCACTGCTCTTCCTTCATTCGAAGCAGAAGCTGATCGTCCGTGATCCCCGCGTTGTTGACGAGGATGTCAATCCTGCCCAGATCTCCATAGAGTCCCTTGGCGAACGCCTCCACCTCCTCCAGCTTCTCCACGTGGAGCACGGCGGCGCGGCACGTCGGCTCGACCGCCTGCAAGGCTGCCTCCACCTCCCTCAGTCGCTGCTCGTTCCTCCCCGTCACGACACACGTCGCCCCGTTACGGGCGAGAACCTCCGCGATACCGCGGCCGATCCCCCGGCTCCCCCCCGTGACGACAGCCACTTGTCCTTTCAGATCGACGTTCATCCCTCGTAGGACTCCTTGAATTTCACAATATCCTCATAGGTCTGAATCGAAACCGGGGCAAACGCCTTGTCGAACCGCTTGAAAAGCCCCGAGAGGACCTTTCCGGGCCCCAGTTCAATGACCCGATCCACGCCCAGATCACGCATGGTTTCCATGGTTTGCTCCCAGTAGACGGGAGAGCTGACCTGCTTCACCAGCATGGGGATGACCTCATCCTCGGACTCGTAGGGTTTTCCCGTTACGTTGGCGATCACGGGGACCGTCATCTTCCCGACCTCGAACCCTTCCAGCACCCCTTTGAGGCGTTCCCCCGCCTGCTTCATCAGGGCGGAATGAAAAGGAGCGCTCACGGAAAGGGGGATCACCTTCTTGGCGCCCGCCTCTTTCGCCAAAGCACCCGCGCGTTCCACGGCGTCCTTGTGACCGGAGATGACCACCTGGCCGGGGCTGTTGTAATTGGCCGGATCCACCACGTCGCCCTGGGCGGCCTGTTCGCAGATCTCCGACACCTTCTCACGGGGAAGCCCCAGGACCGCCGCCATGGCGCCCTCACCCACGGGGACGGCCTCTTGCATGAATTTTCCGCGCTGCTTCACCGCGTAGACGGCGTCCCGAAAGGCAAAAACACCCGACGCGACCAACGCGGCATACTCTCCCAGGCTGTGGCCGGCGAGATAAGAAGGCGTCAACCCGACCTCCTCGGCAAAGACCCGGTAGGCGGCGATGCTCACGGTCAGGATCGCGGGTTGCGTGTTCTCCGTGAGCCGGAGGGTTTCTTCCGGTCCCTCGAAACAGAGTTTTTCCATGTCCAGCGAGAGGGCGTCGCTCGCTTCTTGGAATACCTCTTTGGCAATCGAGCTATTCTCAACCAAACTCTTTCCCATGCCCACCTGTTGGGCCCCTTGTCCTGGAAAAACAAACGCCCAGTGCGTCATCGTTCCTCCTCTTATGCCACCTTTTTCTTCTTTTTCCGTGCCGCTTCCTTTATGAGGGCGGCCGCAATCTCGTTCCGCTGAATCTGATTGGTTCCCTCATAGATCTGGAGGATCTTGGCATCCCGCATCATCTTTTCCAACGGGTAATCCTTCATGTAGCCATAGCCCCCAAGGACCTGAACGGCATCCGTCGTGACCCGCATGGCCATGTCGCTGGCAAAGGTCTTGGCCATGGCGGCGTATTGAGAAATCTCCTTCGGCTTACTGTCGATATGCCGGGCCACGGCATAGACCAGGGCACGGGCCGCCTCTATCTGAATGGCCATATCCGCCAGCATGTGCTGAATGACCTGAAAAGACGAAATATGCCGGCCGAACTGCTCCCTCTCGCGGGTGTAGGCAACGGCATAATCGAGGGCCCCCTGCGCCAAACCCACGCCCTGCGCCCCGATACCGGGACGGGAGTGATCGAAGGTCTTCAAGATCACGAAAAAGCCTTGCCCTTCCTTCCCGATCACGTTCTCTTTCGGGACACGGCAGTTGTCGAAGATCAACTCCCGGGTCGCAGAGGCCCGGATTCCCAATTTCTTCTCCTTCTTCCCGAAGCTGAAACCGGGCATTCCCTTCTCCACGATGAAACCGGTGCAGCCTCGGGGCCCCCTCGATTTGTCCGTCATGGCGAAAACGGAATAGATCTCCGCCTCTCCCCCGTTGGTGATCCACTGTTTCGTCCCGTTGAGGATATAATAATCCCCGTCCTTTGTGGCCGTGGTACTGAGGTTCGTGATGTCACTCCCCGCCCCCGGCTCCGTGACGGCGAAAGCCGCCAGACGTTTTCCGCTTCCGATCTGGGGGAGATATTTCTTCTTCTGTTCCTCATTCCCGTAGAGAAGGATGGGATAGGCCCCCAGGCCACTCCCCGCATAACTGACGGAGACTCCGATACAGGCCCAGCTCAGTTCCTCCACGGCGATACACTGCTCGAAAACACCGCCACCCAGACCACCATACTCCTCCGGGAGGCATACCCCGAATAAACCCGCATCGGCGCAAATTTTCATCAACTCCCAAGGGAATTCCTCTTTTTCATCCAGCTCCGCCCGCACTGGGAGAACCTTTTCAACAGCGATTCTCCGGGCTAGATCTCGAATCATTTTCTGTTCATCCGTTAAAAAATAATCGAGTGCCACACTTCCCTCCTCTTATCATTTCTCTGGTTTTAATGGAGTATCACAATAAGCGCAAACGGTAAAGGTTTTCATTTGCATTCGTATTCAATCGTATTAAAGATCATGGGCAAAAAGAATTATCTCTCCTCAGGGGTCCGATCCCGCCTACCATTCTTTTCTGTTTTTCCATTCATGTTTAGCTTCTGAATGTTCCTTCTCATCCTCTCCACGAGATTCTGGGTCGCCAATTCATGGGCATGAAAGACCGCGTTTTTGATCGCCTTTGGGGGAGAGCTTCCATGAGCAATAAGACAAACACCATCAACTCCCAACAAAGGGGCTCCTCCGTACTCCGAATAGTCAAACGACTGAAGCAAGTTTCGAAGGGAGCCCCGTATAAAAAGATACCCTATTTTTGCCGAAAAACTCCCCTTCATGGCATTTTTCATAAACCCAAAGATAGCGCTGCTCAACCCCTCAGTAAGTTTGAGGACTATGTTTCCCACAAAGCCGTCACAAATCACCACATCCACGTCACCACTAAAAATGTCCCGGCCTTCCACGTAACCGATATAGTTGAGGAAAGAGTTGGAGAGGAGATGATGGGTCTCCCGCGTCAGGGCATTCCCCTTCGATGTTTCTTCCCCATTACTGAGGATCGCCACGCGGGGGAAAGGAATGTGGAGAACCGTTCGGCAGAAAACCGTCCCCACTACGGCGAATTGACGAAGATGGTCTGGCCGGCAATCCACGTTGGCCCCAATATCCAACAAGACCATGTGCCCCTTGAAGGTAGGGATCAGCGTAGCGATGGCCGGTCGATCCACCCCCGGGATCCTGCGAAGCGTCATGATCGCCGCCGCCATGATCGCACCCGAATTCCCGGCACTGACCATGGCCTGGGCCTTCCCCTCACGGATCAACTTGAACCCGACTCTCAGGGATGAATCCTTCTTCTTGCGAACCGCGATGGTCGGGGCCTCGTCCATCCCGATGGCCTCGGAAGCATGGACGATCTCCACATTGGAGGGGATCCCCCCCAACCGTTTGGCTTCCCTTTTTATCCGTTTCTCATCGCCGACTAAGATAACAGGAACGCCGCTGAAAGAGGCCTGAAAGGCCCCCTTTACAATCCACTCCGGGGCATGATCGCCCCCCATTGCGTCAACGCAGACCTTCATAACGAGGAAATGGAAAAGGGAGGAAGACCTACCCTTCTTCTATCTCCATGATCTCCTTCCCTTTATATGATCCACAATGCGGACAAACATGATGCGGCAATTTAGGTTCCAAACATTGAGGACATATCGACAGAGCAACACCCTTCCATGCGTGATGAGAACGGCGCTTATCCCGTCGGGCTTTGGAAGTTCTTCTCTTGGGTACTGGCATGATCCTATCCTTTCAATTTCAGGTTTTTCAACACATCAAAAGGGGAAAACCTCGGTTGCGTTTCGCAGTGACAAAGATCCTCATTCAGATTGGCACCGCAGGTGGGGCACAACCCCTTGCAATCCGGCTGACATAATGCCTGTGCCGGTATGCCGAGAAATACTTGCTCATACAGAACATTCTCCAAATCCAATTCCACCCCATTATAAATGGAAACATCCATGTCATAAGGTTTCAGCTCGAGATCCTCCACTTGACACATCTCTTGAAACGGAGAGTAGATAGAACGAAAATGGTGAAAGATTGGATACCTAAAATGGGTGAGGCAACGGCTACAGGTAAGGTCCAACTCCACTGAGACCTCCCCTTCCACGATAACCATCCCGTCTTTGCTCCACACCCTGACCTTTCCTTCCACGTCGGACGTGGCGGAGAAATCCGAATTCTTCAGGAGGGAAAAATACTTGTTTGCCTTCCTGACGTCCACTTTCAAGACGACCTCTTTCCCCTCCTCGGGAATCTCATTGACTCTCATCTTGTTTCCACTCCCCCTCAAGGCTGTTGGGTCTTACTATTACAATGAAAATCTTTTGTCAATAGCCGCTTTTTCCAAGGAAACCACCGGGATACCTTTTATGTATCACCGGATCTTCCCTTCCGAAAAAAAGACATGACCCCCTCGGGAAGAAAGAGAATGAGAACCACGAAGAGGAGGCCGTAGATGACCCGGGCGTACTCGGCTTTCAGGAAGGCGGAGAGGAGTTCATTGATTAAAGACAGGGAAATGGCTCCCACGAGGGGGCCCAGGTAGGTTCCCCCGCCCCCGAAAAGGGCCATCAGGACGATCAGGATGGAGATATCGATATTGAAGACCGTCTCCGGATGAATGTAGGAGAGATAGTAGGCGTAGAGCCCCCCCGCGATTCCCGGGAAAAAGGCGGAGAGAACAAAGGCGGAAAGCTTGACCCGCGGGGTATGCACACAGAGGGTTTGCGCCACCTCCTCGTCTTCCTTGATGGCCTTCAACCCCACACCGAACCTGGAATATTCGATATGACGCACCGTCAGAACCGTTACGATCATCAGGACAAACATGACCTCAAAAAAGATTCCCCGGGCCAGGCCCACGTCGATCCCCATGGCCTTGAGCCAAAGTCCCTCCGGACCTCCGAGAAAATCGAGATTCTTGACCCCCAGTTCCATCACGAAGGCGAAGCAGAGGGTGATGAGGGCGAAATAGGGCCCCCGCAGGCGCAGGGCCGGATAGCCGATGACCGCCGCGATGCACGCCGCCACGGCCCCCGCGGGCAGGGCGGAAATGAGCACCCAGAGGGGAGACAGATGGAAATGGTTCATGAGCAGGGCCGTCGTGTAGGCCCCGATGCCGAGGAAGGCCCCGTGACCGAAGGAGAGATAACCGGCGAAGCCCCCGATCAAGACCCAGCTCTCCGCCAAGACCACGTACATGAAGACGATGAACAAAAGGGAGACGAAGTAGACCGGCGGGGAAAGGCACGGCAAGGCGAGGGCCCCCGCGACACAGAGAAACAGCAGCGTCTTCAGAAACGGTTTCATTCCCCTCCTCTATACCTCCGATGTAAAGAGCCCCGACGGTCTCACCAGCAAAATCAGGATCAGGACGCCAAAGGTAATGACGTTGACCCATTGATAAGGGAAAAAGGCCAGACTCAACCCGTTGAGCAGCCCGATCAAAAGGCCGGCGAGGGCCGTTCCCAAGACGTTCCCCACGCCGCCCAAAATGACCACCAGGAAGATGTAGATGAGCCAGAGATTGTGGGTATGGGGATCGAAGGAATAGACGAACCCCATGGCGATCCCTCCCAAACCCGCCGAGGCCACGGCCAGGCCGAAGGCGATCATGCTGATGCGCTTGAGGTTGATCCCATAGAGACGGGCGGCCTCCGGCTGCTGCCAGGAGGCGCGAAGGGCCTTTCCCGTATGGGTCTTCTTGAGGAAGACGTAGAGAACCGCCATCCCCCCAAGGGCCATCAGGGCTCCCACCGTCTGAGGCAGTTGAAAGGCGAAGGGCCCGAGGAAGAAGGCCTTCCCCGTATAGCGGGTGGTAAAGACACGGGGGTCGGGGGACCCGATCAGGGAGATGAGATTTTCGATGATGATGGCGCACCCGAAGGTCAGCACCATGGAGCTGACCACGATATCCCGGGCGCGCATCATGGGAAAGATCAGGTATCGATAGAGGACCATCCCCCCGAAAAAGAGAAAGGGAAGGATAACGAAGAATCCCAGGACGGGATCGAGACCGAACATCTTCAAGAGGGCGTAGGCGAGATAGGCCCCCAGGACGGCGAAGGCCGCGTGGGCGATGTTGATGACCTTCATGGCCCCCCACACGAGGGAAAACCCCACGCCGAGGAGGCCGTAGATGGCCCCGATCATCAACCCGCTGATCAAGGACTGCAGGACAAGGATTCCCGTCACGGCTTTCTTCCTATCGGTTTAAGCGGACACGGCGGGGGCGGCTTCACCCCCGCCGCGCCGGTTCCTACTTCCAATGAGGCTTGGGATAGACCGGGTCGTGGGTCCGGACGCTCA
>CAZOBB010000082.1:0-10980 GCA_964577975.1 uncultured Thermodesulfobacteriota bacterium | reverse complement strand
CCATCACGGTGGAAGAATACCACCGCCTCGAGAGGGAGGGCCGCCCATGAAGGAGGTTTTCAAAGTCCTCTTCCCCGGTGCCTTTACCACCATCCAGGACCTCGGCCGGTATGGTTACCAGGCTTTCGGGGTTCCCGTCAGCGGATGTCTCGACCGCTACGCGCACACGGCCGCGAACGCCCTGGTGGGAAACCCGGATACCGCCGCCACGTTGGAGATGACCATCCTGGGCCCGAGGCTCGAAGTTCTCCGGTCCTGCCGCATCGCCATCGCCGGCGGAGACCTGCAACCCGTCCTGGACGGATCTCCCCTCCCCCAATGGCGCTCCGTCGAGGTCTCGGCAGGCGACCTCCTTGCCTTCAAAGGCGTGAAGACCGGCTGCCGTGCTTACCTCGCCGTGGAGGGAGGCATCGATGTGCCCCTGATGATGGGAAGCCGAAGTACCTACCCGCGCGGCGGCATCGGGGGCATCGACGGCCGTCCCCTCCAGGCGGGCGACATCCTCCGGGCGGCAGACGGAAAGGCCACGGCCGGAAAGGCCGTTCCGGAGGCCTTCATCCCACCCTACCCCCGCGACATCACCTGCCGGGTCATCCCGGGTCCGCAGTCGGATTTCTTCGAAAACACCGAAACCTTCTACGCGTCCCCCTACGAGGTCACCGCCAAGGCGGACCGGATGGGCTACCGCTTGAAAGGCCCCGTCCTCACCTTCAAACCCTCGGCACCCAAGAGCATCGTCTCCGAAGCCGTCGTCCCGGGAACGATCCAAATCCCCGCCGACGGGCAACCCATCGTCCTGATGGGGGAGCAGACGGTGGGGGGCTACGCCAAGATCGGTGTGGTCATCACCCCGGACCGCTGGCGGCTCGCCCAGCTCCGCCCCGGCGACAAGGTCCGCTTCGAGCGCATCGGCATCGAAACGGCCCAACGCGAAGTCAAGAAAATTACGGCCCGTCTTAAGACCCTCCGTGACGCCCTCATCTGAATCACACCTCTGAGGGCCTTTATCCGACTACCTTTCGATTCCTCCGGCAGTCCTGCCCTTGATACTCGCCAAGCCCGATTATTTCCTGCTTCGACTCCCCTCCCGCCTTTCTTAACGCCAACCGGTGAAAACCCCTGAAGAGCCACCACACGAATTTTCCCTTGACATCGTATATTGCATGTAATATATTACACACCACAAAAAGGGAGGGACGATTATGCAAGAAAGGATTTTCAAACCCATTCCTCAGCCCCTTCCCCTTGCCGAGATGGCCTTTCAGGTCATCCGGGATTCGATCCTGGAAGGACACCTCGAACCCGGGAAAATCTACAACGAAATCGCCATTGCCAAGGAACTCGGCATCTCACGGACACCGGTTCGCGAGGCCCTCCTCAAGCTTGCCACCCACGGATTGATCACCTACCTTCCCCGCAAGGGAATCACGGTCAACGACTTCACGGAACGGGATCTAGAGGAAATAATCGAGTTACGCAAGGCGATTGAACTCGCAGCCATCGAAAAAATAACAATGGCTCCCGACTCCTGCGATTTCTCCGAGGCGGAAAAGGCCTTGAAGAATCAGAAAACCGCGCTCAAGAAAAAGGATATCCGAACCTTCCTCCTCTTTGACCGGCACTTCCATCTGACCCTCATCAAGCTGACCCGTAATCGCCGTTTCGTGGAAATCATGGAAAACGTTCGCGACGTTTTACAGCTCATCGCGCAAAAAATCCTGACCGATGAACAAGGGCTCCAGGAAACCATCCTGGAACACGAAGCCATCCTGAACGCGGCAAAGCAGGGCGACACGGAAAACGCCCGAAAGGCGGTGCGCTACCACCTCGATTTGAGCAAGAAAATGCTCTTGGAGAAAATGGGTATGGAACGGAAGAAATGGGAATCATAACCAGGTCTTTTTCAAGGACAAAAACTAAAACGTGCTGCCTTCGAGCCGGAAAGACGGCTGTTCCCCCTGGCAGCTTGTCACGTGAGTTTTCATCTCCTTCACCGTATGAGGCGAAGCGTGCAACACCCGATGGAAGCCCCATTCAACATAAGCCTTTCGGCAAGGTGACATGACCCCCCTTATCGAAGTTAAAAACCTCACCATGGCGTTCGGAGGGCTCGTCGCCTTCCAAAGGGTTTCTTTTACGATCTCGGACGGGGAGATTCTTGGGCTCATCGGACCAAACGGTGCGGGAAAAACCACGTTGATCAATTGTATCATGGGAATCTATCACCCTCTGGAAGGGGATATACGTTACAAAAACCGGTCTCTCCTCAAGAAGAAACCACACCAGATTTGCCGAATGGGGATAGGACGGACCTTCCAGATTCCAAGACCGTTTTACAATATGACCGTTTGGCAGAACCTTGAGGTTTGCGCGCAAAAAGGGCATCCCGACTTCATGTGGATGCTCGAACTCGCCGGGCTTTGGAGCAAGCGTGACCTCCGCGCCAAATCATTGACGTTTCAGGAGCGGAGGCTCCTCGAGGTTTGCCGAGCCTTGGCAACGAATCCGAAACTCCTGCTCCTGGACGAGAGCGTGGCGGGGTTAAACCCCTCGGAAACCGAGGAGACGATGATATTCCTCAAGAAAATCCACGAGGAATTGGGACTTACCATCCTCTGGATAGAGCACGTGATGAAAGCCATCATGGAAAATGCCGATAGGATTATCGTGCTTCACCAAGGAACCCTGATTGCTGAAGGGCCGCCACGAAACATCGCCAACGATCCGCAAGTCATAGAGGCATATCTAGGTGAGGAATATACTTTCTACGACGAAAACCAACGATGAGTTTTTTTGAAATCCATAATTTAGACGTCTTTTACGGGGGATTGCAGGCCCTTTTTTCCGTAAGCATCCGGATTGAGCAAGGAGAGTTTGTATCGATCCTGGGTCCCAACGGTGCGGGGAAGTCCACCCTGTTACAGACCATTTCGGGGATTCAAAAACCTAAAAACGGAGACATTATCCTCGAAGGAACCTCTGTTCACCGCCTTGCCCCCCACGAGATCGTCGAGATGGGTATCGTTCTCATTCCCGAGGAGGGCTGGCTGTATCCTGAAATGAACGTTCGGGAAAATCTATTGATGGGGGCCTATGCCAAGACCGCCCGAAACAAAACCCAGCAACGGCTCGATTTCGTCTTCAACATCTTTCCGATTCTCAAAGAGCGCCAGGCCCAATTGGCCGAAACCCTCAGCGGAGGGGAGCGGCAGATGCTCGCCATCGGCAGGGGGCTCATGTCGAATCCCAAATTGCTTATGCTCGATGAACCTTCCCTAGGATTGGCTCCCCTTATCGTCAAGGACATTCTCTCGACCCTTCATGACATCAATCGGCGCGATTCCCTCACGATCATTCTAACCGAACAAAACATTTTTCATGCCCTCAAAATAAGCCATCGGGGGTATATCCTGGAAAACGGCTCCATCACCCTAAGCGGCCACAGTGCGGAATTGTTGAACAATGAACATATAAAGAAAAATTACCTTGGACTCTGAAACCGTACCACCATATCGACATGAAAAGGAGGAGACCGATGTAACCCGAACGCTTCAACGATCAAGGTAAGGCCAAACCCGTTTCCCACAAACCTCATCACAACAAAAGGAGGGACAGATGAAAAAAGGGTGTATGATAATTGCGGTGCTTTGCAGTGTGTTTTTCTTGGTTGTTTCCATCCCGCCTTCTCTGGCGGCCGGAACTGTGAAAATCGGCTTGATAACACCTCTGTCGGCACCAGGGGATTACAAATCGGGAGGAATCAATCTCAAAACCGCCAAACTTGCCATCAAGGAAATCAATGACAAAGGCGGCATCCTCGGGAAAAAGGTCAAGCTGGTCGTCGCCGATGACGAGGGAAAGCCGGCCGTGGGAGTCGTGGCGATCAAACGCATGATCGCCAAGGACAAGGTTTCCGCCATTGTCGGCCTGTGGCACAGCTCGGTAGCCCTCGCTCAAGCCAAAATCGCCACACAAATGAAAGTTCCTGTGATGCTCCATTACAGCTGGACCGACAAGTTGACGGAGGCCCACTCCGATTATGTCTTCCGGGTGGGACCTTTCAATTCCGAGATTGCGAAGCTTCTTGTGCCATATCTCAAAAAGAGAAAATTCAAGACGATTGCAGTGATGTACGAAACCACGGCCTTCGGCAGCGGTTTCGCAACCGCCCTGGCGAAGTATGCCTCCGCGGAAGGAATACGTGTATACAAGACCTCTTTTCCCGCCGAGGCCACGGATCTCACGCCTCAACTTCTCAAACTCAAGGCCAAAACCCCCTATCCCCAGCTCCTGGTCATCGCCTCGGTTTACCAGGCCATGAACCTCATTCCCAAACAGGCCTTCCAGGTAGGACTTTCGCCCAAGTGCGGCATCCTTTGCAGCTGGGATTGGCCGACCTATCCGGATTTCTGGGAAACAGTGGGGAAAAAGGGCGTCGGTATCACTTACGCCACGTTTGAGTCATCAAAACTCAAACTGACCCCGCTTGGCAAACATTTCAAAAAGGCCTTTAAAGCCAAATACGGATTCAATCCACCCATTTTCGCCTATTTCTTGTACGACGAATGCATGATCCTGGCCGATGCGATGAAACGTGCGAAGTCTTCCGATCCCGTCAAGGTTGCAGAGGCCCTTAAAACGACAAAATTCGAAGGCACCACGGGTGTCATCACCTTCGAGAGAAAGGGTGGACCCATCTGGAATCAGTGGATGGGGCACCAGCTTTTCATCAAAAAGCTGACCGCCTACAAACAACCTGGAGACAAGGCAGAGGTCATCTACCCCTAAGAAACACCTTATGTTCATCCCGTGTGCGTCGACCCTCGGCGTGCACGGGATAGGGACAACGGAAAGGTAGGCATCGTGCTGGCAGAGTTGATTATCCGCGGACTGGTCATCGGCCTGATCTACGCGCTGATGGGAATCGGGTTGGCTTTGCTCACCGGATTGATGCGCATCGTCAATTTCGCGCACGGCGAATTCTACATGATCGGCGGTTATACCGTTTACTACGCAATAAGCTTGTTCGGTATGCCCTTCTACGTCGCCCTTTTGGTAGCAATGGCCGTAACTTTTGCAATCGGAGTTGTTATGGAAAGACTTCTCCTCTCCCCCATTCGAAAGGAAGAAGTCGAAAATCCCATGGATTACGCCTTGATCATGACCTTCGCCCTTCTCCTATTCCTCAGGAAGTTAGCCACGATCATCTTCGGCCCGTTTTACCGCAAACCCCCCGACTACATCCCTTTCGATTTCCACGTCTTTGGAATCACCCTGAGTGGAAACATGGTCCTCAGCGGAGCGGCATCGGCCTTCCTCGTACTCGCCTTGAGCATTTTCATCCGGAAAACGTGGCGTGGACGGGCATGGAGAGCCATCACACAATCAAAAAACGGGGCGAAGATCAACGGGGTCAACATCTCCCGTGAAAGCTGGATCTCCACCGGCGTGGCCTGTGCGTTAGCGGGGATAGGTGGTGCCCTCATCGCCCCGATCTTTCTCGTATCCCCGGATTGCGGTGGAGGTCCCCTGGTGAAAAGCTATGAAGTTCTGGCTATCGGCGGGATGGGATCCATTGCGGGCGGCTTCGTCGGGGGAATCATGCTGGGCCTGACGGAAACGCTTGGTGCTTTCTACATTTCCTCG
Source organism: uncultured Thermodesulfobacteriota bacterium (assembly GCA_964577975.1). Lineage (GTDB taxonomy): Bacteria > Desulfobacterota > S145-22 > S145-22 > S145-22 > JAOZMY01. The sequence continues at coordinate 5,334 of CAZOBB010000082.1, read as the reverse complement.
GCTTACAAAGACGCCATCGGGTTTATCATGATGGTCTTTTTCCTGTTATTCCGTCCTCAGGGCCTCTTCGGGAAAAAACAACACGGCGGATCGGCATGAAAAAGAACGAAAAACTGTTGTTTATCGGTATCATTGTTACCGGAGCAATCCTACCCTGGATCGTATCTTCGGAATGGCGGATGGTTTTGACCATCTTCTTCTACTATGCGATCCTCTCCATAAGTTGGAACATTGTCTTCGGCTACGCCGGCCTGTTCTCCTATGGACACGTCGCTTTCCCCGCAATCGGGGGCTACGTGTCGGCGATTCTCGCGACCCGAATGGGTCTTTCTCCTTTCGGGGGACTCTTGATGGGAGGAATCGCCGCCGGGATCATCGGCCTTTTAATCGGCTTGCTTCTCCTTCGCGTGCGAGGGTTCTATCTCTGCCTCATTACCTGGGCCTTTGCAGAGGTTCTCAACGTCATCATCAAGGCCGAAGAATCCCTTACGGGAGGCACGGGTGGATTCGTCACGCAATCCTTTTTCAACGGTCCCAGCGCGGACCTTTACGGGTATTTTCTCGGCCTGTTTCTCATGCTAAGCGTGTTCGTCGTCTCTGCCACAATATTCCATTCCCGCGCAGGATTGTACCTTTTCTCCATACGGGACGACATCGACGCTGCAGAAAGCATGGGAATCAACACGCGGTTGTGGAAGGTACTCGGATTCGCCATTGGATCCCTTCTCGCAGGTTTTGCCGGGGCCTTCTACGCCCACTATTTCGGACTGATCGATCCCACCATCGGGGGACTTGATGAAATGGGAAAAGTATGTCTGATGGTCATCATCGGGGGTGTCGGATCCCTTTTCGGCCCTCTCCTGGGGGCGCTTTTCGTCGTCGTTGCTTCCGAGATTATCCGGAGTTGGGTCGGAAACCTCAGCATGTTCATCTTCGCCGCCATCATGATTCTCACCGTCCGGTTCGTGAGAGGAGGATTCATCCAAATCCTCCAAGCACTCGCACCGAATTTTAAAAAAGGATATTCGGGGATGACCCCAGACCCTAAAAAATCTGTTTGAGCAGTCAAAGGTTGAAATGTACGATCGCAAAAAAAGAATCATCGTTTACCCTGACGCAGACCCTCAAATCCTCGACGTCTTTCCCTCGGCACTCACTGAGACCCTGAAAGCCCTCGGTGAATACCGGATCTACGAAGGAGCCCCGCCGAATACCCGGGAATATATCGAACGCGTCAAGGAAGCAGATGCCATCCTCCTGGGATGGGGAATCCCAAACGAGGTTCTGAAGCACTGTCATAACCTGCAAATCATTTCATTTACTGGGACCGGAGCAGAGAACTTCATCGATATTCCCTTCGCAACCTCCCAGGGCATCACAATCACCACCACGCCCGGTTACGGCGACCAATCGGTCGCCGAACACACCGTCGGACTGATGTTTTCCGTCGCCAAAAACATCCCCCTCCATGACAGCCGGGTAAAGGCCGGGACGTGGGACCAGTCGAAACCAAGCAAGGAACTGCGCGACAAGACCGTAGGCGTCATCGGTCTCGGGGGTATCGGCCGGCTCGTCGCCCAATTGTGCTCCGCCCTGGGCATGAAGGTCATTGGGTGGACGAAACACCCGGACGACACACGGGCGAAACGATACGGTCTCACCTTCGTCCCCCTGGAATACCTGCTCCGGCAATCCGACATCGTCACCCTGCACCTTCCTTTGAGCCAGGAGACGAGGGGATTTCTCGATGGGAAGCGGCTCAAGCTCATTAAGCGGGGAGCCATCTTCATCAACACGGCGCGGGCCGAGCTGGTCGACACCAACGTTCTCGTCAACCTGCTGAACGAGGGAAAGATCGCCGGTGCCGGGCTCGATGTCTTTGATGATGAACCTCTTCCCAAAGACCATCCCCTTCTGAGGACCCAAAACGTCATCCTGACCCCGCACATCGCGTTCAACACTCCCGAGGCCATTGAACGGCTGCTCCGGATCGCCGTAGACAACCTTGAAAAATACTTCGAGGGGAACGCCCAAAACGTGGTAAACCCTGAAACACTCAACCAGAAAGGAGAGATCCCATGAAATTCGCAATAATCGGTGGCGCCGGCATCCAAGCCTTGGGCACGATTTACGACCTTCTGGAACAATCCGAGGTATCGAACATCCTGGTCGCCGACATCGATGAGGCGAGGGTCATCGAAAGGGTTCATGCGATCGGGGACGAAAGGCTCGAACCTGCCTGGATTGACATCACGGACGAGGAAAACGCGGCGGAGAAGCTCGCAGGCTACGACGTAATCATCAACTGCGGCCCGGCACCCTATTGTCCTGCCGCAACCCGCGTCGCGTTGAAGGCGAAAAAACACTATGTCGATCTGGGGGCCTGGCCAGAACAAACCCGGGCGCAACTCCAACTCCACAAGGACTTCGAAAAAGCGGGTATCACTGGCATCCTTGGGATGGGAAGCGCCCCGGGTCTTTCAAACATGATGGCGCTCGTCGGGGTCAACCTGTTGGATACCGTCCGGGACATCGATATCATCATCGCCATGAGAGACTACACGCGCCACGAATCGCCTTTCGTCTGGCCCTACGCCCTCGATACCATCCTGGACGAATATACCCTTCCCCCCGTCATCGTCCGGCAGGGTAAAATCACTCGTCTCGCTCCGCTCATTCCAGAACCCTTCGACTTTCAAGAACCGATCGGCCTTTGTTACCCCATTTACACCATCCACCCCGAACCCGTCACCCTGTACGAATCGTTCAGAGACAAAGGATGCAGAAATACGAGTTTCAGAATCGCCCTGCCCCGGGATTTTCACGAAAAGGTGAAATTCCTGGTGGACCTGGGATTCGGAAGCAAAGAGAAAATCTCCGTCGATGGCGCAGAGGTTTCCCCGCGGAGGGTCCTCTTGAAACTCGCCTCCATGCTCCCCCCGGAAAACGTGGAAAGAGAACAGTACAGTGTCACCAGGGTCATCGTCACAGGTGAAAAGGACGGCCAGCATACCAAGATCGTGGTCGAGCTATATGTTGGCACCGAGAAGAGGTGGAACCTTCCGGCCGGAGCCTTGAAGACCAGTATCCCTCCTTCCATCACCGCCCAACTCCTTTCCAAGGGACTCATCGAGAAGAAAGGGGTCTTTCCCCCCGAACTCGCCGTTCCTCCTGCACCCTTCTTCAAAGCGTTGGCCCGACGGGGAATGGAAGTCACATGGAACCAGGTCAACCACCCTTTTTAAACCGGGAGACGAACAGTGTCGCTTCCAAATCACGTCATTGAAAAATTAGAACACGTTGTGGGTTCCGACCGGATTTCGACGGGGGACTCCAACCTCTCTCTTCATGCCAAGGATGAATCATTCCATGCCCCTCATCGGCCGGACGTGGTGGTTTGGCCTGAGAGCACGGAAGAAGTCAGCCGCATCGTCAGGATCTGCTACGAGGAGGAAATCCCCGCCACCCCGTGGGGGGCGGGGACGAGCCTGGAGGGAAACCCCATCCCCGTCAAAGGCGGGGTCGTTATCGACCTCCAGCAGATGGACAAGATTCTGAACATCCGTGAAGACGACCTTCAGGTGGACGTTCAGGCGGGGGTCGTCTTCAAGGACTTGAATAAAAAATTGGCCCGCTATGGGCTCTTCTTCCCCCCGGACCCGGGCGCGTCGGCCACCATCGGAGGTATGGTGGCCAACAACGCCAGCGGCATCCGGGCCATCAAGTACGGGGCCACCAAAGACCTGATTCAGAAACTCACCGTCGTCCTCGCGGATGGCGAGGTTATTCATCCTGGCACCCTCGCTTTCAAAACCTCTTCCGGCCTTGATCTGTGCCGGCTCTTCGCCGGATCCGAGGGGATTCTCGGAATCATCACGGAGATCACCCTGAGGCTCGCGGGAATCCCGCCCGAGTTCCTCTCGGCCACCGTCTCCTTTCCCGACACGGAATCGGCCTCTCTGACCATCTCCCAGATCATCCGAAGCGGTCTTTCTCCGGCGGCCCTCGAGCTTCTCAGCACAGCCTGTGTCCGTCTGGTAAACAAGTACACGGAGGATTTTGCGTTTCCAGAGTCTCCTCTCGTCCTTATCGAATTCCACGGCACCAACAAAGAGGGGTTGGCCGTCGACTTGGAATTGGTCAAGGGTTTGTGCGAGGACAACGGGGCCACGGCTTTCCAGGCGGGGATCGGGCGGCAGGCCCGGGCCAGACTCTGGGAGGCCCGATACAACCTTCACGATTTCATTCTAAGGGAGCATCCGGGACTGGAACCGATGGCCATCGACACGGCCGTACCCATCTCAAAGCTTCCAGCCCTCGTTGCTTACGCGGAAGCAATCACCCGTGAAAGGGGCATTACGGGTTATGTCTTCGGTCACGCAGGCAGCGGGAACATCCACATGCCGATGATGGGCGATCCTAACGACAAGGACTCGTGGGATATGCTGGAGGAGATCAATCACAAACTTGTCAAATACGCCATCTCCCTTGGTGGGACTGCCACGGGAGAACACGGCGTCGGAATCGGAAAGAGGCGGTTCATGCCCTTGGAGCATGGCAACAGCCTCGAAATCATGCGCCGAATCAAACGACTCTTCGACCCCAAGGACATCCTCAACCCTGGAAAGATGCTTTAAAATGCAAGTAGCCACGAAAAACCATAAGGTTTCCAAAACCGTATTGCTATTCACCCTTTTTCCCCTATAATAGGATCATGATTCTTCAGGCCACCACCAAAACGGTCATCCCCTCCCTCCCCGAGGGGCGGTATTTCTTCTCCGGCAACGAGGCGGTGGCGGAAGGGGCCCTCTCGGCGGGCTGCCGGTTCTACGGGGGCTACCCCATCACCCCCTCCAGCGAGATCATGGAACGGATGGCCGCCCGGCTCCCCGAGTTCGACGGGGTCTTCATCCAGATGGAGGACGAGATCGCCTCCATCGCCTCGGTGATCGGGGCCTCGTGGGCGGGGGCCAAGGCCATGACCGCCACGTCGGGACCCGGTTTCAGCCTGATGCAAGAGGGAATCGGTTACGCCGCCTTCACGGAGGCCCCCTGCGTGGTGGTGGACATCCAGCGGGCGGGTCCCTCCACGGGACAGGCCACCAAGGTGGGCAGCGGAGACTTAATGCAGGCGAAGTGGGGCTCCCACGGGGACTACCTACCCATCGCCCTGTCTCCCTGGTCCGTGCAGGAGATGTTCGACCTCACCGTCCGCGCCTTCAACCTGGCGGAGCGGTACCGAACCCCCGTGTTCCTCATGGGGGAGGAGGCCACGGCCCACCTGCGGGAGAGCATCCGCGTCCCCGCGGAAATCGAGGTGGCCGAGCGGAACCG
>CAZOBB010000081.1:0-15209 GCA_964577975.1 uncultured Thermodesulfobacteriota bacterium | reverse complement strand
CCGAAATTCAGCGGGATGAGCCGCCGAATCCTCCACAGGACCGGTTCGGTTATCTGGTAAAGGATCCGCACGATGGGGTTGAACGGATCCGGATTGACCCAGGAAATGATGGCGCGGATGATGATCACCCACATGTAGAGCGTCAGGACGATCGACAGGATCTTCGCCAGGGCCATGATCAAATTCGCAAAAATAAACATCTATCGCTCCGTTTCTTCGGCTTTGAGTACAATATAATTCGCCTGCCTCCCCGCGGCAAGTCCCTCCCGCCGATAGGAATAAAAATAGTCTTTCTCGCAAGAGGTACAATAGATTAAAACGTCCAGACGCTCCTCCTTCACGCCTTCTTTTATCGCCTGGTATTTGACCATGGCCTGAAGATCCAAGTACCAATGATCCGGTCTGCCGGCCTTCGCAAACAGGTTCCATACCTCTTTCTGACCGTTCTCTAAGAAAAAATCCTTTACCGGAATATCCACCTCCATGCAGCAAGGTCCAATACCGGGTCCCACCGCCATATAGAACCGGTCGGGATCGAGATGAGTAACCTCACCCAGCCTCCGGATGGCGGCCGGCACGATTCCGAGAGCGGTTCCTCGCCACCCAGCATGCACCACCGCCACGGCTCGCCCCACGTCATCGGCAAGTAGGATGGGAAGGCAATCTGCCGTTCGAACCCCTATCGGCAGCCCTTTCTGGGTCACGATGACGGCATCGGCCTCCTCGTGCCATGCTGGAGAAACCGTCCCTTCAAGCACGGCCACACGCTTGCCATGAACCTGCTTGGGAAACACAACTCCCTCGAGAAGCTCCTTCGACCGTAAACCGAAGCCATGATACACATGAGGAAGCGATTCCAATAATGGAGAGGTCAAGAATTGCATACATCCTCCTCGCTGGCAAAGAGCCGTTCCATCTTACCATACAACATCTTCAAATCTTCCGGACACGGCGCGGTGAGTCTCACCCTCTTTCCTGTTTCGGGATGGAAAAAGGTGACCTTCCACGCATGGAGCGCCTGCCGTCCCAACCGCCTTACCTCTTTTGCCAGCGGGGCCAAGGCTCCCGTCGTGGGAAATCGGCGACGGCCGTAGACGGGATCCCCAACGATCGGATGTCCTAGGGAAGCCAAATGCACGCGTAACTGATGGGTCCGCCCGGTTTGCGGCGAAAGTTCCAAAAAACTCATACCGGGGAAACGGCCTCTCACCTTCCAATACGTCACGGCCTCCCTTCCCTCCACCGGAACCCGTACCACGGCCATCTTTTTTCGATCGTGCCGATTACGGGCAATGGCGTGATCTATCATCCCTTCCTCCTCCGGCATGTGTCCGTAAACGAGGGCCAAATACCTCTTCTTCACACGCCGTTCCTTGAACTGTTGTACCAGCGATAGGTAGGCTTCATTGGTCTTCGCCACAAGGATGACCCCCGACGTCCCTTTGTCCAAACGATGAACGATACCAGGCCGATACGGCCCCCCCAATGAGGCAAGTTTTTCCGTATGGGCCAGCAGGGCATTGACTAGGGTATCCGACACGTGACCGGCCGCTGGGTGAACAACCATGTGAGGCGGTTTGTTGACGGCAATCAGGGCCGCGTCTTCATACAGGATTTCCAGCGGAACGAAAAGGGGCTCAAGTCGAACAGGTTGTGGAATAACGACATCATAAACAAGGAGATCGCCCGCGGAGATTTTATGGGCACTCTTTTTGACCACCTTTCCGTTTACGCGGACCCTCCCCTCCCGAATCAAGCGCTGGGCGATCCCCCGGGTTTCAATCCCCTCTTTTCCCACTAAATACTGGTCTAGCCTCAAAGCATCCCCTTCGGGGGTCACTAGGATTTCAACTTGCTTCACGGTTTGGCCCGAAAAAACCGATATATGGCGGATGCCTCCGACGCCTCGCGACTTCCTCCCGTCAATGGATAAGGAAGGGTAAAAGCAGAAAGAATTCCAACCTTTTTTGGATCTTCCGACATGAAACGAAAAGAAAAGCCATCCGCCCGTTTCATCACCATCACAGGACTGAAATAGATGTAAACCCCATCCTCCACCGTCTGAAGGATGATTTCCTCCCCACTCAGCTTCCTCAAGACGAGACAAATGGACAATCTTTTCACGAAAGCGCAGGGAGATCCTTTCTTCTCCATCTCTCGTATCAGGGCTTGTTTGTACGCATACATGGCCCAGATACAGCCATTGTAAGGCAAGAGATCAATCGTTCCAGGTTGGGTGAACCGTTTTCTCTTCCTCCTGTAATACTTGGGGTTAAAATCTATAATCAAGAAGAGGCGAAACGAGCGCAGACGTGGAACGGCAGACACGACGACCTCCACTTCGTCGTCGCCCACCGGGGTCAATCGCTGGCTCAACACATCCAGCGATCTGCGAAATGATTCCACGCAGGCTTTCGGAATGTTCTGAAATTCCAGTAGGACCCGTACCTTTTTCGCTTTCGCCTTCTTTATTTCATGGCGCCACCCTCTTTGGAAAAGGCGTTGAGAAATCCAACCCACCTTCCCCTTCCGACTACGTATCTTCACCCATCCCGCTTTCTCTTCCAGCACCTCGACGGGGTCTCCCGCGCGCACCCGCCCTATAATCCCAAACTTCATCCCGGGACCTTTGTGAAGATTGTAGACGCGTACACGCCGGGCCTGAACCTCAGAAATCGCGAGCAACAAGCACAGTCCTATCCCCATCAACGGGAAGAACGCGTTCCTACGCTTCATGAGCAATCTCTGAAAAGATACGAACGAGATCTTTCACATCCTGATCTAAAAGGGTGCGCACATCAAGCAACACTTCCCCTTCTTCCAACCGCGCGATAACGGGAGGGTCCGCCTTTCTCAGGTGTGTTTCCAGCTCTGTTTCAGAAATTTTTTCAGATGTGACCGCCACGCAATAGGTTGGCAGGGTTTCTTCCGGCAGGGCCCCCCCTCCAACCCGTGAACTGGAGGCTACGACCCGAAAATCAAACCCTTCTCCGACCCCTTTCACGAGCCGCCGTCTCAACGCTCCCGCCTTACGCCGCAGAGTCTCAGGAGACTGGACAATCATGGACAAGGCGGGAATCTTCGTAACAGCTTCCTGCGGATCTTCGAAAAATTTAAGGGTGGCTTCCAGACCCGCCAGCGTCAATTTGTCGATCCGAAGGGCTCGATTCAAAGGGTTTTTTTGAATGGGACGAACATATTCCGTCTTACCAAGAATAATACCGGCTTGGGGGCCGCCCAAAAGCTTATCCCCGCTGAAGGTCACCACGTCCATACCGTCCTTTAGGGCCTGATGCACCGTGGGTTCCGAGGGAAGGCCATACCTTCCAAAATCGATGAAATTACCGCTCCCCAGGTCCTCCATGGCGGGAAGCCCTCGTCGATGCGCCAGTTCGGAAATAGCCCCGCCTGGAACTTGTTCCACAAAGCCAATCAGTCGGAAATTACTCGTGTGCACCTTAAGGAGAAGGCCCGTCTCCTCGTTTATCGCCCGTTCGTAATCGAAAAGATGCGTTTTGTTGGTTGTGCCTACCTCTTTGAGGATCGCGCCGCTCCACGCCATCACGTCGGGAATCCTAAAAGAACCTCCTATTTCTACCAACTCCCCCCTTGACACCACGACCTCTTTCCCAAAGGCCAAACTGTTTAACGCGAGAAGCACCGCGCCCGCGTTGTTGTTCACCACGAGGGCATCCTCGGCTCCTGTCAAATCACACAAGAGCCTTTGAACATGCACGTAACGGATGCCGCGCCTTCCCGCTGCTACGTCGTACTCCAAGTTACTGTAACTTTTGGCCACTTCCACCATGTGTTCCAAAACCGATTCGGGGAGGAGAGAACGTCCCAGATTCGTGTGAATCACCACCCCTGTCGCATTGATAACCCGGCGAAAGTGATAGGCGTTCCGCCGGGAAAGTTCATCCGCAACCTGAGAAAAAATCCTATCGACACCAAACCACTCCATGGGAATGCCGTCTTCCTCGAGGCGGGCAATCCTTTCGCGCAACTCGGCTAATACACTGCGAATCGCCTCCACAATCCGTTTTCGTGAATGGGCTTTCAGCAGTTTTTCGAAACGTTTTTCCCTCAAGAGATCATCGACTTTTGGGATCCGACGAAAAATTTCTCTTTTCGTTCCTTCTTTCATCCCTCCTCCTCTGGCAGGATGTTCGGTTTAGAAGGGAACAAGACCGTCTTCAAGATCTTGAAAAAATTCATCCGAAGAAAATGGGTCGGCCATTCCAACTCCTTCTTGAAACAGACGGTAGAAATGTTCAGAGAAGCCATCTTGTCTTTCAGCTCATACAGCGTTCCTTGCCCTTCGTTCGCCCTATCCTCCGCCACCAAGGCATCGATCTTCTTCATCATGGCCACGGCCTCCCGGATTCGTCGATCCGTTTCGTCGGCAATCCCGGGGTCGATGAGGCCGTACTCCTTCTTCAGGCGATTGAGTCTCAATCCTGCCTCGTAGGTGCTGTAAACGATCTCCGAGCGGCTCATCCACTTCGTTTCATAGTTCAAAATATACTGCCAACTGGGTGAAAGCATCGCTTGACGGTGCTCTTCCACCGTCTTGTAGAAAAATGTATAGCCAAACTTTTCCGGATTCTCGAAGACCTCACTGCCGGGGTCGAGAAAGGGTGCCAAAGGTGAGATGAAGGGATAGAGGCGTTTCGTCTTGCCGTATCGCTCGAGGAGTTTTCGGGAGTATTCCACCGTATCCAAAACCGACTGATACGTCTGATGCGGAAGCCCTGTCATAAAGAAGAGGTCGAACCGCTTGCATCCCAGCTCCAGGGCATTGGCAATCATCCGCTCCAACTCGTCGTTGTTATAGTAGCGTCCAAAGGCATGACGGACCTTTTCATCGTGGGATTCCGGAGAGATCTCGAAATTGAAATTCTCGACGCTATCCGCGATCATGGCAATCTGATCCCGCCGTGGCGGCTTGAAGAACTCGAAAGCGATGTGATTCGAGATCCGACGACTCTTGAGCCTTTTCAAAAGGGTAACCCCGTACTCTTCCCCCGCCTGATAGATATCTCCAATGATCATGACGGGGGCCTTGAGATGATCGCAAACCCGGAAGATATCCTCCGCAAGGAGCTCGGGATCCCGGTAGGCCGGTCGTTTCCGGTTGGCATAGTGGGCGAATCCATAGGCCGAACCCCCGCATGTGTGACAATTGTAGGAACACCCTCGGCAGGTGAACACGGCTGTCACCGGGTATTCCAGCCAGTTGGTAAAGGGAACGTAGCCCGTCATGTCGCGGTATTTCACCACCTTTTTCATGATGTGCCCATAGTCGATGGAGATATGGTTCATGGTTTCGGGCACGTAGCTTAGAGGATTGACACGGATCTGTCCCTTCTCCCGCCATGTGACATTCGGAATATTGACAGGAGGTCTTCCCTCCCGGATAGCTCCCAACAGTTGTGTCATCGGTTCTTCCGTGGAATCACCTCGAACCACATAGTCGATAAAAGGGTAATTCGTAATCAAATCCTCATGGAAATAGGTGGATGACAGTCCCCCGAACAGAACCGGCGTGTCGGGATGATATTTCTTGGCGATCTCCGCCAAGGCCAGACTCCCTTGAACATGGGGCATCCAATGAAGATCGAATCCGAAAGCCCGTGGGTTCAGTTTTTTCAGTAACGCCTCCGCGTCGAAGTCCGGGTCCTTGATCATCTTCAGGGCCACATTGATAATGCGGACCTGAAACCCCTTCCGTTCCAGATACTCCGACAGGCTGGCAAAACCGATGGGATACATCTCAAAAACAGGGGTAGAAGGCACGACATCGCTTATGGGGCCGTGCATAATAGGGAGTTTCCGAAAATCGTAGATGGAAGGTGCATGGATGAGAATCAGGTCGTCTCTTTGTCTCATATTCTATTCCTCTTCTGAGAATCTGGGTCTCTAATTAACATAGGGGTGGAAGGCTATTCAAGCCCGCAACGCTTCTCTCCTCTCTTGTCAACGCAAACATCGTGATTATAATGAAGCAAAAAAAGGAGGTCTACCCGTGGCCACGACGGAAAAAATCCATATCATCCAAGCAAAAACCCCCCAGGAGCTGGAAGAAGCCTACAACGAATGGACAAAACAGCATCTCCGAAAGGTAGGGGTGGAAGTCATCGATCGACAATACCTCCAGACCGACACGGGGTATCAAGTTGCCATCTTTTACAAAGAGGTTATTCTCTAAGAAACAAAGGGGTTACTGGCTCATGGAAGCCAAAAACTCCTTGTTGTTTTTCGTCCCCTTCATTTTATCGAGCAAAAATTCCATGGCATCCACCGTTCCCATGGGCTGAAGAACCTTTCGAAGGATCCAGATTCGGTTCAAGTCCTCCGGATCGAGGAGGAGTTCCTCCTTACGGGTCCCGGACTTGGAGATGTCCATCGTCGGGAAGACGCGTTTCTCCATCAATTTCCGATCCAAATGCAACTCCATGTTACCCGTTCCCTTGAATTCTTCGAAAATGACCTCGTCCATCCGGCTTCCCGTGTCGATCAACGCCGTGGCAATAATCGTAAGGCTTCCTCCTCCTTCGATGTTCCGCGCCGCACCAAAAAAACGCTTCGGTTTGTGGAGTGCGTTGGAATCGACTCCGCCGGAGAGGACCTTGCCGCTTGGAGGTACCACCGTATTGTAGGCACGGGCCAGGCGGGTGATGCTGTCCAGTAGGATGACCACGTCCCGCTGGTGTTCCACGAGCCGCTTTGCTTTCTCGATGACGATCTCGGCCACCTGAACGTGCCGTTGCGCCGGCTCATCAAACGTCGAACTCACCACTTCCCCATCCACCGATCGCTCCATGTCGGTCACCTCTTCGGGACGTTCGTCGATCAGCAACACGATGAGTTCCACGTCGGGATGATTGTATTTCAAACCCTTTGAAATAGCCTGTAACAGCATGGTCTTTCCAGTCCTCGGTGGCGCCACGATCAACCCCCGCTGACCCTTTCCGATGGGTGTCAATAGATCCATGATTCGCAGACTGTAATTGTCAGGCTCCGTCTCTATTTCCAACTTGAACCGCTCGTTGGGATAGAGAGGTGTCAGGTTATCGAAGAGAATCTTCTCCTTGGCCACGGACGGGTCATCGTAATTGATCGACTCCACCTTGAGCAGTGCGAAGTAACGCTCCGAATCCTTCGGGGGACGAATCTGTCCGTAGATGATGTCGCCCGTACGTAGGCCGAAACGGCGAATCTGAGATGGAGACACATAAATATCGTCAGGACCGGGATAGTAGTTTGCGTTCGGCGCCCTCAAAAATCCAAAACCGTCCGGAAGTGTTTCCAGAACACCGTCCGCGTATATGAGGCCATTCTGTTCGCTCCTCGCCTGAAGAATCGAGAAGATAAGTTCTTGCCGTCCCATCGAGGCTGGATCCTCAATGCCTAGATCTTTCGCAATCTCGAGGAGCTCATTGATCGGTTTTTGTTTTAGTTCCGTTAAATTCATTTCTTTCCTTTTTCCTCCTTTTCCATCATCCTTTTCCAAACCTCCTTTGCCCTCTTTTGGAGCGCGTGAAGCGTTCCATCGTTCACGATAACCGCGTCCGCCTTCTTAACCTTTTCCTCCAAAGGAATCTGGTAAGAAAGCCTACGATTCGCTTCTTCCTTCGTAATTCCAAGCCGTTTCGCCGCTCGCGCAACCGCCGTCTCAAGATCCCCCGGAGCCACGACGACAAGGTGATCCACCATCTTGTCAAAACCCGCCTCTATCAGAAGCGGTGCATCGATAACTACAACGGCGTCGTGATTTCGGGCTCCGATCTCTTGAATCCGGCTCTTTATCTTTTGGTGAACCAAAGGATGAATGAGGTCGTTTATAGTCTTTACCTTCTCTGGATCCGAAAAGACAATGCCCGCCAACACCTTTTTGTCAATGTTACCCTTTTCGTCAAGGATTTCCTTGCCAAACGTTCCCGTGACCGCACGATACCCGGCCTCGCCTCTTTTCAAGAGGTTCTTCGCCACTACGTCCGCATCGATGACCACCGCCCCCTCTTCTGCGAACACTTTAGCCACTTCGCTTTTACCGCTCCCTATCGTTCCCGTGATTCCCACGATCTTCATCGTGTCCAAGCAAGTTATATATCTATGTTTTGCGCGAGAAGGGCATTTTGCTCAATGAAACGCCTTCTTTGGTCAACACTGTCCCCCATGAGGATGGTAAAGATCTCATCCGCTTCTACGGCATCTTCTATTTTGACTTGCAGAAGCTTCCTCTTCTCAGGATTCATGGTGGTTTCCCACAACTGGTCGGGATTCATCTCCCCCAATCCTTTGTATCGTTGAATGCTGTACATTCCTTGTTGAGCCTTGAGAATCTCCGCCAACAGCTCATTCCTGTCTTCCACCAAGAACTCTCTTTTCTCTCCTATCACCTTGAATGGGGGATCCTCCAATTCTTTTATTTCCTGATACAAGCTGAAAAGGTTCCGGTACTTTGGACGATTAATGAATTCCCAGGAGATACTAAGAGGCATCGTATCCCCGTTCTTGACCAAAGAAAGGGGAAGCTCGTACATTCCGTGTTCCTCATCATACGAAACTTCGGGGAAAGTGGCAAGGGGCAGGCGCTCGTTTATTGCCTTTGCAAGGGATTCAACGACCTCTTTCTTCCGAAAAAAGTCCTTCTTTGGAGGAACGGGAAAGCGTAGAAGCGTGTTGATCAGTTCATCGGGAAGCTGTCGACGCCGGAAAAGATCCATGATTTCGTTGAATCTGCTGATCTGCTTCAAGATGTACCGCAAACGGTCTTTCCTGAAACGTTTCCCCGAGGAAACGGCCACTACCTCGTAATTCTTTACTGCTTCTGCAATGAGGAAGTCATTCAGTTCCACGTCATCGGAAAAGTAGGCCACCATCTTGCCTCGTTTGACGCGGTAAAGCGGAGGCTGCGCAATATAGAGATGCCCCCTCTCGATAATCTCCGGCATCTGCCGGTAAAAGAAAGTGAGAATCAAGGTTCGAATATGGGACCCGTCCACATCCGCGTCCGTCATGATGATAATCTTATTGTACCGGAGCTTTTCAATCTTGAAATCACTCTCTCCAATGCCTGTCCCCAAGGCGGATATTATTGTTTTGATTTCCTCGTTGGACAGCATCTTGTCGAGACGGGCCTTCTCCACGTTTAAGATTTTACCTTTCAAAGGAAGAATCGCTTGGGTTCGCTTTTCGCGCCCCTGCTTTGCGGATCCACCGGCGGAGTCACCCTCCACCAAATAGAGCTCCGCCTGCATGGGATCCCTCGTTTGGCAGTCCGCCAATTTTCCAGGAAGAGAGGAGGAATCGAGCGCCCCTTTACGACGGGTCAAATCTCGAGCCTTCCTTGCGGCATCCCTTGCCCTGGCTGAACTAATCACCTTCTGGATGATTTGCTTGGCGACAGAGGGGTTTTCCTCCCAATAGGTACTCAAATTTTCATTCACGAAGCTTTCCACATACCCCTTCACCTCGCTATTTCCCAATTTCGTTTTCGTCTGCCCTTCGAACTGGGGCTCTGGAACCTTGACACTCACAACACCTGCCAATCCCTCTCTCACATCGTCCCCCGTCAAAGATACCTTCAGGTTCTTGGTCAGCCCCATCCTCTCCGCATAGCTGTTGATGGTTCGGGTCAAGGAGGTCTTGAACCCAGACAGGTGTGTTCCCCCCTCATGGGTGTTGATATTATTCGCAAAGGAAAAGAGGTTTTCCGTATAACCGTCATTGTATTGAAAGGCCACCTCTATCTGAACGCCATTTCTCTCCCCAGAAAAATAGATGGGTTTTTTATGAAGACAATTCTTATTGCGGTTTAGATACTCCACGAAAGAGGCAATGCCGCCTTTGTAATAATATTCCTGCTGTCTTCCCGTCTTTTCATCCGAAAGGGTGATCTTCAATCCCTTGTTGAGAAAGGCGAGCTCCCTCAACCGCTGCGCCAACACATCGAAACTAAACGTGATATCCCCAAAAATCTCAGGATCGGGTCTGAAGACGACCATTGTCCCCGTCTTCTTTGTCTTCCCTACAACTTCAAGTTCCGTGACAGGGTTTCCCCTTTCGTAACGCTGATGAAAGACCCTCCCGTCCCGCTTGATTTCCAACTCCACGTATTCCGAAAGGGCATTGACGACGGAAAGCCCCACGCCGTGAAGACCACCGGACACCTTATAGCTCTTACGGTCAAACTTCCCACCCGCATGAAGCTTCGTCATGACCACCTGCGCAGCAGGCACCTTTTCCTCTGGATGCAGTTCCACAGGAATTCCCCGTCCATCGTCCTTCACCTGCACACTGTTGTCCATCAGAAGGGTCACATCGATCCGTTTGCAAAACCCAGCAAGGGCCTCATCAATGCTGTTGTCAACGATTTCGAAAGCGAGGTGGTGCAAACCTTCGGTGCCCGTATTTCCGATGTACATGGCAGGCCGCTTCCGAACGGCCTCCAGTCCCTCGAGAATTTTTATGTTTTCAGCGCCGTAATCGACCGAATGTTCACTACTCATTCTCTTCATCCTCTATTCTCATCGGCATGATCAGGTAAAACGCCTCTGTATTCCCTCGACCTCTGAAAATGCCGGGATTGTCCTCGTCGAGCAACTCTATTTCCACCTCTTCCTCTTCAATCGCCCCGAGTATATCCAGACAATAGCGGTAATTGAAGGCAAACACGATAGGATCACCGATGTAATCCGTATCGATCGTTTCCCGTGCAATTCCCGTATTGGCATCTCCCATCTTAAGGCCCAACTCCTTCTCTCGGAAATAGAATCTCGCTCCCTCATCCACATCACTCGCAATCCGGGATACCCTCCTCAACCCCGTAATCAAATCCCACCGGTTCACATGGATCAGTCTTCCCCTCGTTTTTGGAATCACCTGTTGATAATCCGGATAGTCCCCTTCCATCAGGCGGACGACCATCCCCATCTCCTCCATCTGAAAATAGGCATTTTTGTCCCTCACGTCGAATCCTATCAAGCTTACCTTCGCCTCGCTGAGAATGCGCTTGAGCTCCATCATGGCCTTTTTCGGGATCATAATGGCATTTTCAAGAACCAAATCCTTGAGAATACCCAAATCCATTTGAACAAGACGGTGCCCATCCGTAGCCACCACACGCGTTATTTCCTCTTCCGGTATTTTTCTGAGGAAAATACAGTTTAGATTATACCTTGTCTCCTCATTCGCCGCCGCAAAAAGTGTTTTGTCCAGAATGGACAAAAGAACCTCTGAAGGAAGGGTGTTTGCGAAGGCATCGGGAAACTCCGGAACTTTTGGGAAGGACTCAGGGGTGAGATAGGGAAGTTTGAATTGGGATTTTTCACACGTTATATCACACCATCCCTCCTTATCCCCTGTTTTAATCGTAATGGTTTTTTCAGGAAGTTCATGGACAATAGAGGAAAGTCTTTTCGTTTGAAGAAGGATGGTTCCCGGTTCCTTCACGTCTGCCTTTTTTTGAATGGTAAGCCCCACATTTAAGTCAGTGGCGAAAAATCGTACATCACCTTCTATTGTGGCTTCCATCAGAAAGTAGGACAGAATAGGCATGGTGCTTTTTTTGTCCGACACGCTTTGTAAGTAATTGAGGGTTTTCGAAAAGATAGGTTGCTGAATGTGAATTTCCACAATGGCCTCCTTGTATTCTTAGTTCTTTATTTATTATTCTAAAAAACTCGTCGTCGTATTAGCTATGTGAAAGTTGTTTACAACGAGTCTTTTCTCGTATGGATTGGGAGAAAGGGTTGTGGAAACAAACGTGGATGAGGCGTGAGAATATGTTGAAAGAAGACGTCTTTCGTTTCTCCGAAGTGTGGTAAAGATGTTATGCACATAGATACACATGTTTTTCACCAGGTTATGAATGTATTTTCGACTTTATTTCCTCGATGGTTTGCATCAGATGATGATCACTCTGGAGTTGTTGTTCGATCTTGTTGATGGCATGAATAACGGTAGAATGATCTTTTCCGCCGAATCTTTCGCCAATGTCGCTTAGGGAAATTTTGCACAGCGAACGAGAGAGATACATTGCGATTTGTCTGGGAATGACGAGGGATTTGGATCGTCTCTTCGATTTTAGGTCGGACAGCCGTATGCCAAAGTGCTCGCATACGACCTTTTGGATGTCTTCAATTAAAACGGGTTTGTCCATTTCTTTTATGATGTCGCGAAGGACCTTTTTTGCGAAGGGGACTGTGATGGGTTCGCCCGTGAAGGAAGAAAAGGCACCCAGCCGATTAAGCATCCCTTCGAGGTCCCGGATATTGGACGATGCCTTTGAGGCGAGGAACATGGCTACTTCGTCGGGAAGGTGAATGTGTTTTATTTCGCTCTTTTTTTTCAAAATGGCCACCTTTGTTTCAATATCAGGTGGTTGAATATCTGCAATAAGGCCCCATTCAAAACGGGAACGAAGGCGTTCCTCGAGGTCTTTTATGTCTTTTGGAAAACGGTCACTTGTAACCACAATCTGTTTCTTGGCCACATGGAGGGCATTGAACGTATGGAAAAACTCGGCTTCAGTCCTTTCCTTTCCTGCGATGAACTGTATGTCGTCTATCATGAGGATGTCCACACTTCGAAACTTCTGCCTGAACTCCTCCGTGCGGTTGTAGCGTATGGCATTGATGACCTCGTTCGTGAAATCCTCCCCTGTGGTGAAGGAGATGTTCCGAATTCCAATAGTGTGATTTTTTTCGATGATGTAGTTTCCGATGGCATTGAGGAGGTGGGTTTTACCAAGGCCGACACCTCCGTAAATGAAAAGTGGGTTGTAGGCTCTTCCGGGAGCATTGGCGACAGCCAAGCTGGCCGCTTTGGCGAACTGGTTGCTGTCGCCTACGACAAACGTGTCGAAGGTATAGGCGGGGTTGAAAGGCGACGATTTTTTTACAGGTGTGGGTATATACTCCGTTTCGGAGGGGGAAGTAGGTATATTGTCACTGGTGGTATCGTCGACGATGATCTTTAATTTGAGATCTTTGTTGCGTAAGAACATTGAGGCGCATGATTTTATTGTGCCCTCATAATGCTCGATGATCCACTCCTTGAAAAACTTGTTGGGAACAGCCAATTCCAATGTATCGTTTGAATAGCCCTTGAAACTTAAAGGCTCTATCCACGTCTTGTAGGCTCCTTCATCCCCGAGGTTTTCTCGAATGATTTGTTTGATGGGTGTAAGACTATCGGCCATGTTTCTCACGGTTGGAGAAGGTAAAAACTCGGTTCTTCAAAGAAATCAACATAATTATCAACAATTGTGGATAAATTCCCCTCTTTTTTTCGGGTATTTCCTCATCTGGAATTCACGAAAGTGGGGTCATTATAAAAGAAGCTTCTGAAAATTTCAAGGTCTTTCTTGGCTACTTTAGTCGAATTCTCCTTTTGGGGCGGAGGATAAAATTTCCTCTAATGCCCTTTCCAGAGAGGTATTTTGATAAAGGATCTTATACATTCCCGTAATGACGGGTGCACGGACGTTGAGCTTTTTCACGAGTTGATAGGCGCTCCGCGTGTTGGAGATACCCTCTGCGACCATCCTCATGTTTTTTGTAATCTCTTCGATTGTCAGTCCTCTTCCGAGCTTGAGGCCCACATTTCGATTACGGCTGAGGTTTCCTGTGCATGTGAGGACAAGATCACCAATTCCGGACAAGCCTAGGAAGGTTGTGGGATCCGCTCCCAATTTGTCCCCAATGCGTGAAATTTCCGCGAGACCTCGGGTGATCAATGCAGCTCGCGCATTCGTTCCCATTTCCATGCCATCGACTATACCAACCGCTATGGCAATGATGTTTTTCAAAGCCCCTCCCAATTGGACACCGATGGGGTCGTGATGTGTATAGGTACGAAAAAAAGAGGTGTGGAATATATTTTGAAAATAAAGGGCTGTTTCTGTTCTTCGTGATGCGACGGTCACGGCTGTAAACTTCTCATCCGCCACCTCCCGGGCAAAGCTGGGACCCGAGAGACAGGCAATTCTGTCGTGCATGGAAACGGGAAGAAGGTCTTCCAAAATCTGAGTCATTAGTTTAAGAGAGTTTTCCTCGATGCCTTTTGAAGCGCTGAGGATCATTGCTTGATCAGATAGATAAGGCAGGATGTCTTCCACGACGCGACGATAGAAATTGGAGGGAACCACAACAACGACGGTGTGGGCGTCTTCCATCACCGTATGGATGTCGTTGAATGCCTCGATATTCTTAGGTAGGCGAAATCCAGGAAGAAAAAGGTGGTTTTCTCTTTGTTCGTTGATGGATCGAGCGACATCGGATTCGTAGACCCACAGGCGAATGGGATACCCCTTACGGGCTAAGTGAAAAGCGATGGCCGTTCCCCAGCTCCCTCCCCCGATGACAGTAATGGAGGAGAATGAATTACCGTTCGGCGAGTTTTGTGATAGCGGCGACACTTTCCTCTTCCTCGATGTTGATGAGTTTAACCCCTTGGGTATTTCTTCCGATGATGGGAATATCTTTTACCGAAAGGCGGATGAGCTTTCCCAAGCTCGTTATCAGTACGATCTCATCCTCATCTTCCACCTTCAATACGCCGGCCGGACAGCCCACTTTTTTCGTGATTTTGAGGTTGATGACGCCGCTGCCGCCCCGGGCCTGGTTCCGGTACTCGCTGAAAGGACTTCGCTTGCCGTAACCTCGTTCCGTCACGGTTAGCAGAGTCGCCCCTTCTTGAGCAATGTCCATTCCAATGACATAATCCTCGTTAGAAAGGCGGATGGCCCTTACTCCCGCAGCGGTCCGTCCCATGGGTCGGATTTCCTTCACGGAGAAACGGATAGCTTTACCTTTATGGCTGCATATCACGACATCCTGATCGTCCCGAACCCCCAGGACCTTTACAAGGCTGTCGTTGGGGCGGATCTTGAGGGCGAGGATCCCGCCGCTGTGGATGTGCCGATAGGCGGAAAGCGGGGTCTTCTTCACAACCCCGTTTTTCGTGATGAACAGGACATGGGGATACGACTCAAAATCCCGAAGCGAAAAGGCCGTGGCAACCTTTTCCCCCTTCTTCAGGTTGATGAGGTTCACGATGGAACGGCCCCGGGAGGCCGGTCCCACGTAGGGGAGTTCGTGAACCTTGACCGCGTAGACACGTCCCTCGTTGGTGAAAAAGAGGAGGTAGTCGTGGGTCGAGGCGGTGAAGATCTGGGTGACGAAGTCCTCGTCCTTGAT
>CAZOBB010000080.1:0-10157 GCA_964577975.1 uncultured Thermodesulfobacteriota bacterium | reverse complement strand
CGCTCCAGGGCCTTACGGAGGGCGTTGTCCAGGGCGTTGACGGGGCCGTTGCCGATGGCGGCGGTGTGCTCGATGCTGTCCTTGACCCGTATCATGATGGTTGCCTCGGAAAACGGAGGGTTTTTCGAGCTTTTTCGCTCATCAATGACACGATACCCCATCAGCTCGAAGAACTTTTCCCGGTTTCCCAGGGCATCTTTCATGAGGAGTTCGAAGGAGGCCTCGGCACCTTCGAACTGGTAGCCCCGGTTTTCCAGCTCCTTGAGCTTGTTGACGATGTCACGCACCTTGGCGTCTTTGCTGCTGAGGTCGATGCCGAACTCCTTCGCCTTGTAAAGCACGTTGCTGGCACCGGAGAGGTCGGAGACCAGGACACGTTGGCGATTCCCCACCTTTTCCGGAGGGATGTGCTCATAGGTGGTCGGGTCCTTGCGGATGGCGGCGACGTGAACCCCGCCTTTGTGAGCGAAGGCGCTGGCGCCTACGTACGGCTGGTGCTTGTCGTGGACGATGTTGGCCAGCTCATTCACGTAGCGGGAGACCCTGACGAGGTTTTTCATGCGTTCCTCGTCGATGCAGGGGATACCCAACTTGAGAACGAGGTTGGGAATGATGGAGCATAGATTCGCGTTGCCGCACCGCTCCCCGAACCCGTTGATGGTTCCCTGGACGTGCGTGGCCCCGGCCCGGATGGCGGCGAGGCTGTTGGCCACGGCCGTGTCCGAATCGTTGTGGCAGTGGATTCCAAGGGGAATGTCCACCTCGGATCTGACTTCCCGGACGATTTCCTCGATCTCGTGGGGGAGGCATCCCCCGTTGGTGTCGCAGAGAACGATACAGTCGGGTTTTGCCGCGGCTGCCGCGGCCAGTGTCTTCATGGCGTATTCCCGGTTGTTCTTGTAGCCGTCGAAGAAGTGCTCCGCGTCGTAGATGAGCGTGTCAACCTTTGGTTTCAGATACTTCAGTGATTCATAAATGATGTCGAGGTTCTGCTCCAGGGTGATGTTCATGGCGTTGATGGGATGAATGTCCCACGACTTGCCGAAGATGGTGATGACCGGCGTTTCTGCCGCCAGGAGGGCGCGGATGTTTTCGTCGCGTTCCGGGGGAGTTTCGGCGCGGCAGGTGCTGCCGAAGGCCGTGATCCGAGAGGTGTTGAAGGTGTGGGATTTGATTTTCTCAAAGAAGGCGGCATCTTTGGGGTTGGATCCCGGCCATCCACCCTCGATATAGTGGATTCCCAATTCATCGAGACGATGGGCTATCTTGATTTTGTCGTCCGTCGTCAGGCTTATATCTTCCGATTGAGTTCCATCCCGTAGGGTGGTGTCATACAATTCAACGGTGGGGTGTTTCACAGTGTATCCTCCGTGGGTGCTTTTTCCAGTTGAAAGGCGTCGTGTAAGGCTCGAACGGCCAGCTCTGTATATTTTTCGTCAATAAGGCATGAAATTTTGATTTCGGAGGTGCTGATCATCATGATGTTGATGCCTTCGCTGGCCAGGGCGTCGAACATTTTCGACGCCACATTGGTATGCGAGCGCATTCCCACGCCAATGATGGAAACCTTCGCGATGTCTTTGTAACCTACCACTTCGCGATTATCCAGTTCTTTAGCAAGCTTGTGAGCGATTTTGAGGGTTTGGTCGTAATCGGTGATCGGGACGGTAAAGGTCAGATTGGCATGTCCCCCTTCGGTGCTGGGGGTTTGGATGATCATATCGACCACGATGTTGGCTTTGGCAATTTCCGTGAAGATCTTGGCGGCGATTCCGGGCCGATCGGGGAGGTCTTTGATCGTGATTTTTGCCTCGTTTTTGTTATAGGTTACCCCTGATACAAGGACATCTTCCATCTCTTCATCCTCCTGGCAAACAATGGTTCCGGGTTCATCCGTGAATGATGAACGCACGTGAAGCACGACGTTGTATTTTTTGGCGAATTCCACGGAGCGGATCTGCAGGACTTTCGCCCCCATACTCGACATCTCCAACATTTCATCGTAGGAGATTTTGTCGATCTTTCTGGCCTTTTGATAAACGTTGGGATCCGTTGTGAAGACACCTTCCACGTCCGTAAAGATTTCACAGATATCCGCGTTGAGGGCCGCAGCGAGGGCGACGGCGGTCGTGTCCGATCCGCCCCGCCCCAATGTCGTGATATTGTTCCCTTCGTCGACACCTTGAAAACCGGCGACTACGACGACTTTTCCTTCTTCAAGCTCTTTTTTTATCGCCTCTGCGTCGATGGATTGGATTCGTGCCTTGCCATAGGCATCATCAGTTACGATGCCCGCTTGGCTTCCCAGGTAGGATTTTGCTTGAACCCCTTTTTCTTTCAAAGCCATGGACAGTAGGGCGATCGATACTTGTTCTCCCGTGGCCAGGAGGACATCCATCTCGCGGGGATCCGGAGTTGGTGTAATTTCATGGGCGAGCTTGATCAGCTCGTCCGTTTTGCCCGCCATGGCGGAAACAACAACAACAACCTGATTTCCTTCCTTTTTCGTTTTAATAACCCTGTCAGCTACCTTCTGGATTCTTTCCACGGTTCCTACCGATGTTCCACCGTATTTCTGAACAATTAAGGCCATAGACACTCCTCTTTAAAGGTTTCTGGTGATTTCAGTGAAAGAGGGAGAGAGATCTCCATAGAAAATGATGTCCCGCTGGTTTTCTGAAATGATTCGAAACTTCACGAGAATGTCGAACAGAGCGAGGTCGCTTTCATGAAGCCGTTCCGCCCATTCGACAACCACGATTCCGTCACCACCAAAATAGTCTTCTAGGCCCAAGGTGTCAATTTCCTCCCTGGCATCCAATCGATACAAATCGACATGATAAAGATTTGTATCACCCTTGTATTCATTTATCAATCCGAAACTTGGGCTTACCACCTCGTCTTCGTCTATGTTCAGTCCTCTGGCGATCCCTTTGACGAATTGAGTCTTGCCTGCTCCCAATTCACCTAACAATCCTATGGAGATTCCCTTGGAGATGGTTTGAGAAAGAATTTGTCCGATTTCCCTCGTTTTTTTGAACGAAGCGGAGGTGACGGTCAGAGAAGGGGATGACGTTATGAGATTCATATCACATCCGGCCGGTATATTTTTTATAATGGGAGAGGATAGAGGTATCCTTGAAAAAAGTAGAGGTTTTCAGGATGTTCGAGGTGGTAGCGTGCACGATACGCTCTTCCTCTCTTTTGGTTGTATCGTCCGACTCGAAAAGGGTTACGAAACGATTGAATCGGATGATATGAATCAGTTCATGCACGGCGATGTAGAAAAGAAGGCTCTCGAAGGAAATATCGTGATCGCGTCTCAGCGCTTTGAGGATGTTATGGTCCTGAAGACAGATTTTGTAGAAGGAAAAGGTGCGCTGGCCAAAATCAAAACTTTCGTTTTGGCAAGTGTATTTGCTCAACGTCGCAAAGGCCTTGTTGGAGATTTCGTTCTCATCAAGGTCTTTGAGGGTTCGGACATCATATTTGAACCTTTTCCAATCGCTGGTGGATAGTTTGAAGTGATTTCCAGTGAGTTCTTCCGCCTTTACGAAAATCTCCGCCGTTTTTTGGATATATTCCGGTGGGAATTTTTCTCTCTCCATGGCTCTAATTATCTCAAAACCTCCTCCAAGGTCAATAAAGTTGGAATGGCCGGGGAGACATTTATTCGTGGTGTTGTAGGGACGCGTCGTTTCCTGCCGGGAAGCCTTTCATTCTCATTTATGTATCGGCGTTGAATCCATCTCCGTTGGGCGGCCCTCACTGGAGCCGGTGCGGATAGAGTCATGGCCGGGGTGTGCGATTGACTTCTTTCCATGGGGTTGGTAGGGATAAAAAAAGACCCACGAGGAGAAGAACAAGATGGATTTCGATCCCCTTTTCAATCCCGAGACGATGGCCGTGATTGGGATGTCGATGCGCAACGATCAGCATCCGGCGAATGTTATCTTTAACAAAAACCGATTGCGGTATCCCGTGAAAGTCTACGCCGTGAATCCTTCCGGGGGTGTTTATCAAGGAGAAAAGGTATACTCCTCGATTCGAGACGTGCCGGAACCGGTGGATGTGGCGATTATCGCCGTTCGAGCCGACGTTGCCCCCGCGACGTTGAAGGAATGTATAGAGGCGGGAGTCAAAGGCGCGGTGGTGGTATCGGGTGGATTTGCCGAGGTTGGCAGAAAAGATCTTCAGGACCAAATGGCGCGGATTGCAAAAGTGGCGGATTTTCCCTTTCTGGGGCCCAACTGCCTGGGAATTTACAACCCATCTCGCGCCGACACCTTTTTTCTTCCACCGGAGCGAATGGTGCGGCCTGAAAGGGGAAACGTGGCGGTGGTCAGTCAAAGCGGTGGTATCCTTGTGGATCAGCTCATCAAATTCGCCGACGAGGGTATCGGCTTGTCTTTGGGCGTGAGCATAGGGAACAAGGCTCTGATCCGTGAAATCCAGCTCATGGAATACTTGGCGAAGGATGATGCCACGGAAGTGATAGCCTTTTATGTGGAGGGTTTCGAGGAAGGAGAAGGACGGCTCTTCGCCGAGGCGGCTCGCGCGTGCCCCAAGCCGGTAGTAGTGATGAAAGCGGGGAAAAGTCAGGAGGGAAGCCGGGCGGTGTCGAGCCATACGGCATCCATCGCCGGGGATTATCGTGTTTTTTCTTCGATACTGGAACAGATGGGGGTCGTGGAGGCTCGAAGCGAGTTCGAGCTCGTGGCGTTTTGTGAGTCCTTGAGTTGTTACAAACGGAACATCGAAGGCCGGGTCGGAATCGTAACGGGGAGCGGTGGACATGGAGCCATGGCGGTGGACGCCTGCCTCGCACAGGGATTGAAGGTTCCCCAACTGGAAGAAGTGCATCAGCAAGAGATGCGGGAAAGGGTGAACAGACGGATTCGGGACATCGCCTCTTTTTCGAATCCTATCGACTTGACGGGAAGTGCGGTGGACGAGGATTTTTTTCAGGTGGTCGAGGTATTCAGCCATTCGCCCGAGATAGACGTCGTTTTGGTGCTTTTGCTTCCCTACATCCCGGGAATGTCCTCCGACCTGAGTGCGCGATTGAGTCAGATCTATCTTACAGCGCAAAAACCGATCGTGGCTTATATTCCTCACGTAGAGAAATACCGTATGTTCGTGGAGGGTTTTGAGCTGAACCGGATCCCCGTTTCCCACTCCATAGAGGGGGCGGTGCTCATGGTAGAGGCGATGAGGAGGTATCGATCATGTTGACACCAAAGATGAAAGAGATTCTCGAAGGGGCGAAAACGAGAGGATGGGTTCTTGAGCCGGAGGCGAAGACGGTTTTCAAAGAGGCTGGCTTACCCATACCCGCATTTGGGTGGGCCAAGACGGAGGAGGAGGCCATCGCCTCAGCCAAGACAGTGGGATTTCCTGTGGTGATAAAAGTCGTTTCGCCAAAAATCATCCACAAATCGGATGTGGGTGGGGTCGTGACGGGAGTTTCGTCGGAAGGAGAGCTGCGCGAAGCTTTTACTCGTTTGAGCCGTATCGCGGGGTTTGAAGGCGTCCTCGTTGATGAGACGGTGACGGGGGTGGAACTGATCATGGGGGGCAAGAATGACGCCCAGTTCGGCCCTGTCGTCTTATTGGGGATAGGAGGAACGGGTGTGGAAGTCTACAACGACGTGGCGATCCGTATGGCGCCCCTGGAGGCGCGTGATGTGGCGGATATGACGCGATGCCTCAAGGGTTACAAGTTGCTTGCCGGCTATCGCGGGCAGCCCCCGATCAACTTCGAAAAACTCACCGAAACTCTCGTGACCTTTTCCAATCTCGTCATGGATATGGCCGCCTATTTCGAATCCATCGACATCAATCCGCTGATGTGTTCCCCGGAACGCTGCGTCATTGCGGATGCCCGGATTATCTTGAAGCCTCAGGAAGGGAGTGGCCAGGCATGAGGCAACATCTGAAATGCCCGAAATGCGGTTATGAGTTCGATATTTACAAGAATCCCGTACCCACGGCCGACATCATCATCGAGATGGAAGGGACGAATGGAATCGTCCTGATCGAAAGGAAGAATCCCCCATACGGATGGGCGATTCCGGGCGGATTCGTCGATTACGGCGAGTCCCTGGAGGAGACGGCGGTTCGTGAGGCGAAGGAAGAAACGGGACTGGACGTGACACTGGTCTCCCAGTTTCATACCTACTCGGATCCGAAGCGTGATCCACGACATCACACCATAACCACCGTTTTTATCGCGCGTGCATCGGGGATGCCCAGGGGGGGGGATGATGCAAAACGGGCCATGATCTTTACGGAAGAAAACTTGCCTACACCGTTGGCATTTGATCACAGCCGGATTTTGCATGACTATTTTACCTCTAGAAAGCATAACAGACAGGCATCGAATAAATAAATGTGGATAAAGCGTTGTGACGAAAATGAAGAGACTGTTTTGCTTTTTCCTTATTGGATGTGGGTTTTATGCCTTATTCCATTTTGGTCGGGGTTTAGTTTCTTCGTCTTTACATCAGCCAGGACACGTTTGTTTCATCGAAGATGCCTTTTTAAAACGGCAAAACAACGTCGAGGTCGAAGGCGAGGGGATAATCTTGAAAATTCTCCCGGAAGATACTCAGGGAAGCCGGCATCAGCGGTTTATAATTCAGCTACCTTCTGGAAGAACTTTACTGGTGGTGCATAACATCGATATAGCACCAAAAATAAAAGGGTTAAAGAAAGGGGAGTTGATCGAATTC
The DNA here is from genome assembly GCA_964577975.1 of uncultured Thermodesulfobacteriota bacterium. Taxonomy (GTDB): domain Bacteria; phylum Desulfobacterota; class S145-22; order S145-22; family S145-22; genus JAOZMY01. The sequence goes on along the minus strand of CAZOBB010000080.1, from coordinate 3,423 downwards.
CGAGGGATGTATAAATGGAATTCAAAAGGAGGTCTTCTCCATTGGACCCATCACGATCCATCCGGGCGCCATCGTGGTGGATGGATAAAGTATCGTAATCGAAGGTATGAGTGATGGGTGCTGGACTTTCGGAAAGGAGGTGTCATGGCAAAGCATATCGGAATCGTGGCGTGTAGCGCGGAGGGAGCAGCTCTGTGTTACCGGACAATTTGTACGGAGGCTCCTCAGATGATGGGAGAACACATGCATCCAGAAGTCAGCATGCATACCTATCCCTTAGGATCGTACATGACCTTTATACGAAAAGGGGATTGGAAAGGTGTGTCGGAGCTCATGCTATCCTCGGTGGAAAAGCTGTATAAGATTGGGGCAGAATTTGCCATTACCCCGGACAACACGATTCATGAGGCGTATGGATTCGTTATCGAAAGGTCTCCCATCCCTTGGCTTCATATCGCCGAGGCCGTTGCGGAAGCGGCAAGGGAGAAAGGATATTCCAAACTCGCCATCTTGGGAACCAAATATTTGATGACGGGTCCCGTCTATCCCGAAACGCTAAAAAAGTATGGAATGACTTATGAAATACCGGACGAGGAGGATCGGGAACGTATCGATCGTGTTATCTTTCAGGAGCTTGTCAATGGTATCTTTCAAGAATCATCGCGGCGCTATTTCAACGAGGTAATGGAAAAGTTGAAGAAAAAGGGATGTGATGCGGCCGTCTTGGGATGCACGGAGATCCCGCTGATCGTGGATCCCGACGACAGTCCTCTTCCCACTCTCGATTCCACGCGGCTCTTGGCGCGTGCGGCGCTTCGCTATGCCATCTAACGCGTCAGCCTAACCAATCCCTCTTCGAGTCGATCAAGTCCCCTTTCGATTTCTTCCATGGAGGTGGCGAAGGAGAGGCGCAAATAACCTGCCTTCCCGAAGGCGTCGCCCGGCACGGCGGCTACCTTCATTTCATCGAGGAGATAGGTTGCGAGATCGTAACCGGACGAGATGGTGCGGTCTTTATAATGGCTGCCGATGTAGCGGTTGAGATTGGGAAAGGCGTAGAAGGCGCCTTGTGGCGTAAAGCAGGTGACGCCTTCCATTTTATTGAGCCGAGAAATCGTATAATCCCGGCGCTCGTGGAAGGCCTTGACCATTTCAGCGACGGGTTCCTGGGGCCCTCGAAGGGCCGCCACGGCGGCTTTTTGGGCAATGGAGGTGGGGTTCGAGGTGCTTTGACTCTGGAGCATGGAAACGGCCTTGATGACATCGGCGTCCCCTGCGGTGAAACCGATGCGCCATCCGGTCATGGCATAGGTTTTGGAGACGCCGTGGATGATGAGGGTTCGTTTGAAGATTTCGTCTCCGCAGTTGGCGATGGAAACGAAGGTGTAGCCGTCATAGATTATCTTTTCGTATATCTCATCCGATATGACATAGACCTGAGGATATTTCAGGATGATTTCGGCCAGCGCCTCGAGCTCCTCCCGGGCATACGCCGCTCCGGTGGGATTGGAGGGGCTGTTGATGAGTACGATCTTCGTTTTGTCGGAGAGGGCCTCGCCCAATTTATCCGGCGTGATTTTGAAACCCTTGCCCTCGTCCGTCTCGACGATGACGGGGGTTCCCCCCGCCAGCCGAACCATATCGGGGTAAGAAACCCAATAGGGAGCGGGGATGACGACTTCGTCGCCCGGATCGAGAAGGACCTGGGCGAGGTTGTAAAAGGCATGTTTGCCTCCGCATGAAATGACGATTTGCGATTTATCGTAGGTCAACCCATTGTCATTGTAAAATTTCTCACACACCGCTTCTTTGAGCTCGTCGATTCCTGAGGCGGGTGTATATTTGGTGAACCCCTCCTCGATAGCTCGAATGGCAGCCTCTTTGATGTGTTGCGGCGTGTCAAAATCGGGTTCTCCCGCTCCAAAGCTTACGACATCGATTCCCTGTGCCTTCATCGCCTTGGCTTTGGAAGATACCGCCAGGGTTGGGGATGGTTTTATCCTTCCAATCCTCTCCGACAATCCCATTCCTGTCTCCTTTTATGTGTAAATGGTCGGGGCGAGCCGATTTGAACGGCCGACCTCCTGCTCCCAAGGCAGGCGCGCTAACCAGACTGCGCTACGCCCCGTCTATCATTGACTGGGTATCACACAACAGGGGAGAAATCAATACAGGATCAGTGCATGTCCTTTGTTTCGGAAAGGGGAGCTTGACAATTTCGTCGCGAGGGAAGATAGTTCTGCAAACGGTTTGAAAGGGGAAGGTGGATTGCGGTGCAAGAGATCGATATGGTTCTTGGCGATTGCGGTTTTGGCGATGGTGGTAGGAGGATGCGGATCCTCCGATAGTGATACCCCTGTCGGTGAGATGCGCCTTGTGTATCAATTCGTGGAAGGGGCGGAAGGCTGGATTGGGGATTTTGCCGATTACCCACGAGGAAGGGAAGAAGACTACGAATTGAGATTTGCCTATACACGCTTGCCATCCCCCTTGGATACGACAAAAGGGGCCTTGATGCTCTCCGGAAACAATCATAGTGACGACCTTTTCATGTTTCTTAAAAGGCGAATCACCGGCTTGACCCCGAACACGGTCTACTCTGTGGCGTTTCGAGTCGAAATTGCCTCCAACGTGGCAGATGGGATGACGGGGATTGGTGGAAGCCCCGGAGAGGGTGTGGTCGTTAAAGTTGGAGCCGTTCCCGTGGAACCCCTTAAGGTTTTGGACCCGGTGGATGGTTATTATCGCATGAACATCGATAAGGGGAATCAGAGCGTCGGCGGACGAGATATGATCGTGATTGGTGATTTCTCCAACGATACCGACAAAAATGTCTATGCCCTTAAACAGGTTGCGACTACCACGCCCTTCCGGGTCCAATCGGACGACGGGGGAAACGTATGGGTGATTGTTGGAACCGATTCGGGATTTGAGGGAACGACTACCATCTATTACAACGAGATCGAAATCGTTTTCACGCCTGCGACATGAAGAGGGGAGAGCTATGCGAACACTCCCCCCTGTTTGTCGCCCTGCGACGAAAGGTTACATCTTCACGTCCTTGAGGGACTTGACCACCTTCACGCCGTTCTTCTCCATCTCCTTGATGGCGGCGGCGCTGGTCTTGGGATCCACGCCGCGGCAGAGGTCCTCGACCACGGTGACCTTGAAGCCCAGCTTCGCGCCGTCGATGGCGGTGCTCTTCACGCAGTAGTCGGTGGCGATGCCGAACATGATGAGCTTGTCCACGCCGGCCTTCTTCAGGGCGCTTTCCAGCACGGTTTTCTTGTCATCCCCGATGTAGAATCCGGAGTAGCTGTCCCAATCCTTCATCATCCCCTTCTGGGCCACCAGGGTAAAGAGGGAATTGTCCACGAGGATCTTGGCGTTTTCCGTGCCCTGGACGCAGTGCGGGGGCCACAG
>CAZOBB010000079.1:0-10770 GCA_964577975.1 uncultured Thermodesulfobacteriota bacterium | reverse complement strand
GGCCGGTCCCAGGATGACGGGAACCTTGTGGATGTCGATGAGCTTCCGGACGGCGGCCACGCTGTCCTTCGCCGTTCCCTTGCCGTCCTCGTAGATCACCTCCAGCTTCTTGCCCTTGATCCCGCCGTTGGCGTTGATCTCATCCACGGCCAGGTCGATGGCCATCTTGAACCCCTGCCCGTAAACGGCCAGGTTTCCGGACAGCGGCTGCACGGCCCCGATCTTGATGACGCCGGCGGCATAGCCGGAGGGGCCGAACATAAATACGCAGCTTAAGATAGCGGCCAACACGATGAATGTCTTCTTCATAACCTACCTCCCATACATTTTCGGGTGTTTTATCTTTTTTTCTGTTTTCATTCAAGAGGAATCACTATCGTTTTGCATACGCTTGTGGAAATTCAAGATGTTCGCCACCTTTCTCTCCACGAAAGGGAATGTATCGGCAGAAAAGAGGCTCCCGACGTATTCATCGTCACGGATATACGGCCTTGGGGCGGAAAGAAGGGACGGGGGGCATATTGTTGGGAAAGACCTCACGAACGCAACCGGGAAAATCATAAAGGACCAACGACTCGTTCCGAATTAGACCTTAAGGGGAACAAAAGATGGCTCGAATGGACGGAGTTATCTTCTCTATCCTTTTTTTTCAAAATTTTCAAAAAAATGAAAGAAAAACGAAAGAAGGATTGTATGAACAGATAAACAGCGAAAAATCGCACAGGAGGAAAAAATGAAGAAAATAAGTATCGTTTTAATCGTGATGTTCGCCGTTGGATGTGGGACAGGTAACGCACTCGCTGGAAAGAGGGGACCAGGAAGAGGTCACGGCGGCATGAACCCTTCGAACGTGGTGGCGCAGTACCCCTATCAAGCGCTCAATGAAATAGAAAAAACGGGGTTGCTCCAAATGAGAGAAGAAGAAAAATTGGCTCGCGACGTCTACCTCACGTTATTCAAAAAATGGAAACATCAGGTTTTTAACAACATCGCAAACTCCGAACAACGCCACATGGATGCGGTAAAAAGCCTTCTTGACAAATATGGTTTAAAGGATCCCGTCGCTGACAACAATATCGGGGCGTTTACGAATCCACAAATGAAGAAGCTCTACAACACTCTCACCCAGAAAGGTTCGGCAAGCCTCGTCAACGCCCTGTTGGTTGGAGCCACGATTGAAGATCTGGACATCTATGACCTCAAAACCCTCTTGGCTCAAACGGACAATAAAGACATCCAAGTCATCTATAGAAATTTAATGAAAGGATCGAGAAACCACCTTCGTGCCTTCACACGGGCATTGAAAGCCTACGGAAAGGCGTATACAGCCAAATATCTCCCCCAAAAGGAAATCGACCAGATCATTTCTGGAAGTTGGGAATAGTGGGTCACATAAAGCCAAAATATCCCATCAGGGAAGGAGGAGTCTAAGAAATGATATAACAAGGGGCTCTGTATCTCCTTCTCGCAAGCCTGTTCTCCCATCTCATTCTGGGCGATCCCATTGTAGGATCGCCCCATTCCTTTTATAATACACGGGTCATGAACCACACATCTTCTATATTTGGGAACACCAAACCATGAAGACAGGTGTCGCATACCTCCCCCTGCATACCGGAAGGGCTCCTCGGTGGCTTTTCAATCGCATGGTCGAACTGAGTGGAGCCATCCTTGAGATCATGGTTATGGAGAGAGGACCCCATGAAGTCCTCCGCTGTCTCTCCAATCCCTTCTGGTTCCAGGCTCTTGGATGCGTTCTAGGTTTCGACTGGCACAGTAGCGGCCTCACGACCACCACCTGCGGAGCCATCAAAGAGGCCATGAAAATCAAAGGAAAAGAGCTTAATCTCCTCGTAGCAGGCGGAAAAGGAAGAACTTCTCGGAAAACGCCAGAGGAAATCATTCATCACTGTGATTCGTTGGGCATTGAAAAAGGTGATCACCTCGTGAAGATAAGCCGCCTTGTGGCAAAAGTGGATAGCGCGGGAATTCAGGATGGATACCAACTTTACCATCATGTTCTTTTCTTCACACCGGAGGGTAGTTGGGCCGTAATTCAACAAGGGATGCACGAACTTCACCGGTATGCGAGGAGGTATCACTGGCTCAGCGAAACGGTACACTCCTTCGTTGAATCTCCCCACGAAGCCATCGTAAGCCCTTACAGACATTCATCCATTCTCAATCTTGTGGCTCCCGAGAGCCGCAGATCGAGAGGCGGGATTGTAACGCTTTCCAAGCTACCGCCTGAAAAGCTCACAGGCACAATCAAAAAATTCGACACGCTGGCCCTACCTCGTCAGCATCCCCTCCGCGGAGAGAACTTTCATGCGCAACGGCTGGAGAAAACCCTGCAGAAAACCTATGCGAATCCCCCCCCTGACTTTGAGCATCTCCTCTTAACCCAAGGAGTCGGTCCAAAGACTCTACGGGCGCTTGCCCTCCTCTCCGAACTCATGTTCGGTGATCAACCAAGTTTCGAGGAACCAGAAATCTTCAGCTTCGCGCACGGAGGGAAAGACGGTCACCCCTATCCCGTCGATCTTCCCACCTATCATCACTCCATCGAGATTCTCAACCGGTGTATACAACAAGCCAAGATAGGGCGTTCCGATAAGATTAAGAGCCTCAAGGCCTTATACCGATTTATAAAAAGGAATCCAACACCTTCGTGTGAATCTCTATCTTCGTCCGCCTCCGCAGCATCTTGAGCCAACTCCGAAACGCCTTTTCCGCTTTCACCTCTTTCAATCGTTTCTTCAGCTCGCCTTCTTTTTTCTTCATTTCATCCTCGCTTGGAGGCACGATTTCATCTAATACACAAACCACATACGCATCGTTTCCCAACGAAAGGGGATGGGCCACAATCGGATTTTCCTTCGTCAACAAGGCAATTTCATCAATCACCCTCGCCAATACGCTTCCAAGTTTCGGGTCATAGGGATTCATCATATCAAACAGTTTCGTCTTCTCCACCGTAAGGCCCTCATCCTTCGCGATCACATCCAGTTTCTTCCCCTTCTTAAGCGAGGCGATAAGGTCTTCCGCCTTCTTTTTGGCCAGCAACCTCGCCTTTTGTTTCCTGACCGCCTTTTCAACCTTATCTTTCACCTTCTCGAAGGGTTCGATCTCCGATGGCTTCTTTCGAAGGAGAGACATAAGGCAATAGCCACGTTTAAGTTCGAGTATGGTCGACACCTTGCCTTTTTCCAGGGAAAATGCCGCCTGCATAAAAGTTGGGTCAGGTAAAACATTGGCAACATCCTTTTCTCCCTTGGCAAAAAGGCCGGTTTCATAGAGTTTCAGCCCATGATCCTTGGCGTATTTCTTCACATCCGGATGCTCGAAAAGAACGGTATACGCCTTGTCCGCCTCTTTCAGGGCAATATCTTTCGCCTTTTGAAGCTTCAATTTTTCTTCTATCTCTTTTTTCACTGCCTCGAAGGGTTTAACGTGGGCGGGCTGCCTGTCCTCAACCTTTATGATATGGAACCCAAACGGTGTACGCACCAACCCGCTGATCTGTCCTTTTTTGAGGGAAAAGACCGCCTCTTCGAACGGTTTGACCATCATCCCGCGTGTGAAATAGCCTAGATCGCCCCCCTTTTTGGCCGTTGGTCCTTCCGAATACTCCTCGGCGAGTTTCGCAAAATCCTTCCCCGACTTGGCCAGTTTTTCAACCTTCAGGGCCTTTTCCTTCACCTTCTGGATCTGCTCCTTCGTAGGATTCGGCGGGAGCTTGAATAGGATATGACGGGCCCGCACCTTTTCCGGAACCTGGAAGGCTCCTCGGTAGGTCTCGTAATACTTGCGGGCCTCACCCTCGCTCACCTGCACCTTATCCGTGTAGTTCTTGGGCTCGAACAAAAGATAAGCGACGGCAACCTTCTCCGGTTGCCGATACTCTTCCTTATGAGATGCATAATATTTTTTCAGGGCCGTGCCTTCTACCTTGACGTCTTTCACGAACGAGTCTACCATAATCTTCACATACGCTACTCGTCTTTTCTCAAGCTGAAGCCTCAAAAGCCCCGCCAGCTCGTCGTCCGTCACAAAAGAGGCAGGATCTGCAACAAGGGATTTCACCCTTTCATAAAGCAGTTCCTGTCGTTTCGACTGTTCGAAATCGGCCGGTTCGATACGGTTATATCTCAAAATATCGAGATAGAGACGTCGGCTGAAATGACCGTTCCGCCGGAAAGCGGGCATGGCCTCAATACTGGCTGCCAGTTCTTCTTTACTCACAGTGATGTGAAGTCTTTCTGCTTCCCTTGCTATCAATACTCGGTCAATCAGTTGATTAAGCACTTGATGTTTAACATCGAATAGTTTGAGCAACCGTTCATTCCACTGATTTTTATACTGTTTTCGATAATAATCCACCATTCTCTGGTAGGCACCCCGGTAGGTTTTTACGTCGATGATGGTATCTCCAACCTTCGCCACTACCGTTCCTTCGTCTCCGCGAAATCCCCCAACTCCCCAGAAAATAAAAACAACTATGATGAGCCCCAACGCAATCTTGATAAACCATGACGTGGCATGTTTCCGCATGAATTTCAGCATGAAACGACTCCTTCATCAAAAATTTTGCGGATCATACTCGATTTACTGGGAAAAGGCAACCAAGGTAGTCTGGCAATCAGCCCCACTCAAAAGAAAAAATAAAAAAGGATCAGAACAAAAATCTCTCCCGTTTCATTGACCATTCCCAAGATATCCCCCGTCACGCCGCCCAGTTTTCTGTCAAAAAAGCTTTTGACGCCAAAGCCATAGAGAATACACGCCAGAACAATTCCGACACCCGCCCATCCCGCCTCAAGTACGGAGAGAAAAATCACGCCCCCCAAGGCAACATAGAAATCCTTCCGAGACACCCCCTCGACAAACGCCTTCCCCGTACCCTCGTCCGCTCGGGCATAGTTTCCCCACGCCGCCAACTCAACTTGCAGGAAACGGCCCATCATGGGCATGAGAATCAATGCCGCCTTCCAGTGGTTCAGAGGAAGTCCCGCAAGGAGAAACACCTTAAAGATCATAAAGAAAACGAGGGAAAGGACCCCGATCGCCCCGATGCGAGAATCTTTCATGATCTCCAACATGCGCGTTTTCTCTCCTCGTGCCCCCGCTAAACCATCAAACGTGTCAGCCAGCCCATCCCAATGAAGCCCACCTGTCATGGCGATGAGAGCCCCCACGAGAACAATGGCAAGAACCGTGACGGGAAAAATGGAAGCCAACCCCCAAGCCAAGAAGAAAAGAAGCAGACCCAAGATGGCTCCCACAAACGGGAAAAAAACCATAGCCTCTCCCATCATCTCGGGAGAGGGTACCCCTCTCGTAGGAATAGGAAAGATGGTCAAGAAACTCGCGGCGTCGAGAAAACGGTTCATCTGTCCTCCGGGCTATGGACGGCGGCTTCTTCAAAGCTGGCAATATCGTTGAGAACATGCGTGGAAAGTTCTACAAGGTTCATGGCAATGGCGGCTCCTGTTCCTTCCCCCAACCGCATTTCAAGGTCTAGAAGAGGTTTCAGCCCAATCCACCTGATCATCTCAGCGTGACCGGGCTCCTGAGATTGATGCGCCATGAAGATGTAGTCTTTCACAGCCGGTTCGAACAACATGGCAATCATCGCGCCCGCCGTGGAGATAAACCCATCCACCACCACAGGACAACGGTGGAGGGCCGCGCCCAAGATTTCCCCCGCTATCCCCGCGATTTCAAATCCTCCCACCTTGCAAAGGATATCCAACGGATCGCGACCATCCGGTTTCTGTTTCGCAAGACCCTGGCGTATGATATTCCGCTTACGTTTCAAGGTCGCATCATCAATCCCAGTCCCGCGACCCGTTACTTCATCCGGATCGGCTCCCGTTACGGCGCACAAGATCGCCGTGCTCGGGGTCGTGTTGGCAATCCCCATATCTCCCGTTCCAAAGAGATTCACCCCCCGTTTCACCTTCTCCGTCACGAGATCAACCCCCGTCTCAATTGCCCGGAGGGCTTCCGCTTCCGTCATGGCAGGTTCTTTGACAAAATTTCTCGTCCCATGGGCCACCTTCCTTTGGATCAACTCGGCCATGCCCACAAAATCCCCTTTCACCCCTATATCAACAACGGACACATCGATCCCATAAAATTCCGCAATGACGTTGACACTGGCTCCGCCTCGAATGAAATTGGCAACCATCTCATGGGTTACTTCCTGAGGAAACGCGCTGACTCCCTCCTCCGCAACCCCATGATCTCCCGCAAACGTAAAAATCGTTTTTCCTTTTATCCCAGGAGATACCGTCCCTTGTATCCTCGCAACCCGAAAAGCCAATTCTTCCAGGCGGCCCAAACTCCGATCCGGTCGGGCCTGCGCATCCAACTTCTTCCATATAGCCCCATCGAGCGCCGTAGAAATAGCTGAAATCTTGTTCAAAACGGAATCCAGCCTTACCATGGTAATTTCCTCCTTAGCTTGGCGTTCTTAAGCAGATTTTCTTCCCCCTGTCAATACACATTTCCCACCCTTTCCCCTTTCCCAGATCGTATTTCTTATAACAACTGAAAAAATTCACCAGGATAAAAAAGGCAATAGATCTCGAAAACCGGCATGGATTTCCCATCTCAAAGGGTTTTGGGCCCCTGGGAATCTGGGATGTAGAGGCGCATAATCTCGCCTTCAGGATATAATACACTGGCCAACACGACTCCCCTTCAAAAACTTCTCCGTTGGCAGGCAGTGGGACGTTCAAAGGCATGCATCGGTCAAAGGGGTGGAAATCATCCGTATCTTCCGTACCCCAAACGATCATGACCATGGCCATGGAAATCAACGGATAAACTTTTCCAGGCTTTTGAGTATTACTTCTCCCGGCCATTCGCGGTATGAATGGGCATTGGATCGCCTGATGTCCTCCGGGATCCCCATCTACATCAACCATTCTTTCTCTTCTGAGAAACCGAATCGAACCCGAAACGGGGAGGGACGCCTCCCCACCTTTTTACATCTTTCCATGTTCCGAAAAACTGTAGTATCCCCGATGACTAAAGATAATATGATCCAACACCTTGATGCCAAGGATTTCCCCGGCTTTCTTCAGTTGCACCGTGACGGCCACATCTTCGGCACTGGGCGTCAAGGAGCCGGAAGGATGATTATGAGCGATGATGATGGAAGAAGCTCGTTCCATCAGGACATCGGCAAAAACCTCTCGTGGATGGACATGACTTTTGTCGATGAGACCAATGGTAACAACGCGCACACTCATCACCTCGTTGGCCCCGTTGAGGGACACCGTTAGAAAATGTTCCTGTTTCCGATCGGCATAATGGCGTAAAAGGGGAAAGACATCTTCAGGCGATTGAATCTTAATCCCTTCGGGTCTGATACGCCTTCTCACAAACTCCATGGCAGCAAGAATAACCGCCACCTTCGCCTTCCCCATCCCTTTGATTTCCAAAACATCGTCCGGCATCAGAGCCATTCCCTTTTCATCCACGATCTTGATCAGCCTTCGGGCAAGGGAGAAAACATCATAATTCTTCGTTCCCTTCCCAATCAAAACCGCCAATAACTCTTCATCCGTTAAACTCGCCGCTCCCTTTTCCAACAATTTCTCTCGCGGGCGCTCGTGGAGCGGAAGTTGGGCTATCTTTTTCATACCTTCAAACGCAACAACCTATCGATTGCCTCTTTCAGCCTTGCCTCATCCACAGTCAGGGCCATGCGGACGTAGCCCTCCCCCTCGGGCCCGAAGCCGTTGCCGGGCGTGATGACGATCCCCGCTTCCTCCAGAACCTTCGTGGCAAACGCGGCGGAGGTGAATCCTGCCGGCACCTTGATCCACAGATAAAAGGTCGCCTTCGGGGGCGTAACGGCCAGGCCCATCTCGTTTAAGGCATCCACCATCAGGTCGCGTCGGCGCTGGTAGATGGCGCACATCTCCGCCACGCAGGCCTGGTCGCCCGTGAGGGCCTCGATCCCCGCCGCCTGGACGGCCTCGAAGGCGCCCGAGTCGATGTTGCTTTTGACCTTCCCCAAGGCCTGGATAGCCTCGGCGTTTCCCACGGCGAAGCCGATCCGCCACCCCGTCATCCGGTAGGTCTTGGAGAGGGAGTGGAACTCGATCCCCACCTCCTTCGCCCCGTCCACCTCCAGGAAGCTCATGGGCTTGTAGCCTTCGTAGCTCATCTCCGTGTAGGGAGCGTCGTGGCAGATAACGATCTCGTTCTCCCGGGCGAAGGCAACAAGCCTCTCGAAGAAATCCTTCTCCGCCACCACGCCCGTGGGGTTGTTGGGATAGTTGAGGAAAAAGAGCTTCGCTTTTTTCCGGACATCCCCGGGGATGGCGTCCAAGTCGGGGAGAAATCCGTTTTTCTCGAGGAGGGAAACGGCGTGGGGTGTGCCGCCCGCGAACTGGATTCCCGTCCGGTAGACGGGATAGCCCGGGCTCGCGTAAAGCCCCACGTCACCCGGATTGATAAACGCCAGGGGCATGTGGGCGATGCCTTCCTTGGATCCGATGAGGGTAAGCACCTCCGTCTCCGGGTCGAGCTTCACCCCGAAACGCCTTTCATACCAGGCCGCCACCGCCTCACGAAAGGCAAGCATCCCCGCGTAAGAGGGATAGGTGTGATAGGCGGGGTTGGTCACGGCCTCCTGCGCCTTCCTGACAATGTGATCCGGGGTCGGAAGATCCGGGTCCCCCACGCCCAGGTCGATGATATCGACGCCCTTCGCCTGGATCTCCGCCTTCTTCCGGTCGATTTCCGCGAAGAGGTAAGGGGGAAGCTGGGTAATTCTGTTCGCTCTCTTGTCCGTAATATTCACGTCGAACCTCCTTGTTTTTTAGTCTGAAGTCTGAAGTCTGGAGTCTCACGCGTCCTTCTCCTGGGGCACGAGAATCCCGTGGCTCAATCGGTAGGCCCTGTCCATGAAGTCCGCCAATTCCGGGTTGTGGCTGACTACGATGAGGGTGAGGTTCTCCTTCTCGTTGAGGGAGAGGATCAGCTCGTGCACGGTGCGGGCGGTTTCGGGATCGAGGTTTCCCGTCGGCTCGTCGGCCAGCAGAAGGGCCGGGGACATCATCAGCGCCCGGGCGATGGCCACCCGCTGCTGCTCCCCTCCGGACAGCTCGCCCGGCTTGTGGGTCAGCCGGTGGGCCACCCCGACCCGTTCCAGGAGCTCCTCGGCGCGTTTCTTCGCTTTTGCGGCGGGGGTCCGGGCGATAAGGGCGGGCATCATGACGTTTTCCAGGGCCGTGAATTCCGGGAGCAGGTAATGGAACTGGAAGACGAACCCGATCCGCCGGTTCCGGAACTCCGCCAGCTCCGGTTGGGAAAGGGAAAAGACATCCTTCCCTTCGAAGAGAACCGTTCCATCCGTGGGGACGTCCAGGGTGCCCAGGATGTGCAGCAGGGTGCTCTTTCCCGTTCCCGATACCCCGAGGATGCAGATGGACTCTCCCGGACGCACGGTCAGGTCCACCCCTTTCAACACCTCCACCTCCCGGGTGGGGGAGGCAAAGGTCTTCTTCAATCCCCGGGCCGCGAGCAGGGGCTCACTCATACCGCAATCCCTCCACCGGCGGCAGGCTGGCCGCCTGGCGAGCCGGATAGATGGTGGCCAGGAAACAGATCCCTATGGCTGAGACAGAAATAACGGCGAAATCGAACCACGACATCTGCACGGGCAGCGTGGAGATGTAGTAGACATCCGTGGGAAGCTTGATGAACTGGTATTTCTTCAGCAGGGCGCAGGCGATATAGGCGAGCACGGATCCCAGGAAGGTCCCGAAAACCCCCACGATCATCCCCTCCTGCATGAAGATCCGCATGATGGAGCGGTTGGTGGCCCCCATGGCCTTGAGGATGGCGATGTCCCGGTTCTTTTCCATGACCACCATGATGAGGGAACTGACGATGTTGAAGGCCGCCACCCAGACGATGAGGGTCAGGATGATGAACATGGTGATCCGCTCCAGCTTCAGGGCGGAGAAGAGATTCCGGTTCATGGTCATCCAGTCCCGGGTAAAGTAGGGAAACTTCAGGCGGCGCCGGATCATCTTTCCGATCTTCTTGACGGCATACACGTCTTTCACCTTCACCTCGATCCCCGTGACGCCGCCCCGCAGGCGAAAGAATTGCTGGGCCACCTTCAGGTCGATGAAGGCGAATCCCGAGTCGTAGTCGTACATCCCCGACTCGAAGATCCCCTTGATCCGGAACCGACGGAACCGGGGGATACTTCCCGCCGGGGTCAATACCATCCCCTGGGGCGAGATCACGCGCACCACGTCTCCCACCCGCAGGGCGAGGTTCTTCGCCAGCTCGTTTCCGATGAGAATGCCGGGAAGCCCCTTTTCCGGGCGCAGGTCCAACGTCCCTTTCTTGATGACCTTGGGAAGGATGGTCACCTCCCCCACGGTCTTCGTGTCGATCCCCCTGAGGACGATCCCCGTGGCAGACAGGAGCGATGAGATCATCGCCTGGGAATAGATAAAAGGACTCGCGCCCGTGACACCTGGAACCTTCTTTATCTCACGAATCACCCGCTCCGGTTCAGGAATGACACCGCCACTCCGCAGGACAATAATATCGGCGTTCATCCCGAGGATCTTCCCCTTCAGGTCGTTCTCGAACCCCCGCATCACCGACAGGACGATGATCAGGGCCATCACGCCGAGGGTCACCCCCGCCACCGAAATGAGCGTGATCACCGAGATGAAGGACTGGCGCCGCTTGGATTTCAGGTATCGAAGCGAGATGAACGACTCA
>CAZOBB010000078.1:0-13933 GCA_964577975.1 uncultured Thermodesulfobacteriota bacterium | reverse complement strand
GAGGAGGTGGAGGCGTTCGCCAAGGGACTCTATGGAGATCTGGGCAGGATTGACATCCTCGTCAACAACGCGGGGATCACGGACGATCAGCTTCTGCTTCGAATGAAGGAAGAGCAGTGGGATCGAGTTCTCGAAACGAACCTTAAAGGCGTTTTCAACTGTACAAAGGCCGTGGCCCGGTATATGTTGAAGAAGAAATACGGGAGGATCGTGAACATTTCGTCGGTGATCGCCCTGATGGGAAATCCCGGCCAGGCCAATTACGCGGCCTCCAAAGCCGGGATGATCGGCTTTACCAAGGCCGTGGCGAGGGAGCTGGCGCGCAAGCAGATTACGGTGAATGCTATTGCCCCGGGGTATATCCAGACGGACATGACGGAGAAGATGGAAGAGAGGGCGAGGGAAGGGATCTTATCCTTGATCCCCCAGGGACGTCTGGGAAGCGTGGAGGATGTGGCGAATGCCGTGTTGTTCCTCGTGTCTGACGCGGCTTCTTACATTACGGGGCATGTATTGAATGTTAGTGGTGGTTTGTATATATAACAGATGAAACGTGTGGAAGAGATAAAAAAGTAAAAGGAGGAGCTTATGTCAGTCGAGGAAAGAGTAAAAGAAATCATCGTGGATCAGTTGGGTGTGGATGAGAGCGAAGTAACGCCGGACGCGAAGTTTATCGACGATCTCGGAGCGGATTCCCTGGATATCGTGGAACTTGTCATGGCGCTGGAAGAGGAATATGATATAGAGATATCGGACGAAGAGGCTGAAAAAATTCAGACGGTCGGGGATGCCATCGAGTTTATTAAATCTCATCAATCATGATGGGAGTGGATTAAGCATCGATAGGATGTAAATTCCACTTTTTGAAGCCTAAGGAGGAGTGGCTTGAAGAAGCGCGTTGTAATCACGGGATATGGGCTGGTGACGCCTTTGGGGATAGGGCCTAAAGAGCCCTGGGAGAACCTCATTAACGGAAGGTCTGGTATTGGTTATATTACGCGTTTTGACGCCACGACAATGAAGTCCAAGATCGCCGGGGAGGTCAAGAACTTCAAGCCGGAGGATTTTATCGATTCCAAGGACGCCAAGCGGATGGACCTCTTCACGAAATTTGCCATGGCGGCGGCTAAGCTGGCATTGGAGATGTCGGGCCTTGAGATCACGGAAGAGAACGCGCCGCGCGTGGGCGTTCTCGTTGGGGCGGGTCTCGGGGGACTGGAGACCTTCGAGCGGTTTCACAAACGCCTGATCCAGACGAACAACCCGAGGAAGGTCAGTCCCTTTTTCATTCCCATGCTTATTTCCAATATGGCTTCCGGCCAGATCGCCATCCAGTCCGGAGCGAAAGGCCCGAGTATCAGTATCTCGACGGCGTGCGCTACGGGTGCCCATTCGATCGGATACGCCCTTCGGACGATCCAGTACGGGGATGCGGATGTCATGATTACCGGCGGCTCCGAGGCGGCGATTTCACCGGTATCGGTCAGCGGGTTTGACGCCATGCGGGCCTTGGCGGAGTTGAAGGATGATCCCACGAAGGCGAGCCGTCCCTTTGACAAAGAACGGACGGGGTTCGTCATCGCGGAGGGATGCGGGGTTGTCGTCCTGGAAACCTTGGAGCATGCCAAGAAACGGGGAGCCCCCATCTACGGGGAGATTGTCGGATTCGGCCAGAGCGCGGACGCGTATCACATCGCCGCGCCGTCTCCCAATGGGGAAGGGCCCTCCCGCTGTATGGCTTCGGCGCTGAAGGACGCGGGGATCAGTCCGGAGGACATCGACTACATCAATGCCCACGGAACCTCGACCCCCTTGAACGATATCGCCGAGACGAAGGCGATCAAAAAGGTCTTCGGGGATTACGCCTACAAGGTTCCCATCAGCTCGAACAAATCGATGATGGGGCACCTTCTGGGGGCCGCGGGGGCGGTGGAATCCATCTTTACCATCTTGACCATTAGAGAGGGGATCATCCCTCCGACCATCAACTATGAGCACCCCGACCCGGAGTGCGACCTGGATTACGTTCCCAACGAGGCACGGGAGGCGGACATCAAATACGCCTTGAGTAATTCCTTCGGTTTTGGCGGAACCAATGCCTCGCTGGTGTTCAAGCGTTTCGAGGGGTAAATCGATGTTCCCATGGGAACGATTTATCGAAGCGTGGTCGATGTAGATTTTTGTGTTTTCTCGAAAGGAGTATTACGTGAAACATAGAGTGGCGATTGTGGGCGCCGGTCAGGGGAGGTTCGGTGTAAGGGAGGACGCTTCCCAACGGGAACTCGCCTTCGAGGCGGTGGCCGCGGCCCTGAAGGATGCGGGAACGAGCCTCAAGGACGTCGACAGTATGGTCACGGCGGTGGCCGCGGACGAGTTTTCTTTCGCCCTCCAACC
Organism: uncultured Thermodesulfobacteriota bacterium; assembly: GCA_964577975.1. Taxonomy (GTDB): domain Bacteria; phylum Desulfobacterota; class S145-22; order S145-22; family S145-22; genus JAOZMY01. The sequence continues at coordinate 11,539 of CAZOBB010000078.1, read as the reverse complement.
CTCCGCCCAGATGCACGACTATCTGGAGTTTTATCCCAAGGCGAATTTCCGGGTGGAAGGGGCCTGTGCCAGCGGAACGATGGCCCTGCGCGTGGGGTGGATGACCGTCGCGTCGGGGTTGGCGGACGTGGTCCTGGTCCTCGGGACCGAAAAGATGACGGAGGTCAGCACGGCCCAGGCGACGGAGATCATGGGAAAGGGCGGGGACGCCATCTGGGAGTATCCCTTCGGAATGACGTTTCCCGGTTATTACGCCATGGTGGCCCGGGCCCACATGGCGGCCTTCGGGACCACGGAAGAACAGCTTGCCATGGTAGCCGTCAAGAATCACTTTTACGGGAATCAGAATCCCCTGGCCCACATGCCTAAAGAGATTACCCTGGAGAAGGCGCTGAACTCCTTCATGGTGGCCTATCCGTTGAAGCTCTACGATTGCAGCCTGATCACGGATGGAGCCGCGGCGGTTATCCTCGCCAGCGAGGAACGCGCCCGTGATTTCGCGAAGCCCCCCGTGTGGATCGAGGGGATCGGCACGGCGACGGACACCATGAGGATTGCGGATCGAGAGCATCTCCATACCTTGAGGGCCACGGTGGAGGCAGCGAAAGAGGCCTATCGGCGTGCGGGAATAGGCCCGGACGAGATCGACGTGGCCACGGTTCACGATTGCTTTACCATCGCGGAGATCTGCGCCTATGAGGACCTCGGATTCTGTCCCAAGGGGGAAGGCGGAGCCTTCATCGAGGCCCGCGAGACCTACATCGGCGGGAAGATCCCCGTCAACGTGGACGGCGGCCTCAAATCGAAAGGGCATCCCGTGGGCGCCACCGGCGTGGCCATGGCCGTGGAGATAACGAAACAGCTTCGGGGGGAGTGTGGTTCCCGGCAGGTGCCCGACGCGGAGGTGGGGTTGACCCACAACGTGGGGGGAAGCGGCCAGGTGGTCGGTGTAACCATTTACAGGAAAGATTGAGATGGAATTCAAGGACTTTTCTCTTTTCATAAAAAACACAAAGGTGGGAACACCTTTTGTGGAGGCGCTGGCGAGTGGTAAGGTTTTCGGGACCCGATGCGAGACCTGTGGCCGGACCTTTTTCCCGCCGAGGGCGGAGTGTCCGGATTGTCTCGAGGAGTCCATGGCCTTTGTGGAGATCCCTACCAAGGGGAAGCTGCTTTCCTTTACGTCCATCTTTGTCCCTCCCGCTCATTACGGCGTTTCTCCCCCTAAGATGCCTTTCGCGAAGGTGACACAAACTCCCTGCCCGGTGGGGGTTGTCGAGGTGGAAGGCGGGATCAGGGTCATGGGCTGGATACCGGATGTGGCATTGGAGGCGCTGAAGGTGGGAGACCCGTTTGAGGTTCAGGCAAGAACCCTCAAAAACGGCCAGGTGACCATCGTTTTATCTCCCATTTGAGGGGACGTGCCGCAGTCGCAACCCATCTTTCAAAGGGGGTGTGTTATGGATCGTCCCTGGTACAAGTTTTATCAAGAAGACGTTCCCCATTCTTTTGATTTTCCCAGGATCCCACTGTTCTCTCTCGTGGACCGGACGGCGGAACATTTTCCCGATGCTGTCGCCATGAGTTTCTATGGCAGGAAGGTAAGGTATCGGGAGTTTCAGGCTCTGACCCGCAAGATGGCGGACGTCCTTCGCCGTCTCGGGGTGAAGAAGGGAGATCGGGTGGCCATTATGCTCCCCAACTGTCCCCAAACGGTCATAACCTACTACGGGGCGTTGCGTATCGGGGCAGTGGTGGTCAACACCAATCCCCTCTACGTGGAGCGGGAGATGACCCATCAGTTCAATGACGCGGGGGCCGAGACCCTCGTCACCCTCGATCTCTTTTACGAGAAGTCGATGAAGACGATGCAGAAGACCCGCCTCAAACGCATCATCTTCACGGGGGTCCAGGACTTTCTGCCCTTTTTTCTGAAGTTCCTTTACCCTCTCAAGGCGAAGCGGGAGGGGCAGTGGGTAGAGGTCTGTACGTCTCCGGGGGAAGGGGTCTATCGGTGGAAAGACCTCATGAAGGAGGCCACGGATCAGGTCAAGGACGAAGAGGTTGAGAGTGAAGAGATTGCCCTGCTCCAGTACACGGGGGGAACCACGGGTGTGGCCAAGGGGGTCATGCTGACCCACCGGAACCTGGTGGCCAACGCCTATCAGGTCCGCCTCTGGATTCCCAGCGCCGTGGAGGGGGAGGAGAAGGCCCTGGCCGTTCTCCCCTTTTTTCATGTCTACGGGATGACGACGGCCATGAACCTGGCCGTCTTGATCGCGGCCGAGATGATCCTCGTTCCCAGGTTCGAGATCAAACAGATTCTGCATATCATCCACAAGGAGCGTCCCACGATCTTTCCGGGCGTGCCTACCATGTACCAGGCCATCAACACGATGGAGGATGTCCATAAATTTGATCTTTCCTCCATCAAATACTGTATCAGCGGCGCGGCCCCGTTGCCCCTGGAGGTGATGCGACGTTTCAAGGAATTGACGGGGGCCAAGCTGGTGGAGGGATATGGACTGACCGAGGCCTCTCCGGTGACCCATGCCAACCCCCTGGAAGGGGTTATCAAAGAGGGGAGTATTGGCATCCCCTTCCCCGATACGGACAGCAAGGTCGTGGATCTTAAGACGGGAGAGGACCTCCCCGTGGGAGAGGCGGGGGAGCTGTGCGTGAAGGGCCCCCAGGTCATGAAGGGCTATTGGAACATGGAGGACGAGACGAAGAAGGTATTGACCGAGGATGGATGGCTCAAGACGGGGGATATCGCCCGGATGGACGAGGACGGTTACTTCTTCATCGTGGACCGGAAGAAGGACATGATCATCGCCGGGGGGTACAATATCTATCCGAGGGATATCGATGAAGTCCTCTTTACCCATCCGAAGGTCCTGGATGCCGTGGCGGTGGGTGTGCCGGATTCCTACCGCGGGGAGACCGTCAAGGCATTCGTGGTTTTGAAACCGGGGGAGACGGCCACGGAAGAAGAGATTATCGCTTATTGTCGAGAGAGGCTCGCCCGGTACAAGGTGCCGAAGCTGGTCGAGTTTCGGGATGAGCTGCCCAAGAGCCTCATCGGCAAGGTTTTGAGAAAGGTATTACGGGAAGAGGAAATCAAGAAATATCAGCAGCAGAGGAAGGAATCACCGGAATCCGCCGGTGATAACTGAGAGGAATTTCAGCGGCGAGAGAAGACGGGAGGAAACAATGAAGAGATTTGCGCGTGCGGCCGTGTTGGGTGCGGGTGTCATGGGTAGCCAGATCGCGGCTCACATGATCAACGCGGGCCTGGAGGTGACGCTGCTTGACATCGTGCCGGAGACCTTGACGGAGGAAGAAGGGAAGAAGGGGTTGGAGCTCTCTTCACCCCAGGTTCGGAACCGATTCGCCCTTGGGGCCATCGAGCGGCTGAAAAAGGCCAAGCCTTCACCCCTGTTCAGGTCGGAGTGGGCCGATCGGATCACTCCGGGAAATTTCGAGGATGACCTGGAACGCCTGAGGGATGCGGACATCATCATCGAAGCGGTGGTAGAGTCTCTTCCCATCAAGCAGTCCTTGATGGAGAAGATCGCCCCCTTTGTTTCCGAACACGCCATCCTGACCACCAATACCTCCGGGATTCCCATCCACAAGATAGGAGAGGGAATGGCGGAGGAGCTCCGGGGGCGGTTTCTGGGAACCCATTTTTTCAATCCCCCCCGGTACATGCGCCTCCTGGAGATCATTCCCACGAAGTGGACGGCGCGGGAGGTGATTGAAAGGGTCCGGGAATTCGGTGAGAAGGAGCTGGGCAAAGGGGTGGTGATTGCCAAGGATACCCCGAACTTCATCGCCAACCGGATCGGGATCTTTGCCTTCCTCCTGACGTTTCGCCTGATGGAGAAGTGGGACCTGACCGTCGAAGAGGTGGACGCCCTGACAGGGAAGCTCATCGGACACCCAAAGACGGCGACCTACCGAACTGCCGACATGGTCGGGTTGGATATCATCGCCCATGTGGCGGACAATGTTTATCAGATGGCAGGAAATGATCCTTTGAGAGAGGTATTTGCACTGCCGCAGGCACTTCGGCAGATCATCGCTAATGGATGGCTGGGGGAAAAGGCGGGGCAGGGTTTTTATAGGAAAACGAAAGGAGGGATTGAAGTCCTTGATCTGAAAAAAATGACATATCGGCCGAAGAAGAAGGTCTCCTTGCCCATTTTGGATAAACTTCAGCCGTATGAAGATCCTGTCCGAAGAATAGCGCTCCTTTTAGAGGATACCAGTTCGCCCGCGCGATTCGTTTCTGACCTTATTCAAGGGATATTGTTGTATGTGGCGGCTCAGGTTCCCGATATAAGTGAGAAGATCGAAGATGTGGACAACGCCATGAAATGGGGATTCGCCTGGAAGCATGGCCCCTTCGAGTTGTGGGATGCGTTGGGAGTGGAGTCTCTCGCTCATAGGATTCGTGAGGGGGGAGGAAAGCTTCCACCAGTTGTGGAAGATCTCTTGGAGAGTGAAGCGGCGTCTTTTTATCTTTACAAAAAGAATGTCCCGTTCGTGTTTGACCCAATCGGGAAGACCCATCGCTTGCTTGAAAAGCCACGATGGTTGATTCTCCTCGACGAGAGAGGCACCACGAACCGTAAGATCAAGGAAAATCCCGGGGCAACCTTGTGGGATATCGGCGACGGCGTGGCGTGTTTGGAATTCCACACCAAGATGAACGCCATCGGCGGGGATATTATCGCCATGATCGACGACACCATTGGAATGGTGGAGTCGGAGATGCGGGGACTGGTGATTGCCAACCATGCCTCCAATTTCTCTGCTGGTGCGAATTTGATGCTTCTTTTGTTCGAAATCGAAGATGAGGAATGGGAAGAGATCGATTTCGCCATCAGACAGTTTCAGGATGCCTTCCTGAAGCTCAAGTACGCCCGTGTGCCCGTGGTGACGGCCCCTGCGGGGATGGCCCTGGGGGGCGGATGTGAGATCTGCCTGGCGGCCGATCGGATCGTGGCCCACGCCGAGACCTACATGGGGTTGGTTGAGGTGGGGGTTGGACTGATCCCGGCGGGGGGGGGATGCAAGGAGTCGTTGATCCGGGCGTTTGAAGCCCTTCCGGAGGGATATGACGGAGATTATTTTCCCTTTGTCCGGAAGATCTTCGAGACCATCGGAATGGCGCGGGTCTCCACCAGCGCCGAAGAGGCACGGAAGTATCGTTACCTCCGGCGGGAAGACAGCATTTGCATGAATCGTGACGCCCTGATTCATCAGGCAAAGGCGATGGTCCTGGCCATGGATGCCCAGGGATACCGTCCTCCCCGTCCGCCTGAAAACCTCGTCGCCATGGGAGATAACGGACGAGCCCTGCTGGAGTTGGGGATCTACTACATGGAAGAAGGAAAGCAGATTTCTCCTTACGATGCCCATATCGGGCGAAAACTGGCGTGGGTTCTGACAGGGGGCGATGTCCTGGCGGGATCCCGAGTGACGGAACAGTATATCCTCGACCTCGAGCGGGAGGTGTTTTTGAGCCTCTGCGGCGAGGAGAAGACCCAGGAACGTATCCGTCACATGCTGCAGAAGGGTAAACCACTGAGAAATTAGAGGGGATAAGAGATGAAAGAGGCGGTTATCGTAACAGCGGTAAGGACGGCAGTGGGAAAGGCACCAAGGGGAACCTTGCGTTATACCCGGCCCGATGAGGTCGGTGCGGCCGTTTTGAAGGCGGTCGTTGAGAAAACCCCGGGGCTCGATCCCAAGGAGATCGACGACGTGATTATCGGGTGTGCCTTCCCCGAGGTGGAGCAGGGGATGAACCTGGGAAGGATTCTGACACAGCGGGCCGGATTTCCGGAGAGTGTGCCGGGACAGACCGTCAATCGTTTCTGTGCCTCCGGGCTCCAGTCCATCGCCATCGCTGCGGAAAAGATCATGTGCGGGTTTGCGGATGTAGTGGTAGCTGGTGGCGTCGAATTCATGAGCTATATCCCGATCGGGGGCCTGCGACCCGCCCCGAATCCCGCCCTCATGGAAACCTATCCCCAGGCCTACATCTCCATGGGTCTGACGGCCGAGAATGTGGCGGAGAGGTACGGGATTTCCCGTGAGGATCAGGATGCCTTCGGCTACCAGAGCCAGATGCGGGCGGTTAAGGCCGTGTCGTCGGGGAGATTCAAAGAGGAGATCGTTCCCATCAAGGCCCGGGTCCCCAAGGTGGACGAGAACGGTATCACCTTCTATGAAGAGAGGGTCTTTGACACGGATGAGGGAATCCGTCCGGATACGACCCTGGAGAGGTTGGCGAAGCTCCGGCCTGTCTTCAAGGTGGGGGGAACCGTCACGGCGGGGAATTCCTCCCAGACCAGCGACGGCGCGGCGGCCGTGGTGGTGATGAGCAAGGAGCGGGCGAAGGCGATGGGGCTGACGCCGCTTTTGACCTTCCGCGCCTTTGCCGCGGCCGGTGTTCCGCCCGACGTGATGGGGATCGGTCCCACGGCGGCGGTGCCCAAGGTTTTGAAACTGACCGGACTCAAGGTCGAAGATCTGGATCTCATCGAACTCAACGAGGCCTTTGCGTCCCAGGCCCTTTACTGTATACGAACCCTCGATCTCGATCCGGAGAAGGTCAATGTCAATGGGGGGGCCATTGCCCTGGGCCATCCCCTTGGATGCACGGGGACGAAGCTTACCGTGACCCTTTTGCACGAGATACGCCGGCGGAAGGGGCGCTGGGGTCTCGTGACCATGTGTATCGGCGGCGGCATGGGGGCGGCGGCGATATTTGAGAATGAAGCAGCCTAAGGAGGAAGCGACGATGGATAAAAATGCGGGTGGTAGCTTTTTGATTGAGACGGCGGACCCCGAGGATATCTTTACTCCCGAGGACATGACGGAGGAACACAAGCTGGTGGCGAAAGCGGCGGAGGAATTTCTCCTCGGCGAGGTAGCCCCGGTGATCGATGATTTGGAGGCCAAGAAAGAGGGCCTCATGGAGAAGCTGTTGAGAAAATCGGCCGAGGTGGGCCTGATGGGGGGAGACATCCCGGAAGAATACGGAGGCATGGGGCTGGACAAGATCAGCTCCCTTATCATCACGGAAAAGGTTCCTCTGGGTGGCCCCTTTGCCGTGGCCAACGTGGACCACACGGGGATTGGCAGCTTGCCCATCGTCTATTTCGGAAATGACGAACAGAAGAAGCGGTATCTTCCCGGCCTGGCAAGTGGAGAGTTGATAGGGGCTTATGCCCTGACGGAGCCGGAGGCGGGGACGGACGCGTTGAACGCCAAGACCACGGCGGTTCTCTCTGAGGACGGGAAGCATTACATCCTAAACGGGGAAAAACAGTTCATCACCAACGCGGCCTACGCCGATATCTTTATCACCTACGCCAAGATCGACGGCGAGCAGTTTACCGGGTTCATCATCGATCGGGATTCGGAAGGGCTCTCCCTTGGTGAGGAGGAAGACAAGATGGGAATCCGGGGGACCTCGACCCGAAGCCTTATCCTGGAAAACGTCAAGGTGCCCGTGGAGAACCTCCTGTTCAAACCGGGCAAGGGCCACGTGGTGGCCTTCAACATCCTCAACATTGGCCGGTACAAGCTGGGCGGGGCCTGTGTGGGGGCCGCGAAACTGGCTTTGGGGGATGCGATCCAGTATGCCAAGTCGCGGGTCCAGTTCGGGCATCCCATCGCCGATTTCGGCCTCATCAAGGAGAAGATCGGCGAGATGGCCATTCGGACCTTTATCGCGGAGAGCATGGTCTACCGGAACGCCGGCCTCATCGAGGAGCGTTTGAAGGATATCGATATGACCTCTCCTGAGGCGGGGTATGAATCGGCGCGTGGGATCGAGGAGTACGCCACGGAGTGTTCCATTAACAAGGTCTACGGCTCGGAGATGCTCGACTACGTGGTGGATGAAACCCTTCAGATTCATGGGGGATACGGGTATATCAAGGATTACCCTGTGGAACGCTACTACCGGGATTCTCGTATCAATCGCATCTTCGAGGGGACCAACGAGATCAACCGACTTTTGATCCTGCGGATGCTGTTCCGGCGGGCCATGAAGGGCCAGTTGCCCCTTATTCAGGCCATGAAACAGGCGGCCAGCGACCTGCTAAAGCCGAGCGGACTGCGGCAGGCGCCCCGGGAGGGGATGGACATGTTGGCCTACCAGGTGGAGAACGCCAAGAAGATTGCGCTCCTTACCGCCGGGGCGGCGTACCAGGCTCACCCGGACGATTTGGATGACCAGCAGGAGATCCTCGGGATGATCAGCGACATCATCATAGAGATTTTTGCCATGGATAGTGGACTCTTGCGCGTAAAGAAGATGAAAACAAGAGGAGGTGAAAATAGCGCGGAGATTCCCGAAGCGATGATCCAAGTCTATTTCGTCGATGCTATGATGCGGATCGAGCGATGGGCGAAGCTCATATTCGCCGCCATCTCCAGCGGGGATACCTTACGGACCAGCTTTCGGCCTTGAAACGTCTGACTCGGTACACGCCGGTGAACAGTGTTGCGCTGTGTCGGAAAATCGCGGATCGGATAATCAAAATCGGGCGCTATGTGGTGCAGTAAACGAGCTGCCTGGTTTTTGAGATGCCTGGTTAAAGCTTGCTGCCCCTGCTTTTTGGTGGTATGCTTTTGGTGGTCGATCTTCCCCGGGGGGGTATACGCGGAGGACCCCAAGTGGTTTTTTACCATCTATGCCGGGCAGTATTCCCCCAGCGATTTGAAGGACATCGTGCTGGGCTCGGCGGACTTCGACGATTCTCAGCTCGTTTGCCTGGCCCTCAGTCGTCAAGTGTTTTCGTTTTGGAAGGACCGGATCACGGGGGAGGTAGAAGGCCAGGTCGGAAAGCATTTCGGAATCCAGGACCATTTCGAGACCAACGGGGTTTTTCTTCTCCGGTGGCACCCGTTTCCGTGGGACAAGTACCTGGATACCAGCTTCGCTATCGGGGATGGGTTGTCCTACGCCTGGGGCCGTCCGGAGGCGGAGGTCATCGAGAGTGACAGCTCCACCCGGCTGTTAAACTATCTCGTTTTCGAGCTTTGTTTCGATCCCCACTGGAGCTGTCCCAATCCCCCCTTTAGCTTCGTGTTCCGTATCCATCATCGTTCCGGGGTTTTCGGGCTTTTCAACGGGACCCACGGCGGGTCCAATTTCCTGTGCGCCGGGATTCGCTACGCCTTTTGAAGTCCGTTTTCCGAACGGTGCGGCCGACGTGTTCTTGAAGCACCTTTTGTGACGTGATATAAACCGGCCGACATCAAGTTGAGGAGTAAACCATGAGACTTGTGGAAACACTGCGTGAGCGGGGATTTCTCTATCAGATTACGGACGAACGGGGCTTGAAGGCCCTCGAGGCGGAGGGGCCCATTATTGGATATATCGGTTTTGATCCCACGGCGGACAGCTTGCACGTGGGTTCTCTGGTTCCCATCATGGCCCTCGTTCACATGCAGCGGGAGGGGCACACGCCCATTGCCCTCCTGGGGGGTGGCACGGCGATGGTGGGAGACCCCAGCGGAAAGACTGAGATGCGGAAGATGCTCCTGAAGGAGCAGATCGAGGCCAACGGGGAGAAGATCAGACGTCAGCTTGGCAAATACCTTGATTTCGAAGGGGGTAAGGCCCTCTTTCTCAACAACGCCGATTGGTTGCTTCCCCTCAACTATGTCGATTTCCTGAGGGAGATCGGACGTCACTTCAGCGTCAACCGGATGCTGACGGCGGAGTCGATCAAACAGAGGCTCGAGACAGGTCTTTCCTTTCTTGAGTTTAATTATATGTTGCTCCAAGCCTATGATTTTTATCGACTCTACGTGGATCACGGCTGCCGGCTCCAGATGGGCGGTCAGGATCAGTGGGGAAACATCGTGGCGGGAATCGACCTGATCCGCCGGATGGTGGGGGGAACGGCCTTTGGGGTGACCTTCCCACTTTTGACCAACGCCAGCGGTGAGAAGTTCGGGAAAACCGTGGCCGGTGCCGTTTGGCTGGATGCGGAGAAGACCTCCCCCTACGACTTTTATCAGTTTTGGCGGAACACGGACGATCGGGACGTGAAGAGATTTCTCGGGCTTTTCACCCTCCTTCCCATGGAGGAGGTTGAAAGATTGGGGAGCCTGAAAGACAAAGATTTGAACAGGGCGAAGGAAATTCTGGCATTCGAAGCGACCCGCATCACCCACGGGGAAGCCGCGGCGAAAGAGGCTTATCTCGCCGCCATCAGGCAATTCGGGTCGGCGGACCCGGAGGGCCGTATCGAGACCTCCTCTATCATCCGTTCCGTTGCGATGGATCGGGAGGCTTCCATCCCGGTTTGCTATTACGCGCCCGATGAGGGTGAGGGGTCCGAGGTCCCCGTCGTGGATCTTTTCGTCTTAGGGGGATTGGCGAAGAGCAAGAGTGAAGCCCGCCGGCTTATCAAGCAGGGGGGAGGCTATTTGGGGGACAAACGGATAGAAGGAATTGACACGACCATCGACCTTGCGGCCCTTGCCGGTGATGGCATTACTCTCAGGGCGGGGAAAAAGCGCGTCGTGAAAATAAAAATAGGGGGAGGTTCCCATGGCGAATGAAGTTTCGGTTGAAGAGGTAATGGAAGTCATCAAAAAGATTGAACACCCTGAAATTGCTGCAACGTTTCATGAGCTTGGCATGGTGGGAAACGTTGAGAAGGCAGGAGAGGGTTTCATCGTCGAGATTCGCGTTCCGTTTCCGAATATTCCCATCAAGGATTACCTGGCAGGGATGATTCGGTCGGAGGTTGACAAGTCGTTTCCCGGCGTTTCCGTTTCGTTCAATTTCACGGTGATGACCGACGATGTTCGTTCTCAGTTCCTTTTTCTTGCCAGGCAGCGCTGGAAAGGCGAAATCTGATATAAATAGAATTACGTGTAATATCAATAGATTATAAAATTTTTAAAGAATTATCTCTATATAATCACGATAATACCTTGACATATAAGGTAAATCAGTGTATTTTGTAAAAGTAATTAGTTTTTGTTATTGGTGCAAGAACTCAAAAAAGGAAAAGGGGAAGAAAATGAGGAAATTAAGAGCTTTGAAACTTAGATGGGGCATCGGTCTTGTCATTGGCGTGCTGCTCTTGGCGTTGACGACGACGGGGTGTCTAACGAACAGCGCTCAGCAAGGTGCCGTGGGCGGTGCGGCCGCCGGAGCCCTGGCGGGCCAGATCATCGGACGGAACACGACGAGCACCCTGATCGGTACCGGTATCGGGATGGGGCTTGGCTACATCGTTGGCAACGAGATGGATAAGAAGAAAACCCAGCAAAAGAAGTAGATACGAATCTGTGGCCGTGACCCATTAGGATGTTTCCTTTTGGGCGGGGCCGTGGAATGTCTGACCGGTAGTGTTTGGAGGTGGAAGAGGGGTAGTGTCAAGAATTTTTCGCACAATTAGGTGGATTTGATCTGGTTTCACTTTTTTCCTCTTTTTAAGCAATGGCCAGGGTTGTTTCTTGTTCCTGAATCCCAATCCGGTCCATCTAC
>CAZOBB010000077.1:0-3583 GCA_964577975.1 uncultured Thermodesulfobacteriota bacterium | reverse complement strand
TCGGCTCACCCACGCTCAACCCCCCGATGGCAAAACCGTCAAAGGGATACTGGGTCAACTCCCGGGCGTGCTGACGGCGCAAATCACCATACATCCCCCCCTGGACGATCCCGAAGAGGGATAAATCCTCCCGGGTCTTCGCCTTCAGCGAGGCCTTTGCCCACTTCGTCGTCAGCTCCATGGAGGCCTGGACATATCCCCTCGTGGAGGGAAAGGCTACGCATTCATCGAGGCACATCATGATGTCGGATCCAAGGGTTTCCTGGATCTGCACCACCTTGGCGGGGGTCAGGAAATGGCGGGAACCGTCCAGGTGGGAGGCGAACCGGACACCGTCCGCGGTTATCTCTCTCAAGGCGTTCAGGCTGAAGACCTGAAACCCCCCGCTGTCCGTCAGGATGGGACGGTTCCAATTCATAAAGCGGTGAAGCCCTCCAACCTTTTCGATCACCTCCATGCCGGGCCGAAGGTAGAGGTGATACGTGTTGGACAGGATAATCTCCGCGTTCAGCGATCCAAGAATATCCGGGGTGACGGCCTTGACCGTCCCCTGGGTTCCTACCGGCATAAAGACGGGGGTTTCAAAGGCCCCATGCGCTGTTTCTACTCTTCCATGTCTTGCATATCCATCGGTCTTAATCAAGCGAAAAAAATTCTCCACGCCACCTCCTACACGATCAACATGGCATCGCCATAACTATAAAAACGATAACGTTGACGCTTTGCGATTTCATACGCCTTAAATATCAATTCCTTTGAGGCAAAACTACAAACCAAGACCAGAAGGGTCGATTTGGGAAGGTGGAAGTTTGTAATCATGGCATCTACGATCCGGAATTGAAAAGGGGGATAAATAAAAAGAGATGTCCACCGCCCCCCCGCCACGACCTCCCCACCCTCTACGGCCGATTCCAATGTCCGAACAACCGTCGTTCCTACCGCTACGACGCGTCTTTTCTCCCGTTTCGCCCGGTTGATCCGTGTCGCACTCTCTTCTGGAATCTCATAATATTCCGCATGCATCGTATGCTGAGACAGCCTCGTGGCCCGCACGGGCAGGAAGGTTCCCGGTCCCACATGCAGAGTGATGGTCGCCTTTTCAATTCCGTGAAAGGCAAGCGCTTCCATCAGGTCGGGAGTGAAATGCAAGCCCGCCGTTGGAGCCGCGACCGCCCCTGAACGTTCCGCGAATATCGTCTGATAACGCCGATAATCCTCTTCGGACGGGCCGTTGGGACGGGAGATATAGGGAGGAAGAGGTAACTCCCCTATCCTTTGAAGACACTCATCGGTCAATGGAACAGAAAATTGCACCTCTACTTCCCCTCCGGGGAAAATGGAACAGATTTCCCCTTCCATTCCGTTTGGGAAGAGAAAAATCATCCCCTCTCTCATACGAGACGTTCTTTTAGCCATACATTTCCACTTCATCCCTTTTTCATCAACTTTGCGTATCAAAAGAAATTCGGTTTTCCCTCCCGTCTTTTTCCTTCCCACCAACCGGGCCGGAATAACCTTTGTGTCATTGACTACCAACACATCTCCCTCTCTCAAGAGGGAAGGGAGTTCACAAAAGCGATGATGGGCAATCGTCTTCGTGGAACGATTCACCACCATCAACCTATCTCGATCCCTCGTGGCAGCTGGACGCTGGGCTATCAAGGATTCAGGAAGGAAATAATCGTACTCTCGAATGGTATCTTCCACGAGAAATCAATCTCTTTGTGTCGTGTTAGAAAGCGAACGAAAATTCCGCTTGACCACCATCATGAGAACGGAAATAGCCGCAGGTGTTACGCCTGAAATTCGAGCGGCTTGCCCGAGGGAAGTAGGGGCAACCTTCGTAAGCTTTTCTTGTATCTCTTTCGAAAGGCCGGGAATCGCTTCATAGTCGATATCTTTTGGGATGAGAATCGATTCGAGCCGCTCGAAACTGGCGATTTCCTCCCTCTGACGTTTCAGATACCCTTCATACTTCACCTGGATCTGAACTTGTTCCAAGACCTCTCCATCGAATGCGTCAAGGGAGGGACATACCGATTTCAAATCGTCCATCGTGATCTCGGGCCGTCGCAACAACTCATAGAGATACACCGGCCTCGACAAGGGGGACGATCCCCGTTCGCGCAACCAATCTAAAACAGAGGACGTAGGGGTTATCTTTTCCGAGTGGATGAGCTTTTGAACCTCCGCGATTCCCTTTTTCTTTTTCAAAAATTTTTCATACGCCTCGTCCGTCACCAATCCTAAGGCCCTCCCCTTCTCCATGAGGCGCAAATCGGCATTATCCTCTCGGAGAAAAAGGCGAAACTCGGCACGCGATGTAAACATCCGATATGGCTCTTTTGTTCCTTTGGTAACAAGATCATCGATAAGTACCCCAATATAGGCCTCCGAACGACTCAAGACAAACGGTTGCTGTCCATCCAGCGCGCAGACAGCATTGATCCCTGCCACAAGCCCTTGCGCCGCCGCCTCCTCATACCCCGACGTCCCGTTGATTTGCCCGGCGAGATAGAGTCCCTTGACCTTTTTGGTTTCAAGTGTGGGATACAACTCCGTCGGATCCACGTAATCATATTCGATGGCATACCCCGGTCGGATGATCTCCACGTGCTCCAATCCGGGAATACTTCGTAACATGGCAATCTGCACATCAATAGGCAGAGACGTGGGAAGACCGTTGGGATAGACCTCCATCGTGGAGAGACTCTCCGGCTCCAAGAAGACCTGATGGCGATCCTTCTCGGGAAATCGAACAATCTTATCCTCGATGGACGGGCAGTAACGAGGGCCAATGCCCACAATAACCCCCTGATACAAAGGAGACCGATCTAGACCCTTTCGAATGATCTCATGCGTTTTCTCATTCGTATAGGTGATGTGGCAAGGAACTTGAGGCAAGGAGATACCAGGACTGTTGAAGGAAAAGGGTTTGGGCGGATCGTCACCCGGCTGCACCGTCAAACCGCTGTAATCGATGGTCCGCTTGTCCAATCGGGGGGTCGTCCCCGTTTTAAGGCGTCCCATTCGAAGTCCCAAGGCACGCAGGGAACGTGAAAGGGCTTCGGCGGGGAAATCCCCTAAACGCCCTGCCCCGTAATGGATCAAACCGATATGCACGAGTCCGTTGAGAAACGTACCCGTCGTCAGAATGACGCTTCGAGCGAAAAATCTTTCTCCAATCTCCGTTTCAACCCCTTGAATCTCATTTTTCTCCGTAAGGAGGCTCGTTACCATGGCCTCTTTGACCCAGAGATTGTCCTGATCCATCACCACCTGACGCATCAGGTCACGATAGACCTGGCGGTCGATCTGGGCCCGGGACGAACGAACAGCGGGCCCTTTCCGTGTGTTGAGAACACGAAACTGAATCCCAGACCGATCGGTCACCCGGGCGATTTCTCCTCCTAAGGCATCGATCTCTTTTATGAGCTGCCCTTTCGCCAATCCTCCCATGGCCGGATTACAGGATGTATGACCTATTCTGTCCACATTGCTTGTCAACAATAGGGTAGCCTTCCCCAACCGTGCCGCGCACAATGCCGCTTCACACCCCGCGTGACCCCCTCCTACCACGATA
>CAZOBB010000076.1:0-6994 GCA_964577975.1 uncultured Thermodesulfobacteriota bacterium | reverse complement strand
GTCTTCCACCAGGAGACGGTCCGCGTGGCCCGGACCTGCGAGATCCTCAAGACTTCCAAGATCTTCACCTGGGAGGCCATTCCCTAAAAAGCCTCCCTGCCCTGCTTTATCCTTCTCAAGCCTCATCCCAAAAAATTTTCTTTTCCGATTGAACTTTTCGGCGAAAATCTTGACATACCTAAACGAGTAGAAATAGAGTGGGGTGTTTTTTTCAGAACGAACCCGAAACACAAAAAGGAGGTAGAAGCGTGGAGAGAGCGCGGCGATTTTCGAATGTTTTCCAAAAAAATCGGCGAGGATTCGCATGGCTGTTAGGTGTCTTTTTGCTTTTATGTCTCGGGATATCCCAGCCCGGGATCGCCGGTTTAACACCTGGCGGCGTTCCACCCGCTCCGCCCCACGCGCCTAAGGTTCCGGCCAAGCCCAAGGTGAAAAACATCAAAAAGGTGGCCCTGCCCGACCTGGCGGTTCAGTCGGTGACGTGGAAAGCCGCGGGGATGAAGGACGCCTCCAAGGCGTGGATTTTCGTGAAGGTCAAGAATATCGGGAAGGCCCCCTCGAAACCGACGAGTCTCTCGGCAGTTCACGAATGCAACAGAAAGGCGGTAGAGAAGAAGAGCTTTCGGCTCTGGGCCTTGGCCCCCGGACGGACGGCCGAGGTGAAGTGGCTGATCTCCCGGAAGGCGGGGGGAAACCTGGTAGCTGTTTCAGTTCACGATTCGATCAACCCTTCCAACAACAAGAGGGAGCTCCATTTCCGGTACGTTCCCCCTCCAAGGGTAACGCTGCATGCCTCCCCCAAGGGGTCCCTTCTCGTTTCGAAGAAAAAGAGGAATGATTTGGTCCTGGGCAAAGGGAGACAGGTCCGGAAGGTAAAGGCGCCGGAGTTGGTGATCGAGAAGGTATCCTTCCAGGACGAAAGGGCCTCCAAGCCGGACGAGTCGTGGATTTCGGTAAAGGTGAAAAACGAGGGACAGGGGGAGTCCCCTTCTCGGATCCTCGCCGTGGCGGTCACCTTGCCAGGGGGAGGTCGGGTGAAGAAAAATTTCAAGGTTCCGTCTTTGCGGCCTGGGCAGCAGGTGATGGTGGGAGGAGCCGTTCGGATGGGACAGGGGATCAACCACGTCAAGGTGGAGCTTATATCTTCCCTGTCTCGGAAGGTTCTTTCGGCCGTGAACAAGGGTGGGACGGTCGTCACGGTTTCCCACTATTTCAATTTCAAGCCGTCCAAGTCGGTCCGAAGGGCCGTTGGAGCTAAAAAAGTACCGCTGATCAAGAAACAGATGGTGGAGAAGACACCCGCGGGACCAACCGTTGACGTGACCCCACATGAGCGAAATTATGTTTTTTCTCCCCCGGACCTCAAAATCATTTCCATGGAAACGCGCGACAACAAGCACCACGTCCATATAACCGCCACGGTGGTAAATATCGGAGGAGACTACTTGGATTCCTACGAGGGGCACAACGTGAAGATCATCGCCCAACTTTTCGTGAAGGGTCCTTTCGGGGAAGAGCCCGTTCAAACGAGGATGTACGACAAGTATCTTCCCCCCGTTACCACGGAGGGAGGGGAAGTCCGATTCGACTTCCATTACACCGCCCCGATCTGCGGGTGGTATGAGCATACGCTGCGCGTTAAGTTTTCGCCTTCCGCGGGAGAGGAAAGACTGATGGATAACGAAAGGAAAGAAACATTTAGAGTCCGCTGTCTTCCCGATCTCCGGGTCTGGATTTCAAGGCCCAGCGACGCACGGGTGGGGGGACATAAACGGTGGTTCCGGTTCTTCGTGAAGAACATCGGCGACGGAATTTCCAGGGACACGACGATGCAATTGCATATCGATGGAGACGGGAACCATACGTATGAAGTGCCTTGGTTTTATCCGGGGGAAAGGCTTGCAGAGTTTAAGCGCGGGATCCGGTGGTGGAAAAAAGGGCGGAAACACTATCACATCATTGTTAATCCGGGGAGGACCTTCGAGGAGTTGAACTGGTCGAACAACGAAATGGAAGGGTCTCTCTACGTCCATGGGATTAAGACGACCTTCAACACGAAATCCCATATACCTGCCTTGATAGAGGCTTACCTGAGAAGACACGTGCCGTTCAGGGCGGGAAAACCGGACAAGCTCATTTTTAGGTTTTACAATCCCAATGATAAGGTTATCTCTGGACACTACAAATTTCACATCCGGATAAAACACCCTCGTCCAAGCACCAAGGATGAACGGCTGACTTTTAGCTTTGACAGGCTGTTGCCGGGAGAGTATGTCTACAAACAGGTACCCGTCACGTTCGACTATGCCGGTCGAGCCAGCTACGTGATTCAGCGCTTCGAGGTTCGTGGAAACGGGGATTTGAGAGCGGTTCCGTTGAAACCAAACAGGGCAAGAGGATCTCTTACCGTTTTACCTCAAGAAGACCTACATATCGTCACGCCCGGACAGATAGAATCTCCCCCTGGAGTGAAGTGACCGCCCCCGCGCATGTTCTACACAGGCCCCTTCAGTCCCCGGCGACCGAAGGGGCTTTTTCTCTTATTTGAACTTTTTCCCCGGAAACTTGACTTACAAGATGGAAAGGGGAAAAATGGTCATATCTCAATACATTTATCGTCAACCTATCAGAATAGGGGGGTTCACCATGTCTGTCCATCGTTTCCATTGGGAGTTCCCCTTTGGAAAGAAGGGGAAGTGCGCCTTGTTAGGCCTCTTTCTTGGCACCTTTTTTTTCGGGCTCCTGCTGATGGGGGCCATGCCCGCCGCGGCAGGCTTTCCCGGCTCCCACGTCTTGCCGCCCAAGATTCCGACCCATCCTTCGGGAAAGACCCTGAAGAAGATACCCTTCGCCGACCTGGCGGTCCAATCCATCGCGTGGAAGCCGAGCGGCACGAATTCCCCGGAGGGTGAGATCGTCGCGGAGGTAAAAAACGTGGGGACGGCCGCCTCGAAGCCCGCGACCCTGACGGGGGTTCTCACCTGCCAGGGAAAAACCCTTGCCAAGAAGGGGTTCAAGCTCAAGGCCTTGAAGCCGGGGGAAAGGACCCGGATACGCTGGAAGATCCACGGGGGTGCGGGAAAGAACGCCGTGGTTCTCACCGTCCAGGATCCCATCAACAGGAAGAACAACCGGCGGGAGATCACTTTCGTCTGTCTCTCCCGTTTTCCCAAAACGGTTGTCAAACCCTTGCCGCTCGGGAAACTGCGGCCCGACCTCGCCGTCACGAAAATCACCTTCGATGATCTCCGTCTCAGGGAAACGGGGACGTGCCAGGTTCGAATTGAGGTGAAAAACGTGGGGACGGCGCCGGCCCGGGCGAGTTCCGTCCTTGTTACCTTCCGGGGGGAGTCGGGAGCCGCCATGCGGATGACGCGTAAGGTCAAGGCCCTGAAACCGGGAGAGGTTGTCACGCTGCGGGGGGCGTTCCGACCCCGCGGAAAGACCCTCATCGTGGCCACGGTCAAGGATCCCGTCAACAAGAAAAACAACACGATGAAGAAGACGTATCTGCCGGGCACGGGAGTGTTGAGGATCCTCGAGAAGAACCTGGCTCGAAAGGGAGATCAGGCAAGGCCCGGTGCCGCGTCGTCGACAAAGGGAAAAGGTCTCGAAAAAATCGCGGAGATTAACCAGATCCAGGAAGGGGTCAAGGTGCCTCGGGCGTCCAAGACCCCGGCGAATCCCCGACCCACGCCGCGACAGGGCGACCTTTACACCTTTATCCATCCGAAAGCCAACGAAACGGTAGCTTTGGGATGTCCCTATAGCCTACAATGGGTGATACCGGAACAGGCACCGGACACCCGGCTATCGCTCGTGCTGCATGCCGTTGATACTCCCCAATCGGTTCCCGAGCTCACCATCGCCCGCGGGCTGACCCCGGATATCCGGCTTTTCACGTGGAAAGTGGATTCCACGCTGCCGAGGGGGAAATACGAGCTTTCGCTCGTGGCGGAAAGAGGCGGTGCCGTTGCAGCTCTCATGTCCGTATCCATCCGTTTGGGGTTTCCTTCACTGATCATCAACAACAAAATAGTCGAGCCGGAACATCCCAGAGCGGGGGAAAGCGTCAACATCAAGGCATTGCTCAGCGTCGCCGGCGCTGATGCGACTCGCCTGTTTCTCAATAAAATTACAATCGAAGGTCCCTCCTTTCACGCGGTCAAAATGGTCGAGATGGTCGATTTGGATGCCCAGGGGGGTATGCGCTTACTCTCAACCTCGTTCATCCCCCCTCTGCCCGGCCAATACCGCGTTGTCTTCGACCTCGATGTCACGCATCTTTACCCCCACAGCACCGATCTGATCCGTGAGGAAGACAAGACGTTGGAGTTCCAAGTGAACGGCACTCCCGATCTCCTCTTGTATGTCAACAAGGTACCCGATGGCGCGCTCGGGGAGGAAAAGATCTTCAGGATCGTGGTCAAAAACATCGGGGAGGGCACTTCTCTCGGCACGACGGTGCTCTTTCAGTTGACGGGTTCCGAGGACAGGGAGATCTCCATTCCCGCCTTGGATCCCGGGGAAGAGAGTGTGCACGAAGTCAAAGGGAAATGGCGACAGGTGACGGGAAAAAAGATCTACCACGCCATCGTGGACCCTGCCAACCGGATCTCGGAGAGTGACGAGACGAACAACGAGGTCTGGGATACCTTGCACATCTATGCCGACAGGGCTTCCATTCCGCCTCTGAAGGGCCATCGTAAGCCTCGGCTCGTCGTGGAGAGATGTTATGGCCTCGAGGGCGACATCGCGGCTGACACGAGATATCCTCTCCGCCTCCGGCTGAAAAACGTCTCTCCCGACCGTATTTCCCTGCCTAAAACCTGGATAGGCCTCTCCGGTCCCGACACGATTCAGCCGAAGCTTATTCCGCTGCGCCGCCTGTATCCCGGTGAAAGCATCATGGTTCGGCTCAACGCGAGGTGGAAGACACCCGGAACCGGGCAACTCGTGGTGAAACAGCTTTCCCGCGACGGGAACCGTTACCGTCCGGTCGGTACCCTCTTTTCAAAGGAACTAACCGTTGAGGAATCCCCGCGAGCCATGCATAACGTGGCGGAAGTGGTGACACAACGGGAACCGGTAAGAAGACTTGGAGGCCAGGGAAAACACTTGACGATCCTTAGACCGAACCGGGATATCTTCTGGGTCAAGAAGGAAACGGTTCAAATCGCCTGGATGGGGGATGTGTCACCGCCCTATACCGTCACGCTCTTCCCGGATGGCCATCCCGATCAGGCGGTGACCATCGGTGAAAACGTGACGCAGAATACGTTACGATACGAGGTCGCAAAATCCCTTTCCACAGGCCCATACCGCCTCCGGGTTCACGGGGCCGACGGTGGCGGGATGAGCCATATCTTTGAAATACGGGGGGCCAGGGCGAAACCGGACTTAAAGGTCAAAATGGGAACCGTCAATGACATGTATTCCGGTATTCCCTCCATGCCCCATTTTGTCTGCGTCAAGGTCATCATCGAAAACACCGGCGGGAAACAGAGGAAGGCCTTCGGCGTTCGTATTCGTGTGGATGACACCGACGATCAACCCGTCGTCGGGCCGCTCCTGAAACAGAAAACGGCCATGGTGGAGGCCCGATTCCGAGTGGAAGAGAGGGGACCCCACAGGATCACCATTGAGATCGATCCGGAAAACGAAGTGGACGAATCGGACGAGACCAACAATACCTTCACCGTCAAGAAATATTTTTGTCATGGATACCCGGATCTTCGTCTCGCGTGCAGGCAAAGGGGAAACATGCTTCTTTTCTATGTGAAAAACATCGGGGAAGCACCCAGTCCAAGGACGCAGGTCGTCTTCTACCAGCTAAGTAACGCCTTTCCCATGAACGTGCCGGAGATCAGGCCCGGAAAAGTCATAACCATTCCGAAAAGGCTCAACTGGCAGGTGGATCAAATCGGACTCCCCTATTCCGCCAAGGTCAACCCGGCCAAGACGTTTCGGGAATTGCGCGACGACAACAACAGCTGTTCGGGCAAGATCGTCCAGCCCTACGATACGAAGACGGATGAGACGTATTACAGATACTGGAGGACGTGGCTTAAGGTGGAGGACAAGACCCCGCAAACTCTTCCTTTAGAACTACAGGTTGTAGGCCATGAAGAAAGGCCCAGCGTCAAACTTGAATTTATCCTCTCCAATCTCTCCAGCTGCTGTATAACCCCGTCCCTGCAGGCCATCCTGAAAATCAGCCAGGGGGGTACCCAGATCACCCGGGTGTTCCAGGTGCCGGAACTTCTCCCCGAGGATGCCCATGGAAACCGGGACACCTACCATATCCTGTACCGAGCGCCGCTGTCTGCCTCTGACGGGCGTATTTATTACAGGCTGACGTTGAAATGGGGGAATGAGGAAATGTGGGGATCGCAGGGCGTCGTGGAGCCACCTCCTCTGAGCGTTTATTGAGCGCCCCGGGTTACGCCGTATCGAAGTCGAAGGGAAAGACATCTGCCGGGTCGTAGGCCACGGGGGCGATCTCGATGACCTGGCTGAATTCGAGAGCCCGGAACCGGTGGGCCAGGCGCGGCAGGAGGGTGAGCTTGTCCCCCGGCGAGATGATCAGGCTTCCCCTCCATCCCGTGTCCAGATCGACGAGCTGCACCTCGATCCGGCCGGTGATGACGTAAAAGATCTCCGTTTTTTCCTCGTGGTAGTGTCCGCCCCGGTAAACGGGGGAATCGGTGACCCGAAAGTCGAGATAGACGAGGTGCCGGAAACAGGGAGCTCCGTCCACGATCTGGACGAGCATCCCTCGTTCGTCCTCCACCGTTCCCTCGTTGTCGGCGTCGAAGGGACCGCGGATGTTCTTCAGGGAGACCTTGGGTGACAGGTCCATCCTACAGCCCTCCGAAGGCGTTGGGGATCCAGTCGATACGGGGCGCGCCGCCGGTGAGGTCGATGCCGATCACGTCGAAGCGGGCCGCCACGTCCCCCAGCCCCTTTTCGAGGAGGTAGGTCTGGGCCATGC
>CAZOBB010000075.1:0-8101 GCA_964577975.1 uncultured Thermodesulfobacteriota bacterium | reverse complement strand
CTTCGAGTAGACGACCACCGGCTTTCCCCGAATCCCAAGGCGTTTGGCCATGAAGGCGATGGTGTCCTCCAGGTTGCCGATGCGATCCACCAGCCCCAACTCCTTCGCCTGGAGGCCGGAGAAGACCCGGCCGTCCGCGAGCGCCTTGATCTTTTCCATGGGGAGGTTCCGCCCCTTTGCCACGGCCTCGACGAACTGCCGGTAGATGGAATCGACCACCGATTGAAGGACCTTTTTGTCTTCCGGGGTCATGTCGCGGGTGGGATAGCCGAGGTCCTTGAACTTTCCGCTCTTGATGATGTAGCTCTTGATGCCGATCTTCTTGAAGAGCTCGTTGAGGTTGGAAAACCCCACGATGACGCCGATGCTTCCCGTGACGCTCCCCGGGTTGGCGAAGATGACCTGGGAGGCCGCCGCGATGTAGTAGCCCCCCGAGGCGCACACGCCCCCCATGGAGGTAAACACGGGCTTGCGTTTGGAGAGTTTCCGAACCTCTTCGTAGATCTCCTGCGAGGGTGCCACCCCGCCGCCCGGCGAATTGATGCGCAGGATGATTCCGCCGATGCCCGAGTTGTCCCGGAAGTCCTTGATCTGCTTGATCAGCGCCTCGGATCCCCGGATGACGCCTTCCACCTTGATGATTCCGATCTTCCTCCCCCGGGAGAGGAGGACGGGATGTTTCGTTTCCATCATGCGGGCGAGGAAAAATCCCATCAGGGCGACCGTGACGAGGAATACGAGGGGGATGGCAACGATGAGGACACGTGACTTTGTTTTCATGACAATCTCCGTGAATCAGGACGGTTTTTCCAGATGATACTGGAGGACGAGGAGGTCTTTGTCTTGCTTGACCACCTCGAAGGTGCCCTGGGAAATCCGGGCTTGGTAGAGGAACTGGGAGACGATCTCCTTCAGGGTCTGTAACGGAATGAAAGAAAAGGTGAAATCTCCGTGATGGGCGGCCTCCAGCCTGAAGTTTTCGGCCAGGTCGGGACGCTGATTGAAGAACCGCAAGACCTCCATGAGGGTCTTCCCGCTGGTGAGGTTTTGAATCTTCAAGGTTATCCGCTGTCCGCTTCCCTTCTCCGCCGGCCGCAGAAGGCCGAGCTTCAACAGGGCGCGTCGCAGCAGGACCGTGTCCACGGTGACCTGGAGGCTCAACTCAAACGTGCCCGGGAACTTTTTCTCCCCCAGGATCTTGTACTGGGGGACAAACTGCCCGGCCTTGTCGAAGATGTTGGACTTGAGTTTTTGGTAGGTGGTATCGAGCCCCTGATCGGGGACGATCCGGTACGTGGCCTCCTCCACGGCCTCCTGGAGCCCCTTTGCGATGGCGACCTTTCGGGTTTCTCCCACCGATCGCCCCTCCTCGAGGGGAACCTGGATATCAAGGGCGAAGAGGGAGAACCGGGAGGCGAACGCGCAGGGTATCGACCCGAGGAGGAAGAGAAAGGCGAGGAGGAGGATTCCCTGTTTGCGTCTCGTCATGGGATTATACCGCGCGAATCTTGATTTCACTGTAAAACCCCGGCTGGAAGACCCGGATCATCCGTTGGCGGGCGAGTTCCAGGATGGCGAGGAAGAGCATGATGACCCGCAGCCGTGTGATGGGGGCCGTCAGCAGCTCCCGCAGCCATATCCCCTCCCGGGCCCCTTGGAGCCTTTCCATCACCTCCTGAATGTGGTCCTGGAGGTTGAGTTGCTCCATCTGGATCTGGTGAACGAGCGGGCTTTCCGAGGTGCGGCAGACCTCCCTGAAGAACTGGGCGATGTCTTCCACCGTCACGTCGCCCAGGGAAACGCCCATGTCCTCTTCGTACATTTGGATCTCTTCCCGGTTGAGACGCGGGAAGGTATCTTCGAAGAGGATGGGACGTTCCAGGAGGAGCCTGGCCGCCTGCTGGTATTTCTCATACATGAGGAGGCGCTCCACCAGCTCCTTCCTGGGATCGATCTCCTCCCCATCCTCCGCCGGCTCCGCGGGCAGCAGCATCCGGGACTTGATGAACATCAGGGTCGAGGCCATGACGAGGTACTCTCCCGCCAGGTCCAGGTTGAGGCGCCGCATCTCCTGGAGGGTTTCCAGGTACTGGCGGGTGATCTCCGCGATGGGGATATCGGTGATATCGATTTTGTTCTTCCGAATGAGGTAGAGGAGAAGATCCAGGGGCCCCTCGAACTGGTCGAGTCTGACTTGGTAGGCGTCAAAATCCGAGGACATCTCTGACTTCCGCCATGGTTTTCTGGCAGACCTTCCGGGCCTTCTCCGTGCCCTGATGGACGATCTCCTTTACCTCGTCCATGTGGGAAAGATAGTAAGCCCGTTTTTCCTGGAGGGGAGCCAACCCCTCGATGAGATTTTCCATGAGGAGCTTTTTGCACTGGACGCATCCGATGGCGGCCTTCCGGCAGTCTTCCGCGATCTGGTCCTGCAATTCTTTGGGGGAATACAGCTTGTGAAAGGGGAAGAGATTGCGTTCATCCGGCTCACCCGGGTCCGATTTTCGAGCCCTCCGCGTGTCGGTGACCATCTGGGAGATCTTCTTTCGGATCTCTTCCGGGGTATCCGCCAGGTAGATGGCGTTTTCGTAGCTCTTGCTCATCTTCCGGCCGTCCAGGCCTCCCAGGGCTGCCGCCTCGGTCAGCAGGGCGTCGGGGGGAATGAAGACCTCCTTGCCGTAGAGATAGTTGAACCGGCGGGCGATCTCCCGGGTGATTTCCAGGTGGGGGAGCTGGTCCTTCCCGACGGGAACGAAATGGGCCTTGTAGATGATAATGTCCGCCGCCTGGAGGACGGGATAGCCGAGAAAACCGAAGGTATGGATATCCTTGTTCTTCAATTCGTTCAGCAGCTCTTTGTACGTCGGGTTGCGTTCCAGCCACCCGAGGGGGGTGATCATGGAGAGGAGGAGGAAGAGCTCCGCGTGTTCCGGCAGCTTCGACTGGATGAAGAGACATCCTGCGTTCTCGCCGGTCCCCACGCCGGCGCTGAGCATGTCGGCGAACATCTCCCAGAGGTTTTGTTCGACCACATGGGGATTCTTGTATTCCGAGGTGAGGGCGTGCCAGTCGGCGGCGAAGTAGAAGCACTCGTACGTGTCCTGGAGTCTGCGCCAGTTCTCGAAAATCCCATGTAGATGACCAAGGTGGGATTTTCCCGTGGGGCGCATGCCGCTCAAGACACGTTTCCTATCCATTTCTGCCTCCTTTTTTGCGTTTTTATAGCGGATAACGTCTCCGGAGTCAACGAATCCTCCCCGTCTCGAGGGTCGAGGGAAATTTTTATGATGGGGGAAGGACGCCGCGGAAGAAGAGGTTGGAGATAACCCCTGCGAGGGGAGGAAAAACCAGGGTGCAGGCCGTTCGGATCAATGAAAAGCGCCAGCCGAGGATTCCCACCTCCATGGGAAAACGGCTGACGGACCACAACGCCCAGCCCGTCACGAAGGCGACCATCGTTCCCAAACCGGCCCCGGCTCGCAGGAAGCCGGCGGCGATGGGAAAGCTCACGTACGGGCCGCCCGGCGTCAGGGCCCCGGCGAGAGAACCGATCAGGATTCCTTTAAAGCCTGACTCCGTGCCCACCCAGCGGGAGATGACATGGGCGGGGATCAAGGCGTCCACCATCCCGGCGATGATGAAGGCGAAAAGCAGGAGCGGGATGATCTGTATGGTCAGCTTGATCGCGAAGGTCAGGCCTTGCAGGTGTTGTCCCTGTCCCCGGAAGTAACCTATCCCCACGAGGATGGCGGCAATCAAACCCATAATGATGGTAGGAATCAGCATGGTGGATTTTCTCCTTTGCGGTTTTCGGTCTTTCTTTTCGGTCGGATTCTTGGCGCCGTTCATTCAGAGCTTTCCTCTTCTTCCAGCGGATCGAATCCCTTCTTCAGGAGGCGCGCGTAGTAGGAGCGGCTCGTGTAGAGGGCCGCGGCGGGGTTGTGTCCCAGGACCCGGTCCTTGGCCACCAGGACGGTGACGGGCGCCTCGCTGTACCGGAAAAAGAGCGAGTCGTGGCCCACGCAGAGCCCCACCACGATATTGAAATCGGTTCCCGCATCGTTGAGGACCATGGCCTGGGCGATGGGGCTGCACATGGCCTCGAATTCCCCGATGAGAATCTTCTCCTTCTCCCGGATACCGAGGTTTTCCTTGGGGGTGGTCCCCACCTTGCAGACCACGGAAACCACCTCGAACCCCTGGGCTTCCAGGATCTCCGTCAGGGCGCGGGCCTCCCGGAAAAGACCCTCGCAGAAGGCGATGCCCAGCCTCTTGAAGCCCATCTTGTGGGCGAATTCGCAGATCTCTTGAACCCGCGGCTTGACGGGATGGGAAAGGAAGGGTTTTCGATCCCGGTGGACGTAACATTCCCCCTCCTGAATCGTCGCCATCCGGGCGAATTCCCTGACATCCGTTTTTTCGTATTCACGATTCGCCTTTTCCACCGCGTCCGGTCTATTTTTCGTTGGACAAAAGCCTGGACCGTCTCCTCCGAGAGACGTACAGGCACGGGAAGAAACGGAACATTTCGCGCATTGAGGGAGGATTTTTTTGGTCATGTAGCCCCTCCTTTTTTTCGGTTTATATACACCTAATCTGTTTGATAGGAAATAAAATCATGGAAACAACGATGTGTGCTATTTGAATTGTTGATAGAAGTTGGTTAATTTTTTGCCAAAGGGTGTTTCTCCTTACTCGAGTGAGACGTGGTCGTTTTTGCAAGCGGTTGGAAGGAAGTTGCTGAATTCCATGCAGATGGGGGGTTAGGAGTGACGGCTGATTCTCCATTCTTTCTTTATTTCCATTTGAGTTGAAAGATTTGTCATGTTAAGGATTCCCACCCGTGCCAGGGCGAAGTCGTATTTGACCGGATCCTTCGGATTGAGCTTCCTAAACCGTGCCGAGATTTCCAGGGTGGCCTTGAGATCGGCGCTCTTCCTCCGGGTGAATCCCACGCGGCGGGCGAAGGCGTAGATATGGGTATCGAGTGGATAGAGAAGTCTTGTGGGTGAGATGGCATTCCAGCCGCCCGGGTCAACACGGTCCCGGCGCACCATCCAGCGGAGGAAGAGGTTGAGCCGTTTCAGGGCGCTGCCCTTTTCTGGATCGGGGAGGAGAAAAGGAAGGGGAGCCCCGGCGGCCCGGCGCAATTCCCCGACGAATCCCGTCAGACCGGGGAGGATGGTTTGCGCCTCGGGTCGATCGTGACGGAGGAAGCACCGGTAGAGGGAACCGTGGATTTCGATGACATTTTTCATGCCGCTGAGGAGGCGGGCCACGTCCCGTCCCTTCGTGAAGCGGTGGACGAAGTTTCGGTAGATTTCGGTGAAATCGCCCGGCGTGTGGGAGGCAAGGAAATTCCGTGGGCGGCCCTCCATGGGGGCCAGGAGGCTCGAGACGCTCTTCAGGATGGCCTGAACCCTCCCGTAGGCGAGGCAAGCGGCAATAAGCGCGACGATCTCTCGGTCTTTCACGTTTTGATATGTCACGACGAACTCAAGCGGGTCGGGATGGATTCGTGATGGATTGTTGAATTGTTGGTAAAGATCCTCCAGGGATTCCTTCAGCCTTGAACTTGACATGGTGCGACTTTCTATCATCATGATTGATCTAAGTCAAAGCGCTTGCGTTTGGTTTCGCTTAAGATATCATTGTCATGGGAGGAGATTCTATGGAATGGACATCGGATGCGGAGGCGCTGCTCTCGAAGGTTCCCTTCTTCGTGAGAAAGCGGGTCCGGAAGAAGGTAGAGGAAGAGGCGAGACGCCAGGGGTTGAGCACGGTGACGAAACCCCTGGTCGTGGCCCTTCAGCGGAAATTCATGGCCTCCATGGAAGACGAGGTCAAGGGGTATTCCGTGGAGACCTGTTTCGGTCCCAGCGGGTGTCCGAACCGGGCGGTGACGTGGAACGATACCGCCTCCCGCCTCGAGGAACTGCTGTCGAAAAAGGAGATCAAGAGGTGCCTGAAGGAAAAGGTGGGAGATTCCCTGAAATTCCACCACGAGTTCCGGGTGGCCGTGGCCGACTGCCCCAACTGCTGCAGCCGTCCCCAGATCTGCGACGTGGGAGTGGTGGGGGCCTCGAAACCGACGGTTACGGAGGAACCGTGCAGCCGTTGCAACGCCTGTGTCGAGGCCTGCCCGGACGGGGCCGTCCGCCTCGAAGAGGACAGGGACGCCCCGGAGATCGATTTTAGTAAATGTCTCGCCTGCGGAAAGTGCATCCAGGCGTGCCCCACGGGCACGATCGCGGAGGCGGAAAGGGGATACCGGCTCCTCGTGGGGGGAAAGCTGGGACGTCATCCCCGCCTGGCGGATGAGCTGCCGGGGATCCACTCCCCGGAGGAGACCCTCGAAATCGTGGACCGATGCGTCGATTTCTACAAGGAACACAACAAGCACGGGGAGAGATTCGGGGAAGTCATCCAGTCCGAGGGGCTGGAAGCGCTGAAAAAAGCGGCGGGGTTGTAAAAAAAATCATGAAAAAGACTTGATTTGACATAGGTCAAGGTAACATTGGTAGAGACAGGATAGAAAAGGCCAAAATCAACAAGGTAAAACCCGAAAGGGTTACCAGAACAGCAAAGGAGGAAACACAATGTTTTGTTTTCAATGTCAAGAGACAGCCAAGAATACCGGCTGCACCGTCAGAGGGGTATGCGGCAAACAGGAAGACCTGGCCAACCTCCAGGACCTGATGATCCACGTCCTGAAGGGGATCGCCATCTACGGGGAAAAGGCCAAGGAACTGGGGATCGTGGACCGGGAAGCCGGCCTGTTCATCGCCCAAGGCCTGTTCGCCACCATCACCAACGCCAACTGGAGCGAACAGTGGTTCTTCGATCACATCCGCCAGGCCCTGAAGGTGCGGGAGAATCTCAAGGAGAAATTTCTCGCCGCCTACAAGGAAAAGAACGGGAAGGATTTCGAAGGCGAGCTGCACGACGCGGCGGTCTGGACCTCCGACGATGAGGAGGAATTCAAGGAGAAGGCCAAGACCGTGGGCGTGCTGGCCACGGAGAACGAGGACGTCCGTTCCCTGAGGGAACTCTTGATCCTCGGCACCAAGGGCATCGCGGCCTACGCGGACCACGCGGCCGTGCTGGGCAAAGAGAGTGACGACATCTACGGCTTCATCATGGAAGCCCTCGCCTCCACGACGAAGGATCTCTCCGTGGACGAGATGATCGGCTGGGTCATGAAGGCCGGAGAGGTGGCGGTCAACACCATGGCGTTGCTGGACGAGGCCAATACCTCCGCGTACGGCCATCCGGAGATCACGGAGGTCAACATCGGGGTCCGGAACAACCCGGGCATCCTCATCAGCGGCCACGACCTGAAGGACATGGAAGAGCTCCTGGAGCAGACGAAGGGCACGGGCGTGGACGTCTATACCCACGGCGAGATGCTGCCGGCCAACTACTACCCGGCCTTCAAGAAGTACGACCACTTCGTGGGCAACTACGGAAGCTCCTGGTGGCATCAGAACGAGGAGTTCGAGGCCTTCAACGGTCCCATCATCCTGACCACCAACTGCCTCGTCCCGCTGAAGAAGAACAACACCTACCTGGACCGGCTCTTCACCACGGGCGTCGTGGACTACCCGGGCGCCAAGCACATCGACGACCGTCCCAAGGGCGGCCAGAAGGACTTCTCCGAGGTCATCGAGCTGGCCAAGAAGTGTGATCCGCCCAAGGAGCTGGAGACGGGAAAGATCGTGGGTGGCTTCGCCCACAACCAGGTTCTCGCCCTGGCCGACAAGGTGGTGGAGGCCGTCAAGTCGGGCGCCATCAAGCGTTTCGTGGTCATGGCGGGCTGCGACGGACGCCAGAAGTCCCGCAGCTACTACACGGAAGTGGCCCAGAAGCTGCCCAAAGATGCGGTCATCCTCACGGCCGGGTGCGCCAAGTATCGTTACAACAAACTGGATCTCGGCGACATCGGGGGAATTCCCAGGATTCTCGACGCCGGCCAGTGCAACGACTCCTACTCCCTGGCGGTCATCGCCCTCAAGCTGAAGGAGGTCTTCGGCCTGGAGGACATCAACGAGCTGCCGATTTCCTATGACATCGCCTGGTACGAGCAGAAGGCCGTGGCGGT
>CAZOBB010000074.1:0-3057 GCA_964577975.1 uncultured Thermodesulfobacteriota bacterium | reverse complement strand
CCGCATCCGATACGATGCCCCAACCGGAGGCGGTATGATCCGAACAACCCAGATGCGAATCAAACGGTATCTCTATCTCTCCGTGACGGCGGCCTTTGTCTGCGCCCTGATCGTGGGGTCGAACATGGGTACGCGAGCCCTTTCTCTCGAGCTCATCCTCCAGTCTTTTTCATCCTCCCCGTCGTCAAAGCCATGGGGCCGTGGCTGAAACGGTTCTGGGGAGAAAGATGAAATCGGTGAAGGAAGAGTATAGTGTGTTGGCTAGAAAGAATATTTAAGAGGATATTAAAGCCGTCTATCACTGTCGCGGAAAGATGGGATATTCCTTTGGGAAACCTCGTCGAGCGAAATGGATCCAGGGGAAACGGGTGACCCTGAAGGGGATCCGGGAGGAACTTACGCGGCGCGGAACGTATCAAGGAATCTATTGGAAAGAGAAGACGTAAAGGGAAGAATCATGGAAAAACATCTCGTTTCAGTCGTCCGTTATGAAGCCCCCTTTCAATCGGTCCGGGAAGTGGTGAAGCTCTCCGGTGGACTGGATTGTCTTCCAACGGGGGCGAAGGTCTTCATCAAGCCCAACCTCGTTTTTTGGAGTAAATCGGTTCCGTTTCCGAAGTGGGGGGTTATCACCACGTCCCGTGTGGTTCAGGACATGGTGGAGCTTATCGCGGCGCATGGCGTTTCCCAGATAACCATCGGCGAGGGCATGGTCACCCTGAAACCGGGGGACAATGAGACGATCGCGGACGCCTTCAAGACCCTCGGGTACGAGGTATTGAGGAAACGGTTCGGCGTGAAGCTGCTGAACATCTTCGAGCGTCCGTTCCGGAAGGTGGAGCTGGGGGACGGCATGGCCGTGAACTTCAACGTGGACATTCTCGAGAGCGATTTCGTGGTGGATCTCCCCGTGATGAAAACCCACAACCAGACGGTGGTCAGCCTGGGGATCAAGAACCTGAAAGGCATGATCGACATTCCCTCCCGGAAGCGGTGCCACAACATGGAGCCGGGAAAGGATTTGCACGTCTATGTCTCGCGGCTGGCGGAGTCGATGCCGCCCATGTTTACCCTGATCGACGGGATCTATACGAGCGAGCGGGGGCCGGGGCCGGACGGCAAGATGCATCGGAGCAACCTTCTCGTGGGGTCGCGGGATGTCTTGTCGGCGGACATGGTAGGGGCAAAGATCCTCGGATACACCCCGGAGGAGGTTCCATACATCGCCCACGCGGCCCGGTGGCAGGGCCGCCCGCTGGACTTCTCGGATATAGAAATTACGGGAGTCGGTATAGATGAGGTGGCGCGCAAGCACGAGTATGACTTTCATTACTCGGAGATGGAGGAGGTGGCGCTGCCTCTTCCCCTCGTCAGGCAGGGGATCAGGGGGATCTTTTACCGGAAGTACGACCTGTCCATGTGCACCTACTGTTCCGCCGTCAACGGTTTGGTGATGATGGCGATCCGGAACGCCTGGAAGGGAGAGCCCTGGGACCGGGTCGAGGTCCTGACGGGGAAGGCCATGCGTCCGACCCCCGGGATGAAAAAGACCATTCTCCTGGGGAGGTGCATGTATCAGGCCCACAAAGACGATCCGGCCATTCAAGAGATGATCGCCGTCAAGGGATGCCCGCCCAAACCGGAGGACATCCATACCGCCTTGCGAAAGGCCGGTATCGACGCCGACCCGCAATTGTTCGAAAACCTGGATCGGCTTCCCGGACTTTTCATGAAGCGCTATGAGGATAAACCGGAATTCGAGGAGGGACATTTCAGGGTAGTGTAAGATTTTTTAAAACACTGGTTGACAATATTCGGAGCTTCACGTTATAAACGGGGCGAGGCTATAGGGTGGACATAAAAAGAGACTATTACGAGGATGTACAGTTTTTCAGTTCCGGCGTAACGGTCTTCTGGTTTGTCGCCTTCCTTGTCTTTCTCGCCTTTTATCCCTTCCTTTTCAAGAACTACTATACGTACGTGGCCAACTACATGGCCATCAACGTTATCGTCGCCATCGGCCTGAACATTCTGGTGGGATACACAGGGTTGATTTCCCTCGGGCACGCGGGTTTTTTCGCCATCGGGGCCTACGGAACCGTTGTGCTCATGTCGAAATGTCATCTGCCCTTCCTGGTCTCTCTCCCCTTGGCGGCGCTTTTCGCCGCCCTTTTCGGGTTTCTGCTGGGGCTTCCGGCCCTTCGTCTCGAGGGTCCCTATCTCTCCATCGCGACCCTGGGGTTCGGGTTGACCATCACCAAGGTCATCGGCCGTATCCCCTTTTTCGGTGGGCGACAGGGGCTTCATGCACCGCCCCTCGTGATCGGCTCGTGGCACCTGGACACGGATAGGAAATTCTATTACCTCCTGATCACGCTCACGCTGGTGCTTGCCGTGGCCGCGAGGAACCTGATCAAGACCAAGGTGGGACGGGCGTTCGTGGCCATCCGCGACGCCGACGTGGCCGCGGAATCCCTGGGCGTCAATCTCATGTTCTACAAGACCCTCGCCTTTGCCGTCAGCGCCTTTTACGCGGGAATTGCGGGGGGGCTCTACGCCTTCGTCCTGCGGTTCATCGAACCGGAGGTGTTCAGTCTCCTCATGTCCATCATCTTCCTGGCCATGATCGTGGTGGGGGGGCTGGGATCCATCTTCGGTGCCATTGCGGGGGCCTGCCTGTTGAGCTGGCTCGATTTGGAGCTGCGCAATATCCTCAGCATTCCCTACCTGGGGGTGTGGCTGGAACAGTTGTCCAAGAGCTACTTTTCCATCACCGGCGTTTCGAATATCCAGTTTATCATTTACGGGTTGATCATGGTGCTCATCATGGTCTTCGAACCCCTGGGAATCTACGGATTCTGGATACGGACAAAGCTCTACTGGAAGACGTGGCCATTTTGAGGAGGACGGGGAAAAGATGACGGATCTCTTACAAATCCTGGCAAGCGGGATCGCCGTGGGGAGTTTTTACGCCCTGATGGGATTGGCCATGGTCCTCATCTACAAGACCTCGGAGGTCATCAACTTCGCCCAGGGCGAAATGGCGTTGGCGTCCGT
>CAZOBB010000073.1:0-4861 GCA_964577975.1 uncultured Thermodesulfobacteriota bacterium | reverse complement strand
TTCGTGTGGCTGGGTAATCTCATAGGGGGGCGGCAGGGGGCCGTCATCGCCTTGATTATCGCGGCGGGCATGAACTTCTTTTCCTACTGGTACAGCGACAAGCTGGTCCTGTCCATGTATAAGGCGAAGCCGGTGACGGAGGCGGAGGCCCCCGACCTCTACCGGCTGGTCAAGGAACTGTCCCAGCGGGCGGGACTTCCCATGCCCAAGGTCTATATCATTCCCAACGACTCTCCCAACGCCTTCGCGACGGGGAGGAACCCCTCCCACGCCGCGGTGGCCGTGACGACGGGGGCGCTGAACCTCCTCTCCTTCGAGGAGCTGGCGGGCGTGCTGGGCCATGAACTGACCCACGTGAAGAATCGGGACATCCTCATCGGGACGATCGCCGCCACCTTTGCCGGGGCCATCTCGTTTCTCGCCACCATGGCCCGATTTGGCGCCATCTTCGGGGGTTACGACGACGATGAGGGCGGGGGAAACATCCTGGTTGTCCTCCTCGTCAGCATCTTCGCCTCGATCGCCGCGCTCCTCATCCAGATGGCCATCTCCCGTTCGAGGGAATATCTCGCCGATGAAGGGGGGGCACGGATCTCCGGCAACCCCCGGTACCTGGCCAACGCCCTTCGGAAACTGGACGCCTACGCGAAACGGATTCCCTTCCAGTCGGTCAATCCCAGCACCTCTCACATGTTCATCGTCAACCCCTTGAAGGGCGGCGGTCTGGCGAACCTCTTCCAGACCCATCCCCCCATTGAGGAGCGGATCGCGCGGCTCGAGAGGATGGCCGTGTGAGATCGGCGCGACGGACCGCCCTTGAGATTCTCCTGAAGATCGAGAAGCAGAACGCCTACGCCGCACCCCTGCTGGCCAAGGCCGTCCCGAAGTTCAATCCCCAGGACAGAAGGCTCCTGGTGGAGCTGGTCTACGGGGTCCTCCGCTGGCGCAGGAGCCTGGACTGGATCATCGAGAGGGTCTCCCGGTTTCCCCTTTCCCGGATGGATGCCGTGACCCTGAACCTGCTTCGGCAGGGAACCTACCAGTTCCTCTTTTTGTCGAGGATTCCCCCCCACGCCATCGTCTTCAGCGCCGTGGAGACGGCGAAATCCCTTCGTGGGAAGAAGGCGGGGGGATTCGTCAACGCCGTCCTTCGGCGAATCTCGGAGAAAGGCCCGGAAGCCCTCGATCTCTTGCCAAAGGAAGCGACCGCCGACGCCCTCGCCATACGGACGTCCCATCCCACATGGCTGGTCAAACGCTGGATCTCCCGGTTCGGGTTCGAGGAGACGGAGGCCCTCTGCCGTTCCAACAACCAATCTCCCCCCGCCACCCTTCGCGTCAATACCCTGAAGACCTCTAGGAATGAACTCCTCCGTCTTGCGAAAACGGAGTCGGCCCTTGGGGACGCGGTTCTCGAACCGGCGAAGGTCGCCCGCCACGGCCTGCGCGTGGTCCCCCTCTCCGCCGTCTTCGGGACGGACTGGTTCGACCGGGGGTGGGTCACGATCCAGGACGAGGCCTCCCAGCTGATCGGGGAGATCGTGGCGCCCGAGGCGGATGAATGGATCCTCGATGCCTGCGCGGGAATCGGAACGAAGGCCACCCAGCTCATGGAAATCTCGGAAAACGGGATACACCTCGTCTGCACGGACAACATCCCCTGGAAACTCAAACAGATCGAAGGCGCCGCGGGACGGCTTGCAACTTCGCTTCCGTTCCGCGTGGCGGCCGGCATGGAAATCCCCCCCCTTGCAAATCGACCCATTTTTGATAAAGTCCTGGTGGATGCCCCCTGCTCCAACACGGGGGTTATCCGGCGTCATCCGGAGCGCAAATGGCGGCTCAGGGAAAGGGATATCGAGACGATGGCTCAAACTCAAAGACGGCTTCTTGATTCACTGGCGCCCCTGGTCAAGCCGGGCGGCGCCCTCGTCTACAGCACGTGCAGCCTGGAGCGGGAAGAGGGAGAGGAAATCATCGAAGGTTTCACGGATACCCATCCCCGTTTCTCTCTCGAAGACTGTGGCCCCTTTCTCTCCGAGGCCGCGAAACCCCACATCCGCCAGGGAATGTTCCGTTCCTTCCCCCATCGTGGAGGGATGGACGGCTTTTTTTGCGCCCGGCTGGTCAGGAGGGACTGATCGATGATCTCCGCATCCATCCTTTCCGCGGATTTTTCGCGGCTGAAAGAAGAAATCATGAACGTCATCGAGGCGGGAGCCGACCGGATCCACCTGGACGTGATGGACGGGCACTTCGTTCCCAATCTGACGTTCGGCCCCCCCGTCATCCGGTCCCTGGGAGAGATACCACGCCCCATGGACGCCCACCTCATGGTCTCCAACCCGGAAGCCTACCTTGGCGCCTTCGCGGAGTTGGGATGCGACGTCATCACCGTTCACGTGGAGGCCGCGGGTCACCTTCACAAGCTCCTCACGGAGATCCGGGATCTGGGATGCAAGGCCGGGGTCTCCCTCAATCCGGCGACCCCGGCGGTGCTGCTGGAGCCGGTTCTCCCCTTCCTGGACGAAATCCTCGTCATGACGGTCAATCCCGGATTCGGGGGACAGGCGATGATCCCGGAAGTGCTGGACAAGATGCGCAAGATCCGCCGGATGATCGACAACGGCGGGTACGAGATTGTCCTGGAGGTGGACGGGGGCATCAAGGTGGAGACCATCGCTTCCGCGGCGGAGGCCGGGGCGACCCGCTTCGTCGTGGGGTCCGGCATCTTCAAAAGTTCCGATTACAAGGCCACGATCGCGGCCCTTAAAGAAAAGGCCCTTTTGACGCGCGCAACACTCGTATGACCATGAAAAGGAGTCACAGATGGGACTTCCCAAGCAGGAAGGCTACCGGCAGGCGGTGGAAATCGCCTGCGGAAAACTGAAAGAAGAGGACCTGACGAGACAGGCGGAGAACGGGGGATTTTCCTTTAGCCCCGAGGAGGGGATCGAGATCACCTTCTTCGGAAAAACCTACCACATCGACCCGGAATCGTGCGACTTTTCATCCCCCGACGAATCGGTCATCTCTCTCGTCACCAAGGGGGTGATCCTTCACTACATCCTGGAGGCGGATGGCTTTCCCCTCGCGAAGAAATTTGTCACCTACGGGGAAATTCCCGGGGGCATGACCTACGCGGGAGTCTTCCGGCGGCGGGTCATCCTTCCCTTCTTAGGGGCCTTCGGAGAGGATCTCGAGGGATTCAAAAAGGCGTCGGTGGCGCTAAACGGCGTCCCCGCCCTCCTGGGGGATGCCGCCTACACATTCCAGATCTTCCCAAGGGTTCCCGTCACCGTGGTTCTCTGGGCGGGAGACGAGGAGTTCCCCGCTTCCGCCAAGATGTTGTTCGACGCCTCTATCGACCACTATCTCCCCCTCGAAGACGTCGTGGTCATGGGGGAGATGATTGTTGGACGCCTAAAAGCAGCGGCAACGGAAGGGTAGTGTTGAGAAGAGAAAAAAAGACCGTTTGGATGATTTGACAAACGAGGGGTTTATAGTAAACTTTTATTTGGACATACACATAAGGAAGGGATGAAAATGAATGTTGCCGTCTATATGACAAAAGACCCTATCACCGTTACGAAGTACACGAATATCTATGATGCCAAAAAGATCATGGAAGATCACAATATTCGCCGTTTGCCCGTGGTGGACGGAGATCGTCTTATTGGAATCGTGACGAAAACGGATAT
This sequence comes from uncultured Thermodesulfobacteriota bacterium, assembly GCA_964577975.1. GTDB lineage: Bacteria > Desulfobacterota > S145-22 > S145-22 > S145-22 > JAOZMY01. The sequence goes on along the minus strand of CAZOBB010000073.1, from coordinate 1,160 downwards.
TCTCGAGGCCTCTCCTCCCGATTTGACCAAGCATTCTATCCATGAGCTGAACTATATCCTATCCCGCATGATCGTATCGGAAGTCATGACGAAACATCCCTTGACGGTGACACCTCAAACACCCATAGAAGTTGCCGCAAAGCTGATGAGAAAGTACAAGATCGCTTCTCTTCCCGTGGTCGAAGAGGGGAAGGTGGTGGGGATTATAACCGAGTCGGATCTTTTTGACGCCTTTATTGAAATCATGGGGGGAAATATTGAGGGTTCAAAGCTTGTCTTGACGATGGAAGATAAGCCGGGAGCCCTTGCGCATGTCACCCATATTATTTCTCAAAAAAAGGCGAATATCATCAGCGTGGTGACATCGAGAAAGGGGATGCGAGAAGGTGAAAGCCTGATTGTTATCAAGGTAGATCAAAAGGATGTTTCGAACATCGTTGAGGAAATGCGGGAGATTGGTGTGGCAGTGACTGCGCGGTTTGAAGAGCCGGTTTAACGGGTGGGAAGATGCGTACTAAAAAAGGGAGGCCTTGGGCCTCCCTTTTCCTTTTGGGGTTGGGTTATTTTACCTCTTCGAAATCCGCGTCGACCACGTCGTCGCCGCTATCGCCTGAGCCGGACGTGCCTCCCTGCGCAGCCCCTGACGCCCCCGCGCCAGCGGCACCCTGTTGGCCCGCTTGCTGCTGCGAGGCCTTGGCGTACATCACTTCCGCCAGTTTGTGGGAAGCGTTGGTCAATTCCTGCGTCGCGTTCTTGATCTCGTCGACATTGTCGGATTCCATCGCCTTTTTCGCTTTTTCGATAGCCGCTTCCAGGTTGGACTTGGATGCCTCGTCCAAGGCGTCCTTGTTCTCGTTCAAGGTCTTCTCCGTGGTGTAGATCAGGCTGTCCAACTGGTTCCGCGCCTCGATCATCTCTTTCTTCTTCCGGTCTTCCTCGGCGTGCATCTCGGCATCCCGGATCATCTTTTCCACTTCTTCCTTGGAAAGACCGCTGGACGCCGTGATCTTGATGGACTGCTCCTTGCCCGTCGCCAGATCCTTCGCCGAGACGTGGACGATACCGTTGGCATCGATGTCGAACGTCACCTCGATCTGGGGCACGCCCCGCGGGGCCGGTGGAATCCCGACCAGTTCGAAACGGCCAAGGGTCTTGTTGTC
>CAZOBB010000072.1:0-6594 GCA_964577975.1 uncultured Thermodesulfobacteriota bacterium | reverse complement strand
GTCTCGTATTGGAACAAGCCGGCCCGCGCCGATTTTTCCTCAAGGATGTCCATCATTTCGAGGATATCCCGCTCCTCGGGCAACTGAAGCCTTCCCTCTTCGGCCAGGCGCCCGAAGGACGTTTCCGGAGCGAGGGTCAGGCAGTAAGCGGAAAGGTGAGGGGGCTCGAAGGCCAAGGCCCTGTCAAGATCCCTCTCGAAGGCCGTCGGGGTTTGACCGGGAAGCCCGTACATCAAATCGATGTTCCAGTTTTCCCACCCCTCATCATGAATCATCCGAATGGCCGCCTCGGCCTGCGAGGACGTGTGGATCCTCCCGAGCTTTCGCAGAAACCCGTCGGAAAAGCTTTGAACCCCCAGGCTAATCCGATTGATTCCCAGGGTTTTGTAGCACCTCAATTTCGATGGCGTCAGGGATTCCGGGTTGGCCTCGACGGTGAACTCCAAGGGCCCCGCCACCCCTCCGGAAAACAACCCTTCCACGAGGTCTTCAACCTGGGCCTCGCTCAAAAGAGACGGGGTTCCTCCACCCAGATAGCAGCTCGTCACCTCAGGGGTGGCGGGAAAAATCAAGGAATCCCTGACCGCCTGCCATTCCCCCAACACCCACTCAATATAGGGTGAAATCGCCTCTTCCTTGCCGGCAAAAGACACGAAGTCACAATAGGCGCAACGCCTCTTGCAAAAGGGGAGATGCACATACAGGGCGAATTTTTCCGGGCCTTTCCGCCCGGCAAGATCTGCTGAGGTGGAACTCACGGCCTTTGGAAATGTCTCCTAAACGGAAAGATATCGTCTCTGAATTTCTCTGTTGCCCTTCAGATCCTCGGTGGTTCCCTCATACTTGATGATCCCTTTTTCAATGACGTACCCCCTGTTTGAAACCTCCAGGGCGAAAAGGGCGTTCTGTTCGGCGATGAGAATGGGAATCTCTTTCCTGAGCGCCAAAATAACCTCCTTCAACTGGCCCACGATCACGGGGGCCAATCCTTCACAGGGCTCATCCAACAAGAGAAGGGATGGATTCCCGATGAGGGCCCGGGCAATGGCCAACAACTGCTGCTCCCCGCCGCTCAGGTTTCCCCCCTTTCTGTCCAGGAGGCCGCGAAGCAGTGGAAACATCTCCAAGATCGTCGATACGTCCCATTTTGACGGGCCATCCTCCCGTTTGAGAAAGGCCACTTCAAGGTTTTCCATCACCGTCAAGTCGGGGAAAATGCGGCGATCTTCGGGGACATAGCCGATCCCCCGCCGCACGATCTCGAAGGGAGGCAATCCCGAAATCTTCTCATCCTTGAAATATATCTCTCCCTCCCTCGGGGGGACGAATCCCATGATACTCTTCATGGTCGTGCTCTTTCCCGCACCGTTCCGGCCGAGGAGACACACGCTCTCATCCTCGCCGATGGTAAGAGAGACCCCCTGGAGGACATGGCTGTCGCCATAATAGGAATGGATTTTCTCAAGCCTAAGCACTGACACTCCCTCCGAGATAGGCCTCCTGGACCTGGGGATTCTCCCGGATCTCCTCCGGCGTCCCCTCCGCAAGCAGGCGTCCCTGATGCAGCACATAGATCTTCTGGGAAACGGAGAAAACGACCTTCATATCATGCTCGGTCAGGAAAAAGGTCGTATCGGTCTCCCCGGCGAGGCGATGGATGAGGGTGATCATACGTTCGGTCTCTTCGGGGGTCATTCCCGCGGTCGGTTCATCGAGGAGGATCAGGCGCGGGTAATTGGCCAACACGATTCCAATCTCGACCAGACGCTTGTCGCCATACGACAACTGGGTGGTGGGAACGTGCGCGAAAGAGAGGAGCCCCAGCGAATCCAGAATCTTTTCCGCCTCCGCCACGAGCCCGGCGTCCTTCCAGTAGGCGGAGAAGAAGGAAGTCCCCTTCTTGTGATGGGCAATCAAGGCGGCAAGGATGTTCTGCATGACGGTCATCTGACTGAAGATGTTCGTAATCTGAAACGAGCGCCCGATCCCGATGCGGGCAATCTTGTGGGAAGGCAACCCCGTGATGTCCCGTCCCTCAAAGATGATCCGCCCCGAGGTAGGGGGAAACTTCCCTGACAACATATTATAGAAGGTCGTCTTACCCGCCCCGTTGGGCCCGATGAGAGACGTCAGCTCCTTTTTCCCGACCGTCAGGCTCACCCCGGAAACGGCCTGGAACTTGCCGAAATTCTTTGTCAATTCCTTAACTTCCAGAATGGCGCTCATTCTTCGCCTTCCTTCTGGGTCCCCCGCACCTTCTTGCTGCGCCGTGCCATGAGTGTCCCCAAAACCCCATCCGGGAAGAAAATGACGAGGGGGATGAGAATGGCCCCGAGAAAAATCATCCAGATATCCGTAAACTTCGTAATAACGTGTTCTATAAAGAAGAAGAGGACCGCGCCAACCACAGGTCCGAAAAAGACATGGGCCCCGCCCAGGACGGTCATGAGCACAGGTTCCGCGGAAGCCGTCCAGTGAAGCATGGAGGGTGAGGCCATTCGATCGAACACGGCAAACAGCCCTCCCGCCACGCCGGCGAAAAGACCGGAGATCACGAAGCTCGCCAGGCGATACGCCCGGATATTGATGCCCGTAAAGGCGGCGCGCTCCTTGTTCTCCCGAATGGACATGAGGATAAGCCCGAAAGAGGATCTCACGATCCTCAACAGGACCCAGATGGTTACGATGAAAAAGACGGCCACGACAAAATAGAAGCTCTTGGGAGAGCTGACATCGACACTCAGCTTGCCGATTCCCAGAGATGGCAACACCAGCCCCGTCAATCCATCACTCCCCCCGGTCACCGACCGCCACTGGTGAACCAGCGTGTAGAACATCATGCCGAAACCGAGGGTGAGGATCGCAAAATAGATCTCGTCGAGCCGCACGGAGAAATATCCCACCACGATCGCCGCCAAGGCCGCCGCCAGGGTCCCCAAAAGAAGGGCCAGCGGAAGGGAAGGAAAATCGTGGATCAGCAGAAAGGCGGTGACATACCCGCTGACCCCGAAAAAGGCGGCGTGACCGAAGGAAAGCAGGCCCGTGTAACCGAAAAGGAGGTTGAAGCTCAGGGCGAAGATCCCCATGATCATAATCTCGGTAATGAGCATGATGCTGTAGGTCTCCACCACGAAGGGCAGCATCCCGAGGAGAACAAGGGCTGAGAGGACCAAGAGAACCTTCTTCCTTGGCAATTTATTCACCTCACGTCTCCTTCGAGAGAAGCCCCCGGGGCTTCGTCAAAAGGATAATCGCCAGGAGGATATAGGGAAGCGCCATGGTGGCCTTTGGAAGATACTGGGCCCCGTAGGCGTTGATGAGGCCGAGGATCATGGCCCCCAGAAACGCGCCGGGGAAACTCCCCAGCCCGCCAATCACCACCACGATGAACGACTCGATGATGATCTTCTCCCCCATGGAGGGACCGATCGCCCGAAGGGGGGCCGCCAGGGCGCCTCCCATCCCAGCCAGCCATGTGCCGAACATAAACACGCCCGTAAAGAGGCGATTGACGTTGATTCCTATCCCCGCAGCCATCTCACGGTCCATGGAAGAGGCGCGTATCTTTTTCCCCCAAAGGGTGAAGCGGAAAAAGGCCCAAAGTCCCAGGCCTATGAAAGGCCCGAGGATCAGGATGAAAAGGCTGTAAACAGGATACGTGAAGCCCCCGAGATGGACAACGCCGTTGAGAAAAGAGGGAGGATCCACGATGTGGTAGCCGCTCCCCCAGATCAAGCGCACGGCATCGTCCAAGACAAGCAGGACTCCAAAGGTCAAAAGGAGCTGAAAAGAGACGTCCCTCCCGTAGACGGGGCGGAGCAAAAGGCTCTCGATGATCCCCCCCACGACCGCGACGACGAGGGGCGCAAGGATCAGGGCCCCCCAAAAGTTATGGGACAAAGAGACGATCTGGAAACAGAAATACGCCCCCAGCATATAGAGGGAACCATGGGCAAAATTCAAGACGCCGAGGACACCGAAGATGATCGTCAGGCCGATAGAGATAAGGAAAAGCAGCATCCCCAATGAAATCCCATTGAGAAAATTCATAAAGAAGAGGCTCATGCCGGTCCTGTTCCTTCGTCCACTTTAGAGACAAAAATGAGGGGGGATTCCAGGCCTCCCCCCTCACTCGCCTTACCTGTTTTACCGTTTACACCCGGTTTCGGAAACCTTGGGGGTGATTTCCGAGCCCTTGAAGGTCACGATGGGTTTCAAGATACGGATGGGATACTTGGGATCGGCGGCGGTTTTTCCCCAGCTCACATCCAGCAGGGCCTGGTGGTCCCCCGCGCGGATCTTGATCTTTCCCACGGGAACCTCGATCTCCAGTCCCTCCAGGGCCTTGACGATGGCCTCCTTATCAACCTTGCCGGCCTTTTCGATGGCGGCCTTCAGGACGTAGGCCGCGGCATAGGCGTTCTGCGCGTTGTAGCTTGGATAGACGTGATACTTTTTCTTGTAGGCCTTGATGAACTTCTTATTGACGGGTGAGTCGTTCGCCAGGAACCAGTAGCGGGTTCCGACCCAGATACCCGTCGGCATCTGATCCTTCAGGGCGTAGAGGACCTCCGTCGCGGCGCCCAGGGTCATCAGGACCTTGAACTGCCCCTTGAAAAATCCCAGCTTCTTCGCCTGGCGGATAAAATTGATCAGGTCACCCGACCAAAGGGAGATGATCACCCCGTCCGGTTTCGCGTTCATGATGGTGGTAATGTAAGGGGTATAGTCCTCGGTGGCGATCTTCGGGAAGGCCGTCGTGGTCATGAAGACCGCCTTGGGATTGAGCTTTTTCAAATACTTCTGAAAATATTCCCAGGTCTGATGTCCGAAGGCGTAATCGGGACCGATGGTGGTCCATTTCCTCGCGCCCGTCTTGGCCGCGATACGGGCCGCGACCTGGACATTCTGGCTCAAGTTGGCGCTGACCCGAAAGGCGTACTTGTTGCACTTCTTCCCCGTCACGTCCGGCGTAGCGGCATGGGTTATGATCAGCGGGGTCTTGAGTTCTTTGAGGACCGGAACGACACTCAGGGCCACGCCACTGGAATCGAGACCGATGAGGGCATCCACCTTCTCCTCAAAAACGAGCTTCCGGAAGGCACGCAGCGCCACGGGCGGTTTCGCGCGGGAATCCTCGAAGGTCACCTTGAAGGGCCTGCCCAGCACGCCCCCCGCCTTGTTGATCTCCTCTACCGCAAGCGTCAGGCCGTTCTTGGCGAATTTTCCATACGTGGCGGCGAACCCGGAGAGGATATAGACAGAACCGATTTTGATGGGTTTTTTGGCCTGAGCGACACCCCCCAGGGACAACACCATGATGACCGCAAACAATGTCCCCCATACCAAACCCTTTTTAGCGAATCCAGCTCTCTTCATTTCCATCCCTCCTTTTTATGATTGAAACTTGGCCGCGGGGAACTGCCCGCGCCCTACCCCAACACCTAAACACCTTTAACTGAACTTCGACTGATTACTAATATCACCTTACGAAATTTCCCGTCAAGTGGGAGACGGAGAACGTCTCTCGATCCTCCGCCACGACCTTCCCAGCAGGGCGATCCCGAAGGCCAACCACCCCGTCGCCAAGCCCGCCGCCAACCATTTCCAGGAATAGACCGTGGGGGTGATACCCTTGAGAAGATCCGGCACCCGGTCCACGTAAGAGTAGAAAATCATGCCGGCGCCGGCGATGGCTATCATCCAATGATACCATTTCGACATGAGCACGATCCCCCGTCTGAACATGACATTCAAAATAATACTTGCCAGGATGAAGTTCAGGGACACGAGGAGGGGCGACCATACCGGGCCGATCCAGGCCACGGGGATGAGAAAGAGGATATCCCAGGTCGCAAGGGACTGGGGCCACCGGATGAAAACGAACAGCCAAACGTAGTAAAAGATGTCCCACACGCCGAAGAGGTAGAGAAACGTCGAAAACCGCATCCAGAAGGAACGGAAGGCAAGGCGCGCCACGACGAAGAGCATGACCATCGTCGCGGCTTCCCTACCAAGCTCGACGAGGTAGATGCGCAAGGGCATCGGTTTCAGGATAATCTCAAATCCCTCGGGATAATAGAGCATCCTCAGATAGACCACGACCGCCGATTCCAAGTAGGCCATGGCAGCCGCGAAGAGCCCCAGCATGAGAAACCGCGCCGCAAGCCGGTAGTGTCCGTCCTCCAAAATCCTCTGCAAGGAACGATCAGTCATCATGGAAACCGGTCGGCTCAAAGACAGATAATCTCATATTGTTCAATATGGAGATCCTTGGCGGGTCGGATAATGATCTCGTGTCCCGTCTCCATCTGGAGGAGATCGACCATCTGCGCCTCCTCGTTCAGCAGGATATCCGCCACATCCTCGTGAACATGGATGAGCACCTTATGGCCATTGGATTGGTTGTGAAGTCGCTTTAGTTCCCTAAGAATATCATAACAGATGGAATATCGGGATCGTATCCTCCCCGTCCCCTCACAATAGGGGCACTCCTCCGAGATGGTCTTGCAGAGGCTTTCCCGCGTCCGCTTCCTCGTCATCTCCACCAGTCCCAGCTCGGAGATCTTCAGCACGTTGGTCTTCGCCTTGTCC
>CAZOBB010000071.1:0-4249 GCA_964577975.1 uncultured Thermodesulfobacteriota bacterium | reverse complement strand
TTGACAAACACGTCGTCGCGCCGGATGTGCTGAAAAAGTATTAGGGACAAGAATTCCTGAAAAACACACCCCTCGCGCTCCCTAACGCGAGGGGCTTTTTTTATCCCTTGAGGAAAAGTTACCCAAAACGCGTTTGACGTGATTTGGGTAAGGTCCTATTTGTTAATATCGGTGTCCCATGTCGGGGTCAGGCTGAAAGGGCGTTCCTGGATCGTGCCGCTGTTTCCGTTGCTGTCATTCCAGTCGTAAGTTGGCGTGAGGCTGTAAGGCCGCTCCCGGATGGTTCCGAAATTGCCGTTGTTGTCGTTCCAATCATAGGTAGGAGTCATACTGTAAGGTCTTTCTTGGATAGTTCCGCTGTTGCCCTCGTTGTCGTCCCAGTCACAGGTGGGCGTCATACTGTAAGGGCGCTGCCTACACGTGCCGAAATGGCCTTGATTGTCACTCCAATCATACGTGGGGGTCACGCTGTAGGGACGTCGGCGAATGGTGGTCGTATTACCGCGGTTATCCGTATAATCCCACGTGGGAGTGAGACTATAGGGGCGCCGACGTAGTTGGCCGGCGTTGGCAGCGATACTTCCAGCGAGGAGGAAAATCGTGACAACCAGGGAAATAAGGAACTTCATTTCGGTCACCTTTTCTTCTCATAGCATGTTCCTGGTGTTTTGTCCAAGGCTATAAGATAGAAGACAAAAAGTTTTAAGTTATTAAGTTGTTAAGTTTTAAGTGGGTAATGGGTTCGTCGGTTCGCCTTTCGGGGTTGATAAGAGCTGAGAGCGGGAAGGGCAATAGGAGGCTCCAAGCTCGAAGCTGAAAGCTGAAAGCAGGAAAAAAGTGACGAGTAGGGAGGAAGTGAGGGAGGGAGCGAGAGGAAAAAGAGAGGCAAAAGGCAAGAGGCAATAGGCAATAGGCAATAGGCAAAAGGAGGCTGAAAGGAAGTGACGAGTCGGAGAGTGACGAGAAAGAAAGGGAGGGAGTGAGAGAGGAAGGAGCTGAAAGCTCGAAGCTGAAAGCTGAAAGGTAGTGACGAGGAAGAAAGTGACGAGTAAAAAGTGAGGAAGTGAGGGAGAGAGAAAGTAGCTCAAAGCTCGAAGCTGAAAGCTGAAAAAAAGATTGAACCAAACGGAAGGGAGGAGTTACTTACGGGGTAAACGACCATAAAAGGAAGGAGACGCGGCAATGAAGAGACATGGTTGGTATCTCGGATTTCTCGTGGTGGGGATCTTAGGGATCCTTGTCGCTCCCCTGGCGGGGAACACTACGTCCACGATGATGAGGAGTGGCACGACTCATTTCCCCACGGCTTCTTCGAAGAAGCATACGGGCACGTCCACAGGGCCATCCAAGGGGACTTCCCCAGGCGGGGCCGTGAAGGCACAGAAGAGGATGGTGCCGCTCCCTTTGCCCGACCTGGTAGTGGAAAAGCTCTGGGTGGACACGAAAGGCACCCTCTGTGTCAAGCTGAAAAACCAAGGGAAGGGTTCCATCTCCAAGAAGGCCTTTTCCCGGAGCGTGATAACTTTCAAGGCGGGCGGTAAGGTTACCAGGGTTTTCCTGACCACCGCGGACCGGAAGGCGGCCCTCCTCACTCCGGGGGGTACGGCCGTTTACAAGACGGGGCATCGGGTCTCCACCGTGAAGATCACCGTCACGGTGGACGCCAACAACGCCATAAGGGAAAAGAACGAGAAGAACAACGAGAGAAGCATCACCCCTCGGGCGCCCGCCGTGGCCGTTGTCCGCCGGCCAGGGGCCCCAGCTTCCGGAACCTCGAAACCAGAACCCACCACCCTGACCCGGAGAAAGGTGCCCGCCGCGGGGGGGACGGTGCAGAAACGGGGGAAACGGGTCTATCTCTCTTTCAACAAGACCATCCGCCGGGTGGAGATCTACCACCAGGGCAAACGGGTGGACAAGGGGGAGCTTAAGGGAAAGAAGGCCTACGACATCACCGCTTACGCCAAGCGGTATCCCACGGGCACCCTTACCTTCCGGTATTACGTGCCGGGCGGTTCCAAGCCGCATGTCCTGCGGGAGCGGATGAGCCGTTTTCCGGTGGCGCGCGTGGCAGCCGTCTCCCCGAAGGGAACGCCGGGAAAACCTTCCGCGAGCCAGAGGAGGAAGTTGATAGCGCGCCGTTCCCCCGTGACGGAACAGAGGGGAGAAAAGCCCCGTGGGGACAAGGCGGCGCTGAAGAAACAGGTTGGAGGAACGACGCCCGCGGGGGGACGTCCCCTTTCCCTCTTCCCAGTATTTTTCCATGTCGTGCGCCCCAGCGAAGGGGATGTGGTTTACGCGGGATGGAACTATACCATCCAGTGGGGATGGAACGTGGATAGCGCCTTCATATCGAGGGACTGGAAGGTCGGCATCTATCTCTGGCAGAATGGGCGTCAAATCGCCCGGCTGGGGGTGGTTTCCAGCTCTCACACGGAATACCTATGGCCCCATACCCGAACTGCCTCTCTCCAACCGGGGGAACACTATCAGATTCGCCTCGTCTTCTCTCCCGACGGCACGGAGGCCCACGAATCCTACGAAACCGCCATGGGTTGCGATTTTACCGTTGCCCGTCCGACCTTGTCTGTTGGTTACTATGGTGGCTTCATTACCTGGCGTGTCTTGGCCCCCGACGGTTTGAAAAGCCGGGGGGCCACGATCACCCTCTATTACCGGCTCAATGGGGAGGAGACGTGGCACGAGATCGGGAGGGCCTATCTCCTGGACGAGCGGTATGAGTGGACGCCGCCCCCGGTTACCCGTGCCCGCACCCTCTGGATCAAGGCCCGCTGGTCCCATCAAGCCGTCGCCTCCACGGACTACTACACGACGACCGAGGTGACGGATGGCCCCATACTGTGGGGACCGACTGGGACCGTGGCGCGCCTGATGCCCAACGCCCCGCCGCTTTACGGCACGAAGACCCTCCCCTCCGATTTCTCTCCGGATCCCTTAGTGCTTGGGCCCTCCAATTGCTGGGGAGAGGTAGATGTCTCCGACCGTTTTGGGCATCCCGCCTACACCACGGCGGCGCCCACCCTGGCCGTCGATCTGCGCTACCCCTCGGGAAGCGACACCCGCCTCCCCGCCCTGACCTTTTACGATAGTTATTACGATTCTCCTCTCCTCATTCGGACTCCCGGCGGCCGTTACATCACCGACGGCGTCGTGGAAAACCCCGAAGGGGGACGCTACCTCCTTTGGACGACAAGTGGAAGAGAGGGATCCCGTAAAGCGGCGGCAGGTTTGCTTGTGACTCGCGCGGGAAGGGGAGCATCCTGCCTTCTCAATAGTCATAACTATGCTACCGATGCAGATTCCTTTCCCACCTACCATCGCGGGTATGTGCCGGGTCCTCCTTGGCGGGAGGTGATTGACGTGCGGGCAGGGTCCTGCGCGCTCACCCGCTACTGCACGAGGTGGGAGGGATACGGAAGTGACTGGAGTAATTTAAGTTTTGGGTGGACCGGCCCGGCGCGCCGCCTTGATCTTACCTACACGGGGCCCCACACCACCCTCTTGGTCCGAACGCCCTCGGGAGGTTTCCTCTGCGGGGAGAGCGTGACCATCCACACCCCGGAAGAGGGACACTACCACGTGTGGATCGGCCTGGAGGAGCCCGACAGCACCTCGCACGGTGTCTTCGAGATTGCCCCCACCTTCGACGAGGACGAATAGGGAAAGAAAAACCAAAAACCGAGGTCGGGTCTTGAATTTGTCAATTTTTCGGTTCGATTGTTCATCGGTTCGCAGTTCGGGGTTAATAAGAGCTCCAAGCGCGAAGCTCAAAGCTGAAAGGTAGTTACGAGTAGAGAGTGACGAGTAGGGAGGACAGAGTTCCAAGACCAAGCTGAAAGCTCAAAGACTTCGGACTTCTACCTTTTTACCTTCGGACTTAAAAGAACGAAACCAACGAAACAAACGAGACAAACGGAAAAACGCACGTCTGATTGGCGGAGGGAGTAGGATTCGAACCCACGGTGGGCGTAAACCCACAACGGCTTTCAAGGCCGCCGCCTTAAACCACTCGGCCATCCCTCCGCATGACATCCAGGCCGCCCATGTAGGGACGTAAGACCTCCGGTATTATAACAGATCCGTCTTCCTGTTGGTAGTTTTCCAGGATCGCGGCGGTGGTGCGTCCCACGGCCAGTCCCGACCCGTTGAGGGTGTGTACCAGTTCCGCCTTTTCCCCCTGTTTCCTCCGGAAGCGGATCCCGGCCCGCCGGGCCTGGAAGTCCTCGAA
>CAZOBB010000070.1:0-10301 GCA_964577975.1 uncultured Thermodesulfobacteriota bacterium | reverse complement strand
CGCGACTGGTCCTACAAGACCGAGTGCTGCGGGGCCGACCTGGCCCTCACCCACGGGGACCTGGTGCAGAAGATCGTGGGACGTCTCATGGACCACGCCCGGGAGGCGGGCGCGGAGGCCGTCGTGACCTCCTGCGGGCTCTGCCAGGCCAATCTGGACATGCGGCAGACGGGGCCGGATCCCCTGCCCGTCTTCTACTTTACCGAGCTGATGGGGGTCGCCATGGACGTACCCAATCGAAAGAGCTGGTGGTCCAAGCACATCGTCAACCCCGTCCCGCTGCTCGCGCGGCTGGGGTATGAATCATAACAACGATTTTTTCATGAGAGGAAGAGACAAACTGGGAGGAAAGAGGTTATGACAACCACCGTTGCCAAAGACGCTATGCGCAAAGGAGACAAGACGGTCATTGCCGAAGGGACGCGGATGATCCCCATCTACGTGATGGGTAAGCGCTATCTCGTTCCGGAGACCTTGACCATTCAGAAGGCAATGGAGTACGCCGGCTACCAATTCATCCGGTCTTGCGGGTGCCGCGGCGGGATCTGCGGGGCCTGCGCCACCGTCTACCGCCTGGAGGGGGATTACAAGCTCTACTCCGGGCTCGCCTGTCAGACCGTGGTGCAGCCCAATATGTACCTCGTTCAGATTCCCTTCTTCCCCGCCAACAAGGTGGTCTACGACATCGAGAAGCTCCCCTACGACGTCACGGCCATCCAGACCACCTATCCCGAGACCTTCCGCTGCGTGCAGTGCAACGCCTGCACCAAGGTCTGTCCCATGGACCTTCAGGTCATGGACTACATGGCGGCGGCCATCCGGGGCGACATCGAGGCGGTGGCGGAAATGTCCCGGAGCTGTATCATGTGCGGGCTCTGCACGTCGCGCTGTCCCGCCGAGACCAACCAGTACAACATGGCGGAGCTCTGCCGCCGGTTGTATGGCCGTTACGGGCAGAAGAAATCCCAGCAGGTGGCCAAGCGGGTGGAAGAGATCAAGGCGGGCAAATACGATCCCATGATCGAGGAGCTCCAGTCCCTGCCTCTGGAAGAGCTGAAAAAACGTTACGAAGAGAGGGAGTGGGAACCCGTCATCAGCGAGGGATGGGAACCAAAGGAAACGAAGTATCTGTAACCGTTTGAAAAACCTGAGAACTTTTCAGGTCTAAATACGTGGAGGAAACGTCATGGGTTATACCCCGGAGATGAAGGAACTCATAAAGAAGGTCGAGGCGACCCGCCCCGCCCGGGTCGAACGGGTCAAGCAGGGGATTCAGTTCCCCAAGCTCTCCCTGGAGGAAGCGGAGCGACGCCTGAAGACCTATCACCCCGACTACAAGGAGGAAGGACGCCGGGAGTTCAAGATCGGTCCCAACAAGGGGGACGGTCATACCTATCCCGACGAGGTGGTGGACCTGTTTGAGGCCAAAAGCCGGATCGATCCGGACATCGTGGACCTCTCCAAACCCGACTACGAAACGGACGTCCTCATCATCGGTGGCGGCGGGGCCGGCACGACGGCGTCGCTCTTCGCCCAGGAGAACGGGATGAAGGTCATCATCGCCACGAAGCTCCGCCACGGAGACGCCAACACCATCATGGCGGAAGGCGGAATCCAGTCGGCCGACTCCACGAAGGATTCCCCCTACTACCACTACCTGGACATCATCGGCGGTGGGCACTTCACCAATAAGCCTAACCTGGTCAAGGCCCTGACGTTGGACGCCCCCCTCATCATCCAGTGGCTGGAGAGCCTGGGGATGAACTTCGACAAGACGCCGGACGGGGAGATGCGCCTGCTGGCCGGCGGCGGGACCTGCCGGAAACGGATGCATTCCTGCGGCGATGTGACCGGCGCGGAGATCATGCGGACTATCCGGGACGAGGCGCGCAACCGCCGGGACGACATCACGGTGCTGGAATATCAGCCCGCGGTGGAGATCATCCTGGACGAGGACGGCAAGGCTGCCGGGGCGCTCCTCTACAACATGGAAACGGAGGAATACACCATCGTCAAGGCCAAGGCCGTCATCGTCACCACCGGGGGGTGCGGACGGCTCCACATCCAGGGATTCGCCACGACCAACCACTACGGGGCCACGATGGACGGCATCGTCATGGCCTACCGGTGCGGCGTGCCCCACTGTTTCCTTTACGCCACGCAATACCACCCTACCGGCGCGGCCTACCCGGAACAGAACGTGGGACTTCTCATCACGGAGAAGATGCGCACCGCCGGGGCCCAGCCCGTCAACATCGACGGGGAGGAGTTCACCTTTCCGCTGGAACCGCGTGACGTGGAGTCCGCCAACATCATCCGGGAGTGCATGGACGTGGGCAAGGGCATCCCCACCCCCGTGGGCCGGATCGGCGTCTGGCTCGATACGCCCATGATCGACATGCTCCGGGGCGAGGGCACGGTGGAGAGGGATTTCCCCGCCAAGTTCATTCAGTTCAAACGCTACGGCATCGACATCAGCAAGGAGCCCCTGCTCGTCTATCCCACGCTGCATTACCAAAACGGCGGCGTGGAGGCCAACGAGTGGGGCGAGACCAAGATTCCCGGGCTCTTCGTGGCCGGGGAGGTCCTGGGAGGTATCCACGGGGAAAACCGCCTCATGGGCAACTCCCTGCTCGACATCAACGTATACGGCCGCCGGGCCGGGATCCGGGCCTCGGAGTACGTGAAACAGGGGATCACCCTGAAGAAGCTCACGCTGGAGCATGTGAGGGCGTATCATAAGGAACTGAAAGAGGCGGGAATCGAGACCGATCGGATCTCCCCCATGCTTCTTCCCGACTACTCCAACCCCGAGGTCCGCGCGAAACAGCTTACGGCACGTTACTTTGGAACGCTGCGGTAAGACACCGGCAAAGGAGGATATTTTCGAAGGGGGCGGGGTGCCCCCTTTTTTTGTTTGTTGGGAGTGATTAGGTTGGGAGGTATTGAACCCAGAGGCTCCGAGATCGGGGGCCGTCGTATTCGCAGTAGAAGACGGATTGCCACGTTCCCAGCCTCAAACGGCCGTTTTCAAGGATGATGAAGGATGAATTCCCCGTCAAGGTGGTTTTGATGTGGGCGTCCGAATTCCCCTCAGCGTGACGATAGTTTCCACGATGAGGGATGAGCTGGTTGAGAACCGTTTCGATGTCCTGTCGAACGGCTGGGTCGGCCCCTTCATTGATGGTGATCCCTGCCGTGGTATGGGGAACGAAGAGGAGAAGGGCACCCTCTTGCCATCCCTTGGCTTGAACAAGTCTTTGAATTTTATCGGTGATGTCGAGGAGTTGGACGCGTCTTTCCGTTTGGATGGTTATTTTTTCCATCAGTTTTTCCTCCTTAGCGTGTCTGGATGGGAGTGTAGGGAGGATAATTGTTTTTTGGTTGGAGATCAAGCTGAGTGGAAAGTTGATTTTTCCCTTTTTTGTTGGTATAGTCTCAAGTTCAGAATTGTATGGATGAAGGAGGAATTTCTGATGAAAAAGGGGATACACCCAGAGCTTCATGAGGTAACGGTGAGATGCAGTTGTGGGGCTGAGTTCAAAACTCTCTCGACGAAGGAAGAGATTCATATAGAAATATGTTCCCAATGCCATCCGTTTTTTACGGGAAAGCAGAAAATCGTCGATTCCGCCGGGAAGATTGAGAAGTTTCGGAGAAAGTATGGCAACATAAAGATGCCGACTAAGAAGGCCTCCTCTTCTGCGTAATGAAAAATGGGGGAAACCAGCCTTCATGTTGAACTTCTCAGATGGACGCCTGATCCGGAGACTACAATCGCATGGGCAGCCCGCTTGTGTTATTCGGAGACGGACATTTCCTCTTTGGCAGAGTCGTTCAAGGCGGGGGAAGAACGGGCCTTTTTGAAAAGGCTGATGGCGTTTGGCCATTTTTCACCTATTGAACATGCGAGTTTCACGTTTGGGATTGAAGGGGTTTCCCGGAGCCTTTTGGCACAGCTCACTCGCCATCGTATAGCGAGTTTTTCCGTTCAGAGCCAGCGCTATGTGGGAAAAGATTCTTCGAAAAGCCCGGATGGGGTCTTTAATTATATCGTGCCTCCCCGGATTCGCGCCCTTGGAGAAAAGTATGTGAAGCGTTACGAGCGTCAAATGCGTGAGATTCAGCAATGGTATGATGAATGGAATCAACTCCTGGGAGATAAGGGGGAAGCATCTCAGGAGGATGCCCGTTTTGTCCTTCCCAATGCGGCGGAAACGAAGCTGATTTTGACGATGAACGCGCGCGAGCTGCGCTACTTTTTTCGCCTCCGTTGTTGTAACCGGGCGCAGTGGGAAATTCGAGCGATGGCCGTGGAAATGCTGCGGAAAGTGAAGGCTATTTCTCCCACCCTTTTCGAGGATGCGGGACCGGCGTGTCTAACGGGACCTTGTCCAGAGGGAACTATGAGTTGTGGAAAGGTGCGATCGGTCCGCCGTTTTTTCAAAAACCTTTAATACGCAGAGCGCGACATGCCCAAGTTTAATCTTGACCAGAAACTCGAAGAGCTTCAGAAACGATATGAGGAACTCTCTCTCGCTCTGAGTAGTCCCGAGGTTCTGGGCGACCGGAACCAGTATGCACGGTATGCGAAGGAACACGCTGAGCTTTCCAATATCGTGACCCTTTATCGGAAGAAGAAGTCTTTGGATTCCCAGATAAAGGAAAACAAGGAGCTTCTCAACGATCCAGACGAGGAAGTCAAGGAATTGGCCCAGGAGGAGTTGAGGGCCGTCCAGGGCCAGCTCGACCAGGTGATCCGTGATATTCATCTTGCCCTTCTTCCCAAGGATCCGAATGATGAAAAGAATATCGTGGTGGAGATCCGCGCTGGAACGGGAGGGGAAGAAGCTGCCTTGTTCGCGGCGGAACTGTTTAGGATGTATTCCCGTTTCGTTGAGAAAAAACGCTGGAAGATCGATATGTTGAGCCAGAACGTGACGGGAATCGGAGGATTCAAAGAGGTGATCTTCCTTGTGGAGGGGAAGGGGGCTTATAGTCAGTTGAAGTATGAGTCGGGGGTTCACCGAGTGCAGCGGGTACCGGAGACGGAGTCGCAAGGGCGAATTCATACGTCGGCTGTGACGGTGGCTGTCTTGCCGGAGGCAGAAGAAATCGATGTTGAGATCGATCCTAACGATTTGGAAATCGACGTATACCGCTCGTCAGGGCCGGGGGGACAGCATGTGAATACGACCGACTCGGCGGTTCGGATCACCCATAAACCAACGGGGATTGTGGTGACGTGTCAGGACGAGAAGTCTCAGCACAAAAACAAGGCCAAGGCCATGAAGGTTCTCCGGGCACGCCTGTTGGATCGTATGGAGCAGGAAAAACAACGGGAGATTTCTGAAACCCGAAGGAGCATGGTTGGAACGGGAGATCGGAGCGAGCGGATTCGGACCTACAATTATCCGCAGAATCGGGTGACGGATCATCGCATAGGTTTGACCCTCTATAAACTCGATTCCATTTTGGAGGGGGATCTTGATCAACTTATTGAACCGTTGACGGCCCATTTTGAGGCGGAACGGCTGAAATCGGGATTTGACGAACGGAACGATGGGTGACGCGAAGGCATTATGGACAATCATGGAAGCCTTAAATTGGACGGCCGATTATTTCAGGAAACAAGGAATCCCGACCCCTAGATTGGATGCGGAGATCCTCCTTGCCCACGTGTTGGGTGTGGAGAGGATAGCCCTCTATACTCATTTCGATCGACCTCTTTCGGATGAGGAACGAAAGCAATATCGAGGTGTTATCAAGCGGCGTTTGGCAGGAGAACCCGTTTCCTATATTCGTAATAAGAAGGAATTTTGGTCGAGAACACTTTACGTCGATCCTCGAGTATTGATTCCTCGCCCTGAAACGGAAACCGTGGTGGAAGTTACCAAGGATCGCCTTCAAGAGATACCGGTTCCGCCTCATCCGCGCGTGGTAGATATGGGATGTGGCAGCGGTGCCATTGCGCTTGCCCTTTCTACCTTTTTAAAGGGGACATTCTTTCTCGTGGACATTGACGATGAAGCCCTGAAAGTGGCTAAGCGAAACTGTAACGCGTATCCCGCGGATGGGCCCTTTTTTCTGGTATGTAGTGATTTGTTTGGTGCCTTTCGATGGGGGGTGAGGTTTCATGTGGTGGTATCGAATCCTCCCTATGTGGCGGAGGAGGAATTGGATTTGCTCCCGGCTGGGATAAAAGATTTCGAACCGATTCGGGCTCTGAATGGCGGAAGAAAAGGGTTGGAGATTTTGAGAAGGCTTATTGAAGCATCTCCCTCTTACCTTGAAGGAAAAGGGATTTTTGTGACCGAGGTGGGACCGAATCAGGCAGAGGAGGTGGCTGACCTCCTTGGGGAAACGGGGAAGTTCGAGGCTATTCGTGTCACTCGCGACCTTGCAGGGCATCCAAGAGTCGTGTCGGGACGGAGGATCTGATTGAATGGACAAGATGATCATACAGGGGGGAGAACGTCTGATAGGGGAGATTCAGATCGGGGGCGCGAAGAATGCCGCGCTTCCCCTTTTCATGGCATCGCTTTTGACCAGCGACCCTGTTCGTCTCCGGAACGTGCCCGCTCTCCGCGATATTGATACGGTAGAGAAGCTGTTGGGGAATATGGGGATTGAGATTCATCGGCAGGGAAGTGAGGCGCGGATCGAAGCAAGGACACTGGATACGATTGAGGCGCCTTACGATCTGGTCCGCACGATGCGGGCGTCTATCCTTGTCATGGGGCCGTTGCTGGCGCGGGCGCACGAAGCGAAGGTTTCCTTGCCGGGTGGTTGCGCTATCGGAACCCGCCCTATCAATTTGCACCTGGAGGGGTTTCAGGCCCTTGGTGCGGAAATCGATTTGGAACACGGATACATTCACGCGAAGGCGAGTAGATTGAAAGGGGCAACGATCGATCTGTCTCTTCCTACCGTGACGGGGACGGAGAATCTGATGATGGCAGCTTCCCTGGCGGATGGTGTCACGGTGATCGAAAACGCCGCTCGAGAGCCGGAAGTGGTAGAATTGGGGAATTTCATCAATCGTATGGGGGGAAAGATCGCAGGCCTGGGGACGAAAACGGTGACGATTGAGGGGGTTGAATCCCTTCATGGCGTGGAATACACGATTATGCCTGATCGAGTGGAGGCTGCCACCTATATGGTTGCGGCAGGTTTGACCCGGGGAAATCTGTTTTTGAGGGGAGCGAACCCTACCCATCTTAGGGCTGTGATCGACAAGCTTACCGAGGCGGGGATGGAGATCAAGGAGGAAGATGGAGGTCTTCGGTGCCTCCTTGTGGGATCGATACGAAGTGTCGATGCGAAAACCCTTCCCTATCCCGGTTTTCCAACCGATGTCCAGGCGCAGCTCATGGCGATGATGTGCTTTGCCAGTGGTCTCAGTGTCATTTCGGAGACGGTTTTTGAGAACCGGTTTATGCATGTGAGTGAGTTGAAACGGATGGGAGCGGATATTCAGGTTGAAGGACATAGTGCTATCATTCGGGGGAAAGAAACTCTCAGCGGCGCGCCCGTCATGGCCACGGACCTCCGGGCGAGTGCTTCTCTCGTCTTGGCTGGTTTGGCCGCGAGCGGGACGACGGAGATATCACGGATTTATCATCTCGATCGGGGATATGAACGGATGGAAGAGAAATTGCAGGCCGTTGGCGCCAACATCAAGCGGGTCAAATCATAGGGAGGATTTCATGGAACGTGTCGCCACACTCAAACGAACGACTCGGGAAACGGAGATTTCCCTTTCTCTAAAGCTCGAGGGCAAAGGCTACCATGAGATTGCCACAGGAGTGGCCTTTCTTGACCATATGCTTACCCTTTTGGCGGTGCACGGACGTTTCGATTTGAGTGTGAAGGCGCGGGGAGATATCGAGGTCGATGACCATCACACCGTCGAGGATGTAGGGATTGTTTTGGGGCAGGCCCTTTCGAGTGCTCTTGGCCAACGGCGGGGTATTCGTCGGTATGGAGAAGCGACCCTTCCGATGGATGAAGCTTTGGTGGGGGTTTATCTCGACCTGTCGAACCGTCCTTATCTGATGTATGATGTATCCTTTCCCTCCCAGAAGACGGGAACGTTTGATCTGGAACTGATTGAGGAGTTTTTCCGGGCCATTGCCGTTCATGGGGGGGTGACGCTCCACATCGTCAAGCTCCGAGGGAAGAACGGCCATCACATTGCGGAAGCGATCTTCAAGGGATTTGCTCGGGCTCTTCGGGAAGCCGTTCGTCTGGATGGGGATGGAGATAGTCTCCCTTCCTCAAAAGGGGTTCTTTGATGGGCGCTTTCGTGGCGGTGGTTGATTATGGACGGGGAAATCTTCGAAGTGTCGCCAAGGCGTTCGAAACGGTGGGGATACGGGTTCGCGTGACCCAATCTCCTCGAGAGATTCAGGATGCGGCGGCGCTTGTCGTCCCTGGTCAGGGGGCGTTTGATGATTGTATGCGCACGTTGAAGGCCCTTGAGCTGTTGGATGCCATTGAAGAAGCCGTCCGTTCGGGAAAGTTTTATCTCGGTATCTGCATAGGTCTTCAGATCCTGTATTCCGAAAGTGAGGAGCATGGGGTGCACGCCGGATTGGGATATATCCCCGGGCGAGTCGTTAGATTTTCAGAAACGAGAAGGGATGTAAACGGACATCGCCTCAAGGTTCCCCACATGGGGTGGAATAGGGTGTCGCAAGCAAAGGGAGATCTTCCCTTATGGCGGGATATTCCCGATGGGAGTTTTTTCTATTTTGTACACTCCTATTATGGCATTCCGGAGAGGGAAGAAGACGTGGCGGGATGGACGGACTATGGGGTTTCTTTTGCTTCCGCTGTTTATAGGGAGAATCTTTTCGCCGTCCAGTTTCATCCAGAGAAGAGTCAAAAAATGGGGTTGGCTTTGTTGAAGAATTTCGGACTTTGGGTGGGGAAGGAGGTTTTTGCCAAGTGAAGCAGGTTGAGATTGGACCGGTTAAGATAGGGGGAAAGGCACCTCTCGCGCTTATTTCAGGACCCTGCGTCATCGAAACGGAAGATATCGCGTTACGAACGGCGGAATCTCTTAAAAAGATGTGCGAGGATCTGAGTATTCCCCTCATCTATAAATCGTCTTATGAAAAGGATAACCGGAGTACGGCGGAAAACTATCGTGGACCGGGTTTGGAAAAGGGGTTGAAGATCCTTGAGAAGGTGAAGGAGACGTTTGACGTGCCGGTCCTTTCCGATGTTCATCGAGAAGTGGATATTCCTGCGGCGGCAGAGGTGTTGGACGTGATTCAGATTCCCGCTTTCTTGTGCCAACAGACGAGCCTTCTGATTGCCGCTGGAAAGACGGGAAAACCCGTCAACGTGAAAAAGGGACAGTTTCTTGCTCCCGATGGCATGAAAAGCCCCATCAATAAACTCTTGAGTGTGGGGAATGATCGAATCCTTTTGACGGAACGGGGAACTTGTTTTGGCTATTATCAATTGGTGGCCGACATGCGGTCGATCCCCATCATGCAGTCTTTGGGATATCCTGTCATTTTCGATGCCACGCATATCGTGCGAATCTATGGGGTGCCCAGCAGAGACCCAAAGGGAGGAGAGCCGGGATTCGTGCCGACCTTGGTTTTTTCAGGAGTGGCGGCGGGGTGTGATGCCTTATTTTTGGAGACGCATCCATGCGTGGAGGAAGCCCTGTGTGATGCTTCGAGTATGATTCCGTTGGAAAGGTTGGAGTCATTGTTGAAAAAGGCAAAAGAGCTTTCGGAACTCGTTCGTTCATGGGAGGAAGATTATGCCTGAGATGACGTTGCCGTTCGAAAGGATCGATGTTTTTTTGATGGATGTGGATGGGGTCTTGACGGAGGGAGGGATTTATTTGGGAAGTCAGGAGATGGAATTGAAACGCTTTCATGTGCGGGATGGGATGGGGGTCACGCTTTTGAAAGCGGCGGGGGTGCGTGTGGGCATTCTCACCGGCAGAACATCAGAAGCCGTGACGCTTCGAAGCAAAGAGCTGGATATTGACATGGTGTATCAAGGAAGCCACAATAAGCTGAAAGGTTACGCGTATTTGAAGGAACGGTATGGGTTTAAGGATGAAGAGGTTCTCTATGTGGGAGATGACATCCAGGATATTCCTATCCTAAAACGCGTGGCGATTCCCGTTTGCGTGTTGGGTGCGGATGGTGAGGCAAAACGGTATGCCGTGTACATTACGGGAGAACAGGCGGGGAATGGGGCCATCCGGGAGGTCGTGGATTGGTTTCTCAAAAACCGTGGTGATTACGATCGTGTAATCGAAACGATGG
>CAZOBB010000069.1:0-3677 GCA_964577975.1 uncultured Thermodesulfobacteriota bacterium | reverse complement strand
GCCATGATGTTTCTCGAATCCTCGTTCTTCCCCTTCCCCAGCGAGGTGGTGATTCCTCCCGCGGGATACCTGGCCAGCCAGGGGCGGATGAGCTTCCCCTGGGTCATTGCCTGCGGCATCATCGGCAGCCTCCTGGGCGCCCTGTTCAACTACTATCTCGCCCTGTGGCTGGGACGCCCCCTCGTTCTCAAGATCGCGCGGCCCTTCGGGCTGACGGAGGAAAAATTCGCGCGGGCGGAGGAGACGTTCCGCACCCACGGCGAGATCAGCACCTTCGTCTGCCGCCTGCTGCCGGTCATCCGCCAGTATATCTCCTTTCCCGCGGGCCTGGCGCGGATGAACCTCTTCCGCTTCCTCCTCTTCACGGGACTGGGCGCGGGCATCTGGGTGATCATCCTCGCCTATATCGGCTATCTCGTGGGGAACAACAAGGAGCTGATCCAGGCCTATTCCCACAGGAGCCTCACCTACATTCTCATCGCCGTGGTCATCCTGACCGTCCTCTACGTCATCTGGCACAAAAAATGGCGGAAACGAAATGCTTAATGACCATGAAAACCTGAAATGCTACATCGTGGCAGGACCAAACGGCTCCGGAAAAACCACCTTCGCTCAGGAATTTTTGCCCTCACTCTTCTACCGACGATTTGAAAAAAGCTGGACAAATTTCCAAAAAATTTATAAACCGTTGGCAGACTCATGGATAGTATTTAACACGTCGGGAGAATATCCCGTTATCATAGACAGTTCGGAGGGGAAAATTGGATAAGGTCAACACCAGTAGCTACGTATACTTAGGGCTCAAGGCTTTGAGACGCGCAGCAATCCGTGCTGCCAGGGAAGCCCAGAGGCACAACCAAAAAATACCTGTGATGAAAAACGGGCGCCTCGTTTACGTCTCACCCGAGATTATCATTCAGAAAAACACCGAGGCGTTGCGCGAACTGAAACCGAACCGTCTTCAAGAAGAATGATACGAAATTTTTTTACTTTCAGCTTCGAGCTTTAAGCTCCATGCCATGCCCAAAGGAGGTAATGAAATGAAAATCGTCATGATCGGAGGCGGCGGCGCGTGTATCGTGGCGGCCAACACCCTCCGGGTCCTTGGCAACAAGGCCCAGATCGACATCTACACCCGACGGGACAAGACGGCCTACACCCCCTGCGAACAGCCCTTCGTGTTGAGGAACGTGCTGAGCTTCGACGACATGTTCTACGCGACCCTCCCCTGGTTCGAGAAGAAGGGGATCGGTCTTCACCTCGAAACGGAGGTCACGGCCATCGACCGGGAGAAGAAGGTCATCATCGCCAACGGGGAGGCGGTCCCCTACGACATCCTTCTCGTCAACACCGGCTCCGTCCCGAAGATCCCCGACATCCCGGGGCTTTCCGGGGACCGGGTCTTCACCCTGACCACGGAGCTGAAGCACGCCCACGCCCTGGAGGCCGTGATTCCCCGGTGCAAACGCGCGGCGATCCTCGGGGCGGGCGCCATCGGCCTGGAAATGGCGGAAACCTTCGTCAAGAAGGGGTACGACGCGGTGCATCTCATCGTCTCCTCGCCCCACATCATGTCCCGGCTGCTCGATCCCGACATGGCGGAGAAGGCGCACCCCTTCATCACGGAAGGCGGCGTGGACCTTCGTCTTTCCACCTCCGTCACGAAGGTGGAACGCCATGGGGACAGCCTGACACTGAGCCTCACGGATGGGGCATCCCTGGAGGTCGATTTCATCCTCGTGGCCAAGGGGGTACGTCCCAACGTGGACCTGGCCCGGGACGCGGGTCTCAAGATCGGGACCACGGGCGGCATCGAGGTGAATCCCTACCTCCAGACCAGCGATCCCGCCATCTACGCGGCGGGGGACTGCATGGAAGGCTGGGACATGCTCACCGGCGAAAAGACCCTCACGGCCCTGGCCACCTTCTCAAACCGCACGGGAAGGACCGTGGGGCGGAACATCCACTTCGGCAACACCGTCCCCTTCATGGGCGCCATCGGCACCCTCGGCACCGAGGTATTCGGCCAGACCATCGCCTCGGTGGGGATGACGGAACGGGCGGCCGCAAAGCGGGGCCTCTCCGTGGTATCCGCCGTCCGCAAGGGAATGACCCGGAAGGTCATGTTCGACGGGCATCCCCTCTGGCTTAAACTCGTCGCCGACACGGCCCGGCAGGTTCTCGTCGGCGCCCAGTTTCTCGGCCCCCGGGAGGTCAGCCGCATGGCGGAGAAGGTCATCGTCCTCATGGGCGAAAAGGTCGTCCTGGGCCGGATCTCCCAGTACGAAAACATCTTCAGCCCGCCGCTGGGCATGGCTTACGAGCCCGTGACCATGGTCACCGACATCCTCATCAGCCAGCTCATCAAGGAAGGCATCGATGTCGTGTGGGAATAGGAACAGGCACGGGAATTCCCGGTTGACGAACGGGACGGTGATGCCTATAATCCGGGCATTCAAGGAAAGGAAGGGACGATGTTAGATCTCAGGACACTTCGGGAAAAGGCGGACGATATCGAGAAACGGCTCCGGACGCGCGACGCCGGCCTCTCCCTCGCCCGCTTCAGGGAACTGGACGAGAAACGGCGGGCCATCATCCGAGAGGTGGAGGGGCTGAAGAACCGGCGCAACACCGTGTCCGAGGAAATCGGAAAGCTGAAGCGGGAAGGCAAGCCGGCGGAGGACAAGGTCCTGGAGATGCGGGAGGTCTCCGCCCGGATCAAGGCCCTGGACAAGGAGCTCAAGGAGATCGAGGCGGGTGTCAGGGAGATCCTCATGACCCTTCCCAACGTCCCGCACGAGAGCGTGCCCGTCGGGGAAAGCGACGAGGACAACGTGGAGGTGAAGCGCTGGGGAGAGCCGCGGGATTTTCCCTTCGAGCCGAAGGCCCACTGGGACATCGGCGAGGGCCTGGACATCCTCGATTTCGGAAGGGCGGCCAAGCTGGCCGGGGCCCGGTTCGCCCTCTACAAGGGCCTGGGGGCGAGACTGGAGCGGGCGCTCATCAACTTCATGCTCGACCTGCACACCCAGGAGCACGGCTACACCGAGATCCTGCCCCCTTTCATGGTAAACCGGAAGACCATGACCGGCACGGGACAGCTCCCGAAATTCGAGGAGGACCTCTTCAAAATCGACGGGTGGGATCACTTCCTCATCCCCACGGCGGAGGTTCCCGTCACCAATATCTTCGCCGACGAGATCATCGACGGCCGCCTGCTTCCCATCTACTACACGGCCTACACGCCCTGCTTCCGGAAGGAGGCCGGGGCAGCCGGCAAGGACACGCGGGGACTGATACGCCAGCACCAGTTCAACAAGGTAGAGCTGGTCAAGTTCACCACCCCGGAATCCTCCTACGACGAGCTGGAAAAGCTCCTGGCCAACGCGGAAGAGGTCCTGCAAAAGCTGGAGATCCCCTACCGGGTCGTGGTTCTCTGCACGGGCGATCTGGGGTTTTCCGCCACCAAGACCTACGACATCGAGGTCTGGATGCCCCACCAGAAGGTGTACCGGGAAATCTCGTCCTGCAGCAATTTCGAGGACTTCCAGGCCCGGCGGGCCGGGATCCGCTTCCGGAGGAAACAGGGGGAAAAGGCGGAACTGGTACACACCCTCAACGGGTCGGGACTGGCCGTGGGACGCACCACCGCCGCGATCCTGGAAAACTACCAACAG